>NKIK01000108.1 GCA_002256115.1 Burkholderiales bacterium PBB3
ATTTACGGATACCCAGCTGGGCCATGATCTGGCGCACTTCTTCGGCAATGAAGAAGAAGTAGTTCACCACATGCTCAGGCTTGCCCGAGAACTTGGCGCGCAACACGGGGTCTTGGGTCGCCACGCCGACCGGGCAGGTGTTGAGGTGGCACTTGCGCATCATGATGCAGCCTTCCACCACCAGCGGTGCAGTGGCAAAACCGAATTCATCGGCACCCAACAGGGCGCCAATAGCGACGTCGCGGCCGGTCTTCATCTGACCGTCGGCCTGCACGCGAATGCGGCTGCGCAGGCGGTTCAGCACCAGCGTTTGCTGTGTTTCAGCCAGGCCGATTTCCCAGGGGCTGCCGCAGTGCTTGATAGAGGACCAGGGCGACGCGCCGGTGCCACCATCGTGGCCTGCAATCACCACATGGTCGGCCTTGCACTTGGCCACTCCTGCCGCGATCGTACCCACGCCGATTTCAGACACCAGCTTGACGCTGATGCCGGAGTGTGGAGCCACGTTCTTCAGGTCATGGATGAGCTGGGCCAAGTCTTCGATGGAGTAGATGTCGTGGTGCGGAGGTGGCGAAATCAGGCCCACGCCTGGCACCGAGTGGCGCAGCTTGCCGATGTACTCGGACACCTTGCCGCCGGGCAACTGACCACCCTCACCAGGCTTGGCGCCCTGGGCCATCTTGATTTGGATCTGGTCGGCACTCGACAGGTATTCGGCAGTGACACCAAAGCGGCCAGACGCCACTTGCTTGATGCGGCTGCGCAGGGAGTCACCCGCTTGCAAGG
>NKIK01000009.1 GCA_002256115.1 Burkholderiales bacterium PBB3
CGCTGCCTCCTGAAAATTTCAAGGTAACACCATGAGTATCGCAATCCGTAACGTCAGCAAAGACTTCGGCACCTTCAAGGCCCTGCGCGATGTGTCGCTGGACATCGAGTCCGGCGAGCTGGTCGCGCTGTTGGGCCCCTCGGGCTGCGGCAAGACCACCTTGCTGCGCATCATTGCGGGCCTGGAGACGGCCGACCAGGGCAACATCCTGTTCAGTGGGGAAGACACCACCGATGTGCATGTGCGCGAGCGCAATGTCGGTTTCGTGTTTCAGCACTACGCCCTGTTCAGGCACATGAGTGTGTTTGACAACGTGGCCTTTGGTCTGCGCATGAAGCCGCGTGCCACGCGGCCTTCCGAAGACGTCATTAAAAAGAAGGTCCACGACCTGTTGGGTCTGGTGCAGTTGGACTGGCTGTCGGACCGCTACCCAGCGCAGTTGTCGGGGGGGCAACGTCAGCGTATTGCCTTGGCGCGCGCGCTGGCGGTGGAGCCCAAGGTGCTGCTACTGGATGAGCCTTTTGGTGCGCTGGATGCCAAGGTGCGCAAAGAGTTACGCCGCTGGCTTCGCCGTCTGCACGACGACCTGCACGTCACCAGCATCTTTGTGACCCACGACCAGGAGGAAGCGCTGGAAGTGGCTGACCGCGTGGTGCTGATGAACAGCGGCCAAGTCGAGCAAATTGGTTCCCCGCAAGAGGTGTGGGACCACCCCGCCAGCCCTTTTGTGTATGGCTTTTTGGGGGATGTGAATTTGTTCCACGGTCGCGCTCACGAAGGCGAAATGTTGATCGGAGAAGACCAGCGCGGCGTGCGCCTGGCCAGCCCTGAGCACAGTGGTGTGAAAGACGCCAAAGCCTTTGCCTACGTGCGCCCGCACGATCTGGATGTGCGCCGTTATGTGGCAGGCGAGGAGTCGCATGTGGGGGGGTACCAGGCCGAGCGTGGCATCCCCGCCAAGCTGGTCCGCGCGATTGTCGTGGGGCCTATCGCCCGGCTGGAGTTGTTGCCCCAGGACGCTTCTGCGGCGGGCAGTGGCGACATCATTGAAGCCCAGATTGGTGCCCAACAGTTCCGCGAAATGGGGCTCAAGGACGGCGAAATATTGGTGGTCACGCCACGCAAGGCCAGGGTGTTTGTGGCCTAGCGCACGGACGTTGCGCAATTCAGGCCGCAAGCTCCGCTCTTTGCCTGACACGGTGTCGGGCCAAGCACCCAAGGAGCCTTGCGATGAGCCTGATGACCATACTGTTGATTGTTCTGATTTTGATGCTGGTAGGGGCCATTCCCGCATGGTCACACAGCGCCAGTTGGGGATATGGCCCCAGTGGCGGAATCGGACTGGTGGTACTTGTATTGGTAATTTTGTTGCTCATGGGGCGGATCTAGCAGGCCTTCGCCATATGCGAGGCGCATCGTTCTAAAGGACGCGGGTGAGTCTCTATCCGGCTAGCTGCAACGAAAGCAGGGTGGGGGCTTAAAAAACGCACACCCGGACACGACGCAACCAGAGACGCGCAGGACAATCTCTGCATGTCTCTGCCTAACGCTGTAACTCTGTCACCCAAGCCTCCGCGTGCCGTGGAGCGTGCATTGGGCTATGTGGACGCTCACTTGGGTGAACCGATGACTGCATTGGCGTTAGCCAACCACGCCGCCTGCTCACCCCACCACTTTCACCGCTTGTTTGCCGCACATTTGGGCTGTAGCGTGGGCACCTACATCATCGGGCGTCGCTTGCAGCGCGCTGCAGCGCTGCTGGTGAGCGGGCGTGAGACCGTGTTGCACATTGCTCTGGAGGTCGGTTTTGACTCTGGTCAGTCGATGGCCAAAGCCATGCGGCGGGAGTGGGGCACCACGCCCACAGCGATCCGGCAGGGCCGGGCTCACCCATCCACCGTCCTCCCCCCTCCGTGGCAGTCGGGGCGGGGACCCCTACCCACCCGCTATTCTGAAAAGGAGATTGTTATGGTTACCCTTACGCGGCTAGACCAATTACCCCATGGACTTGTGGCGCTCACCACGACCGCTCGTGGAATGGTCAACAACACGATGCAGCGCGCAGCCCGCCAAGCTTTTGGCGAGCTGACTGGCGCAGTGGCACAGGCGGGCCTGATGGACCAAGCCTGGAGCTGGCTCGCCCTCTGCCCGGATGACCCGCAGGGGCCCGATGATCCCCACTGCCGGTATGTGGCGGGTGTGCTCTTCGGTTACGCAATGCACATGGGTCAGGGGGTATGCACCCAACCAGCTCAGATTGCACTTGACGGTTCGTTGGAGTGGCAACACTTGGCGTCCGGCCGCTATGCAGTCTTCACCCATCAGGGGTCGTATGCCACCCTGTACCTGACGTGGGCTTCCATCTACCGAGATTGGTTGCCGGCTTCCGGGTTGACGCTTCGCGATGTCCCGCCGCTGGAGTTGATGCTCAATGACGCGCGCATCACGCCGGAAGATCAACTGCTGACGGAGATCTGGATGCCGGTGGAGTAGGGCGCTTAGGCACACAGCGCAGCCCAAAGAAAAGCCCCGCCAGTCTTGCGACTTCGGGGCTTTGTTCTATTGCCTTGATGCTATGAATTAAGGAGCTTCTCCCGCACTATCCATGGCCTAGACGGCGTATTTGGCTTAAAGCCAGTTTAGCGTCACACCAGCAGCGCATTCACCCGTTTCACATAGGCGGCAGGGTCGGTGGGCAGTCCGCCTTCGGCCAGCAGCGCCTGGTCAAACAGGATGTGGGCCAGGTCGTTGAAGTGGACCGAGCCGTCCAGCTTTTTCACCAGCGCGTGTTCGGCGTTGACTTCCAGCACCGGCTTCACTTCGGGGGCGGTCTGGCCAGCTTGCTTGAGCATGCGCGCCAGTTGGGTGCTCATGCCGTGGTCTTGCACCACCAGGCAAGCGGGGCTGTCCACCAGGCGTGTGGTCACGCGCACGTCTTCGGCCTTGTCCTTCAGCGCTTCCTTGAGCTTGGCCAGTAGCGGCTTGAAGGCTTCGGCAGCCTCTTCGGCGGCTTTCTTCTCGGCGTCGTCTTGCAGGCTGCCCAAATCGACTGCACCCTTGGCGACGGACTGCATCGATGTGCCGTCAAAGTCGTGCAGGTAGTTCAGTGCCCACTCGTCCACGCGGTCGGTCATCAACAGAACTTCGATGCCCTTCTTCTTGAACACTTCCAGTTGGGGGCTGTTCTTGGCGGCGGCCGCGTTGTCGGCGGTGATGTAGTAGATGGCCTCTTGGCCTTCCTTCATACGCGCCTTGTAGTCGGCCAAAGATACGCTCACGCTGTCGGTCGTGCTGCTGGCAAAACGCAGCAGTTTGGCCAGACGGTCCTTGTTGGTGAAGTCTTCACCCAGGCCTTCTTTCAGCACCGCGCCAAACTCTGAGTAGAACTTGCTGTACTTGCCAACGTTGGCTTCCTGCTCGGCCTTTTCTTCAGCGCTAAGGACATCAGTCACGCCGTCAGCGGATTCGGGCAGCTTGTCGTTCTTGGCCAGCGTCTCCAGCATGGAGAGCACACGTTTGGTGTTGCCTTCGCGGATGGCTTTCACGTCGCGGCTTTCCTGCAGCAGTTCGCGGCTCACGTTCAGCGGCAAGTCGACGGAATCGACCACGCCCTTCACAAAGCGCAAGTAGGTGGGCAGCAGGGCTTCGGCGTCGTCCATGATGAACACGCGCTTCACATACAGCTTCACGCCCGCAGACTTCTCGCGGTTGTACAGGTCCATCGGCGCCTTGCCGGGGATGTACAACAGCTGGGTGTACTCGGTGCTGCCTTCCACGCGGTTGTGCGTGTGGGCCAGCGGCGCTTCAAAGTCGTGGCTGATCTGCTTGTAGAAGTCGTCGTACTGCTCTTGGGTGACGTCCTTCTTCGCGCGCGCCCAGATGGCGTTGGCTTTGTTGACGGTTTCCCACTCGCCGGTCTTGACCATGCCACCGGGCTGGCGGCCGCCGTTCTCGTCGCTTGGGTTGATCAGCTCGCCGTCTTTCCACTCTTCCTTTTCCATCTGGATGGGCAGGCTGATGTGGTCGGAGTATTTGTTGATGATGCCCTTGACCTTCCAGGCCTGGGCGTAGTCTTGGGCGTCTTCGCGCAGGTGCAGTGTCACACTGGTGCCGCGCGCTTCGCGGGTGATGCTTTCCACTTCAAACGCACCGCCGCCACTGGCACCGCCGTCGCTGACCCAGCGCACAGCTTGGTCAGCAGGCAGGCCGGCTCGGCGCGATTCGACCGTGATCTTGTCGGCCACGATGAAGCCGGAGTAGAAGCCCACGCCGAACTGGCCGATGAGTTGTGAGTCGGCCTTCTGGTCGCCGCTGAGCTTGCTGACAAAGTCCTTGGTGCCGCTCTTGGCGATGGTGCCCAGGTTGTCGATGGCTTCTTGTTGCGAGAGGCCAATGCCGTTGTCGGTGATGGTCAGCGTCTTGGCGTCTTTGTCGAAGGTGACCTTGACCTTCAGCTCAGGGTCGTTCTCATACAAGCCGCCATTGTTGATCGCTTCAAAACGCAGCTTGTCGCAGGCGTCCGAAGCATTGGAGATCAGCTCGCGCAGGAAAATTTCCTTGTTGGAGTACAGCGAGTGGGTCACCAGGTGCAGCAGCTGGGCCACTTCGGCCTGGAAATTCATAGTTTGTTTGGTCATGGGATGTCAGTCTCTTAATAAAGCCTAGGAAATGCGAGCAGGCGGCATGGGCTGCGACCTGCGAAACCCTCAATTATGGGCGACGCCCTGGTTTTCAAGAGAAGCAGGTCGTCGGCTAAAAAGCTTGCGTGCCAAGAAGTGCTTGTAATGAACTGTCTAGGTGTACTATAGTACTGGTACACACAGACACATCAATGCCCACCGATCTTCCATTCAGTATCAACACCGGCTCCACCGAGCCGATATACCGCCAGCTCATTGAGCAGGTGCGTCGGCGTATTGCCAGCGGCCAGCTCAGCGCGGGGCAAGAGATTCCGTCGGTGCGCGAGCTGGCCCAAACCTTGGCCGTGCACCCCATGACGATTTCCAAGGCCTTCAGTTTGCTGGAGGCCGAGGGCCTGCTGGAGCGCCGCCGTGGCCTGTCGATGGTGGTGGCGGCGCAGCACACGCAGGCCAAGTCATCGGCATCGCGCGTAGAGCTGCTGCGCCCCGCATTAGAGAAAGCGGCGGCAGAAGCCCGCCAACTGGAGCTGCCCGCAGCCCAGGTCTTAAAACTGTTTCAACACATCTTGAACGAGGGAGAAAAACCATGAACGCAACGAATCCATCCACCACCGTGACCGCCGACTTGCGCGGCTTGGAGCTGTCTTACGGCAAGCAGCCGGTGCTCAAGGCCTTGGACTGGCAACTGCAGCCCGGCCAAGTGGTGGGCTTGCTGGGCCGCAATGGCGCGGGCAAAACCACCTTGCTGGAAGCCATGCTGGGCCTGCGTGATTTGCAGAGCGGCAGCGTGCAGTTGTTTGGTGAAACCGGCCCGATGCTGAGCGACGCGGTGCGCGCCCGCATTGGCTATGTGCCCCAGCGCAGTGATTTGTTTGAAGGCTTTACGCCCGCGCAACTGCTCGCCTACTTTCGCAGCTTTTACCCGCGCTGGAACACGGCCAAAGTAGACGGCCTGATGTCGCGCTGGGACATCCCGCGTGACCAGCCCATTGCGCGCCTGTCGGGCGGGCAGCAGCAGCGCCTGTCCATCATCCGCGCGCTGGCGCATGAGCCTGATTTGCTGGTGTTGGATGAGCCGGTGGCCAGCCTGGACCCGGCGGGGCGGCGGGACTTTTTGCGTGAGCTGGTGGATCAGGTGCTGGACCGAGGGACTACGGTGGTGCTGTCCACCCACATCCTGTCGGACCTAGAGCGCGTGGCATTTAACGTGGCATTCATGCGCGAGGGAAAGATTGGGGTGCAGGCGCCGCTGGATGAGTTGCTAGAGAACACGTGGCAAGCCACGGGCAGCAGCGCCTATGTGCGCGCGCTGGTGGCGCGCCACAGTGCACAGGTTTTGCAGCGCCGCCCGCTGGCAGGTGATCAAGAGCTGGCCTTGGTCAAGTTCGCGCCCGGCAGCGCTTTGGGTGACGACGCGCAGCAGCTGCAGCCTGTGAACCTGGAAGAGTTGTTCATGGAGTTGGCATGAACTGGCGGCAAACGCCTGATGCGCAGATTGCGCAGGTTCTGCTGCGCAGCGTGAATCCGCAGGATGCGCGGTGGCTGTATTTCGCGATCAGCTGTGTTGTGGTGCTCGCAGTAGCAGGTGGGGGCATTGCCTCGCAATGGGGTACCGCGGCCTTGATCAAGTCGATCATCGGACTGATCATCTTTTGTCTGCAGTTTGTCGGGGTGGGGGCCTTCACTGTTCTTATGCGGCTGAACCATTCCATTCCCTCTCGGCTGGTTCCGGGCTATGTGTCTGCCTTGCGGCGCACTGCGATTGCCACTTGGTTGGGTGTTTGCCTGATCACTGGTCTGGCAGGAATGCTAGATGAAGCGTCATGGGGACAGACCCTCTCCCAAGCGTTTGGTGCCGGTGCAGTCATGCTGTTGATCAGCACACCCATGCGCTGGCCGCTGCGGTGGTGCATTTTCATGGCCGGACTTGTTTGGTTCGCGCGCCATGGTGACGCAATTTTTAACTGGGCCCCACTCCATTCGCTGCTAATGAGTCGGCTGGGCTTGCTGATCGTGTTGGTCTTGATTTATCTGAGCATGGCCTGGGTGGTGACCCGCATGATTGCGAGAGACGGCAACGCTTACGCCTCCGTGTTCTCACGCTTTCTGGGCAGCCAAGAGAGCCAGCGCACCATTGACAAGCCCGCGACCTTGAAGCTCAATCATTCGAGCCCTTGGCTCCAGACTTTTCTTCGCATTACGCAATGGGTGGCGCTGCCGTGGATGCGCTACTCCCGCTACTTCTTAGCCCACCCCACGCCTGGGCCATCTAACGCGCTAGCCCGAGGAGAGCTGGGCTTTGGCCCGCTGGTGCACTGGGTGACACAGAGTAGCCTTTGCTTCGGTTTTTCAACACTGCTTGCTGTAGTTTGGTGGCTCTATCCGAATCTCTTGTTGGAGGAGGGCGCAGGCGCTACGCCCTTGACAGTTTTCTACATTGCTTTGGTTAGTGTTGCCTGCGCCGCCATCTCAGTGCTTGAAATCGCTGGCACCATGCAAATCAGCCAAGGTGAGCAACGGCTCATGTTGCTGCTGCCCGGCATGCCACAGGGCAACCTACTCAGCCGAATGTTGGCAGTGCGCCATTTGCGAATGGCCTTTGCCGCTTGGCCTTTTGCTACCGCATGGGCGCTGGTGCTACCTTACCCGGACAACATCGCCCAGTATGTGGCGGCGTTCTGCTGGGGCACGCTGCCGCTGATTCCGTTTGTGATTCAAGACTGGGCCACTGTGCGTCCACCAAGCGCTGATCGCGCAATACTGTCGCTGGTGTTCGCGATGCTTATGCCCATCAGCGCCTGGGCCGCGCTGCGGTGGCTGCATTTGCCAGTTGAGTTGCTGGCCGCGATTGCGGTGGGCGCTTGCTTGTTGGTGCTGCGGATTCGGTGGAGTCGTCTGGCGCACTTTGCGCAAGCCTTGCCAGCCGGGAGGTTGGCATGAGCCTCGCACTGAACCCCTACTGGCAAACCTTTTCTGCGCCATGGCGCCAGCGTAAAACCGAGAAGGCTTTTGGTTTCCTGATTGCGATTGCGGTTCTGATGAGTGCCTGCTGGTTGCTCTTATTGTTTATCACTCAATTCGACCGCAAGGCCATATTGACGGGCGTTGGCGTGACGCTGGTGTTTGTATCGCATGTTTTCTTGTTCTTGTATGTGGCCTCGGCCATGGCCTACAACCGACCGGTGTGCGTGTTGACCGTGCCTGGCTTTTTGAAAGTACAACGTCGCACGCTGATGGCTACGTGGAGTGTGGCCGTGCTGGTGCAGTGCCTGGGCTTGATCTTGCAACGCGAGATGAGCTTCGCGCGCTTCAGTGAAAACAATGGGCTGCTGCTGGTGATCTGTGTTGCCTGCAGCCTACTGGGGCCGTTGATGCTGCGTTTTCATGGCTGGCTGGTCGTACCTTTCATGACCACGGGGTTTTGGTTGCCAAGACTGGAGGCCCTTTGGCCGCATGCCTTGGATAGCGCCAACCTGTGGCCGGTCTGGAACGCCTTTGATTGGGCATTGGCCCCGGTGTTGCTTGCCACCACAGCCTGGGTCGTGAGTCTCTGCGTCTTGCGCCCGGGGGACGCGCGGCATCGCGCAAGTGTGCAAGTGCTCACGGGATTGCAGGCGGCCATGCGCGGGAATTATTGGGATTTCGAGACCAAGCAAGCCCAAAGCCAGTCGAGGTTGGACCAATGGTTGGGTTTACAGGCGGGCAACGACTGGGCGTTCAATAGCCGAATGGCCGCGGCGCAACCCACGGCCGATTCCGTGCTGGACCGGGCTGAGCTTGCGTTTGCGCCCGAAATTCATTGGCGCAGGCGACTAGTCATGGCAGCCGTTGCTGTTGTGTTTGGGGCTTTCGTTGTTTGGTTCGTGAGGTTGGGCAGTGATTCCGTAGACCCCAGCCTTGCCAGTCCCATGCTGTATGTGTCGGCGATGCTCATCGGATGGACTCCGTTCGTGCAGTGGCATCAATCCATGCAGCGCACGCACCGGGAGCAGGGCTTGTTGATGCTAGTGCCTGGCATGCCCAGCGGCAATGACCTGGCGCGCAGAATCGCTCGGCGCGTGCTGCAAAGTGCTGCGGTGACCTGGGTGTTGATGGCGCTGGTTCTGGCGATCACCGTGCAACTGTGGCCGGGTCGACCGTTGTTCACCTGGCTGGCCTGGGGGCTGGCATTGGCCAGCCTGCTGAGTTTGCCGTTTGTGGTGCGCGATTGGGCCCAAGCGCGGCCTCAAGCTGGACCTTCTAAATTACTTCTTTTGGGCTTGCCCTTGTTAGCAGGTGCTGTGGCGCTGGCGGTTGCGATGGCTTGGTCGGACTGGCCGATGGCACTGTGGGTCGTTTTGGCGTTGGCTGCGACGCTGGCCCACCTGGCGTGGCGGTGGCGTCGGCTGGCCAGAATGGGGCAGCCCTTGCCGGTTGGGCGCAGTGTGACCTAGCGCGCAGCTTAGGTCGTCAAGGCTTGACGCTGCGCGCCAAGTCATCGAGCATGGAGCGCAGGCTTTGCATACAGTCGGATTTATGGGGCGCGAAGCTTGCTTCAGTGACCCCCGGTTCAGGCGCCGGGGGCCATGCCGATACCGTCCTTCTGTTAGTCCGTGACACCATTTACTTGCCCGATATCAACAAACGCCTGTTGGCGGGCGACATGCTGGGCGAGGTGGCCATCTTCTCGGACCATGCCACGCGCAGTACAACGGCCGTCTGCGAAGACGAATGCGAACTTTTGCGCATTAAGGGTGAAAAGGTGTTGGAGCTTTTTTATCAAGACAAGACAAATGATCGCATCCGGCCGCTTCCGGTTGGTGTATCAGCTGCAGTAGCTTGCCACGGCTGATTTGGCTTTCAGTGCCAAATCAGCCGTTCAGGCCGTGGATAGTGCGGGAGCAGCTACTTTATTGATAGCAAATCTGTTTGCTGTATCTATCTGGCAGTTGAGTGGAATGCCGCTGCACCGCGTGCAGCGGGGCGTTCTGGAATATGAAATGACAGATTGCCCCACAGGCTCTCCCAGTCCACGCCGTCCTCATCGGTCACCGGAATCATGTGTACCACGCTGATCATCCAATCACCCGCGTAGGGCAGATTGAACTCCACCTGTCCCTGTGCCGACGTGGTGGCCCGAATCGTCAGCAATTGGTCTTTGTGTTTGTGCCAAGCTTTGACCAAGGCACCCACCAGGGGTTTTTTGTCAAACTCGATGCGTAGTGGCAGTGTTGCACCGGGTGCCTGCGTCAACGGGTTCCGCAGGGGAAGGATCTCCAGGCGCTGGCCCACCCGGGTGGCATAGGTTGCGTCCGTGGCTTGCCCGGCCCTTGATGGCGGACCGACCTGGACCAGGGTTTTGATGTGGCGGCGATAGCGTTCGCGGCCTGGTTGTTGGTCGGTTCCGGCCTTCTCCCTGAGCACTTTGATAAAGTCCAGGCCTTCATCATGCAGGTAGGCTTGAAATTTATGCGCGTCGAGCGTGATGTGTCGGGCCGTGCTGTCGTAGGCCAGTAGATGGGTGCCGGGTACTTCCAGCGCCAATGCGACTTCCGCCTCGGGGGCATCGGCTGGCAAAAAAGGGCGCAGGTCCTGCTGGGCTTGGGGCGTGATGTGGCGTAGGCCTTGAGTCGTCGCGATGGAAAAGCCAGCCGCTTCGCCCACAAAGAACTCACCCACTTCCAGCCTGAGATTCGCCGTAGCGCCCCTGGCCTGCGGCGAGGCGATGGGTTTGAACCAAAACTCGTGGGCCTGCAATGAGGGCGTGAGCCACAGCAGGCAAACCAGGAGCGCAATACGGACGAGAGATGGGGGGTGCATGGCTTGTCTAAGAAAAGAGAAAGGCCACCGCTAGGCGATGGCCTTCCAGGGTCGAACTATGCAGGCTTACACGTCCGAGGGTTCAGCCGTGTCGTCGACTGCCAGTTTGGCTTCTCCAACCACCAGTGGATCAGTGGTTTCGCTGGTGGCCGTGAGTTGCGTCTTGGCAAAATCCACCAAACTCATTGCGCTTTGCTCTACCGTCGTTGGCAAGTCAGTCCCCATCACCAGTACCGGGCCAGGCATGGGGGTGGGTGTCGCTACATAGTCGGTGCCGCCACCGCACGCTGTCAATGCAAGCAGGGTGACCATGGCCAGTAGCGACCGGGTCTTCAGATTTTTAGTCATATTGAATTCCTAGTTGCGTGGGTTCAATAGCTGTCAGAGCCGGCATTGGGGGTGTTGAGGTAGGGGAAGCGTGTCAAGAAAGGCACGGTAGCCTGGTCAACCGCATCATGGATGTTGGCCGAAGTGCCGCCTAGTGGCACGCTGGAAGGCTTGCACGCCGACGTCAACGATGGAACTCCAGGTACGCCATTCAGGGCCAAGGCATTGTTGTCGCCGTTAATCACACACAGGCCACCCAAAACGGCGACTAAGGCGATATCCACTACGTCGTCTTTAGGGCGACGGCCATTCGGGAATCCGGCCAAATCTTTGGCATTGGCCAGATTGGCAACACCACCTACGCGCAGCACTTCACCAGCCACACCCAGACGGTTTTGGTCGGCAAATTGAACCGGTGCAATGCCAGTGTTCAAGCGCAGCACTTCAGACGGAGTTGGCGTGGTCGGCTTGTTGACACCAGTGATGCCGGTCAAAAAGACCGTTGCCAAGTCGGTACGGGGCAGGTTGGTGGGGGCCAATGCCGTCGTGTTGCCAGACAACACCAAGCCCAGCAAGGCAGGCAGTGTCGGGTTGGTCACATAGGTCAGGAACTGGGTGTCGTCCTGCGGCTTGGAGGCATTGAACTTGTCCTTGTCAGGCAAGCCGATGACCAGCTCGTTGACCAGAGGGTTGCCCAAGCGCGAAACCTGCACCCATGCACCGCCAGCCTTTTCGCTGGTCTGGTGGCCCGATGCGGGCTTGCCATTGAGTAGCCGTGTTTGGCGCATGCTGGCCGTGGTCCAGCCACCTACCACGGGGTCGGTGCCAGCGGTCAGGCAATCCTTGTGCACTTCCAGTGCGATGGACGTTACATTGCTCTTCTGGATGTAATGCTTGCCGCCCATGCCGGCCGCGTCTTTGTTGGCAGGGTCCAGCAAGAATGCGGCGGGTGCGTTAACGAGGTCAAACACCGGGCCTAAATTGACAGCAAAACCTTCTTGGCGCTGCCCCACAAACACGTAGCCCGTGTCTTTGCCAGCAGGGCAACCCGGAATCTTCACCGCATGAACGTGTTTTTGGGCGTAAGACTCATAAGCAGCAGCATCACCCAATGTCTTGGTGCCGATGTAATCCACCGGTTTTTCAAAAACTTTGGTGCTTCCATCGCTCTTGGTGATGGACTGGGACGCACCCTTGCGACGGTCACCCCGCACCACGGCAACCGAGTAGGTTTCATTCAAATTCAAATTGGGGTCCGTCAGCTTGCTGACGGCACCGGCTTGTATCAGGGGGATTGCAACACTGGCCGTGCCAATGGGCAGCGCGACGCTATTGAGTTTGTTGGTGAAACGGAACTGGAAGGTGATGTCTTCTTTGGCATCGCCGTTGTTATCCAAATGGATTTCATACAGCGCGTTCGGGTCCATAGAGAAATAGTTGGGGCCACCGTAAGGGCCTTGCAGTGGCTGGTAGTTGGCGATCATGGTGACATAGTCACTGCGGCCCCCGGTGCCGGTGGCGCTTACGCCTTCGTAACTGCGAAACATGTAAAAGTCAGTGCCATCGACCTTGGGGCTGGTGGTGATGAAGGGCGCTTCACGGTGGCTGGATGCCATGGCCGCGCTGGCCGCTACCAACAAAAAGCAAGCTTTTGCCACATGGCCAAATTTGAAATGCATATCGGACTCCTAGTAATATTTAGACGGTGTAGGGGGCCAGTACATCAACGCGATGAACAGTACCTGCATGCAAATACGACCGAATTCAGCAAATGGATTCAACGGAATCGAAAATAATTGGATGGATGGGGAAAATTTCATAGACAAGTTGCGAGACTTGTGATCGATTTCCGTATCGATAGGGCCAAAAAAAAGAGGCACAAATGTGCCTCTTAGCTTATGGATAGTGCGGGAGCAGCTATAAAAATAATAGCTACTTGCCGCGCCTCATCGTTCCATCAGGTCATGCCTTTGATACTGGGGGTGCCCAGCATCACCTTGGGTTTGCGGCCGAACTTGTACTCGCCTCGCACCAGCTTCATCACGATGCGGAAGAAGAAGCGGACAAAGGTCAGCGTCAGCATCGCCTCGCCAAAGGTGATCAGGAAGGCGAACACGCCGTTCATGCGATCAGCCCGTGCGTTGAACTTGGCCACCATGCGGTCACGCGCAATTTCAATGCTGTCGTAGAACGTGGGCACGATCAGCAGTGTCAGTAGGGTGGAGGTGATAGTGCCGCCAATGATGGCAATCGCCAGGGGGCGGTAGAACTCGCCGCCTTCACCCAGGCCAATGGCCACCGGCATCATGCCGGCAATCAGCGCAAAGGTGGTCATCAGAATCGGGCGCAGGCGCACACGACCGGCGTGCATCAGGGCCTCTTCGCGGTCTTCACCTTCACGCTCTTTGGCACGCGCTGCGTCCAGCAACAAAATGGCGTTCTTGGCCACCAAGCCCATCAGCATGATGACGCCGATCATGCTCATCAGGTTGATGGTGCTGCGGGTAATCAGCAGCGCCAGCACCACACCAATCAAGCTCAACGGCAGCGACAGCATCACTGCCAGCGGCGCGGTAAACGAGCCAAACTGCATGACCAAGATCAGGTACATCAGGCCGATGCCAGACACCAGCGCGATCACCATTTGCGTAAACAACTCGTTCTGGTCTTGGCCTGCGCCGCCCAGTTCCAGGCCGTAGCCCGGTGGGTAGTCAAAGCTCTTGGCTAGCTTCATGGCGTCGGCGGTTACTTCGCCGTTAGAGCGGCCCTGGGCGTTGGCAGATACGGTAATCGTGCGCTTGCCGTTGGAGTGCTCAATGCCGGAAGGCCCCTTGCCCATGGTCAATGTGGCGATTTGGTCCAGCGGCACCATTTGGTTGGTGCCAGCTACGGTGATGGGCAGGCGCTCAATGTTTTCCTTGCTCATGCGGTCATCGGGGTGCAGGCGCACGGCCACATCGCGGGTTTCGCCGGTCGGGTCTACCCAATCACCCACCTCAATACCGGCAAAGGCTACGCGCAGGGCTTGGGCCGCATCACCCGCCGATATACCCATGGAATTGGCCAAACCGCGGTTCAGTTCAATCTTCAGCTCTTTCTTGGGGTCTTGTTGCGACAGACCTACATCCACCGCGCCGGGCACTTCACGCAGTTTGTCCATATAGGCACTGGTGATTTCCAGCAGCTTGCGCGAATCCGGGCCGGTGAATTCAATCTGAATCGGCTTGCGTGCGCCGTTGTTCAGGTCGTCAAACACCACGTATTCCGCGCCCACCAGGGGCTGAATTTTTTCGCGCAGGTCTTTGGCCACTTCTTTGGCTGAACGCTCGCGGGTATTGCGCTTGCCGATGTCCACATAAATGCGGCCACCATTGGCGTTGATGTTGCTGTTGGTCTCTTTGGTCTCAGGCAGCGTGCGGGCAATGTCCGCGGCGCGCTCCATCTTAAGGCGGGCGTATTCCACCGATGAAGACGGCGGCGTGCGCACTTCAATCATGATGTTGCCGGAGTCAGAGGCGGGCAGAAAGCTGGTGCCACCAAACTTGACTTGCAAGGCAATGGCCCCAACCAAACTGAGCAGCGCAATGATGCCCATCCAAGTGCGGTGGTGCAAAGCCCAGGCAATCACATTGCCGTAGCGGTCCGCCTGGTGATCAAACCAGTCGTTAAAGCGCCCCAGCACTTTGCTGATGCCCGTTTTGGGCGCACTGTGGTGGTCTGGTGGGTCACCCCAGAAGGCGGACAACATCGGGTCCAGCGTGAACGAGATCACCAGGCTCACCAGCACGGAGCAGGTCACGGTCAGCGCAAAGGGCCGGAACCATTCACCCGACACGCCGGGCATAAACGCTACGGGGATAAACACCGCAATGATGGAGAAGGTGGTGGCGGCCACGGCCATGCCAATTTCAGCCGTGCCCTCAAGCGCCGCCGTGCGCCGGTCTGAGCCGCGCTGCATGTGGCGCACGATGTTTTCTCGCACCACAATGGCATCGTCAATCAGCACGCCGATGGCCAGTGACAGGCCCAGCAAGGTCATGAAGTTGAGCGTAAAGCCACACAGCCACACGGCAATGAAGGCGGCAATGACGGACGTGGGCAAGCTCAAAGCCGTAATCAGCGTGGAGCGCCACGAGTTCAGAAAGGCGTAGACCACGAAGATGGTGAGCACCGCGCCCAAGACCAAAGATTCGATCACGTTGTTCAAGCTGCGTTGGGCGTCTTTGCCGCCGTCACGGGTGATTTCCAGCTTGGTGCCGGGCTCGTCTTTAGCCAGCTCATCATTCATCTCTTTGACTTTGTCGGCAATGGCCTTGGCCACCGACACCGTGCTGGCATCGCGGGAGCGGGTCACAAACATGCCGACATTCGGCTTGCCGCTGCGGATGCTGAAGCCGTTGACATCGGCAAAGCTGTCTTGGATGGTGGCCACCTGCGACAGGCGAACCACTTGGCCATTCACGCGTTTGACGACGATGTTTTCAAACTCTTGGGGCGATTCAATGCGCCCAACTAGGCGAATACTTTCTTCTTCCAGGTTGCCACGCACTTTGCCCACGGGGGCGTTGGTGTTTTGGGCGCGCAGGGCGTTGACCACTTCACCGGCAGATACGTTGTACTCGCGCAGCTTGTCCGCCCGCAGCAGTACCGACAGCTCGCGCTTCAGGGCACCGCTCACATTGACGTTGGCCACACCGGGAATGCCGCGCAGCCTGTCGGCCAGCACGTCTTCGGCCAGGCGCGAAATCTCGGCATGGCTTTGGCTGCTGCTAGACAGCGCCAGATTCATGATGGGCTGGGCCGAGGGGTCGTAGCGTTGCACGATGGGTTCGCGCATCTCGGTGGGCAGCTTGTAGCGCAGGCCGGAGATCACGTTACGCACCTCGTCCGAGGCCTCGATCATGTTTTTCTTGAACGAGAACTGGATATCAAAACGCGCACCACCTTCAAAGGCGCTGGAGTAGACCTCGGTCGCGCCGGATACGGTCATCAGCGCTTTTTCCAGGCGGTTGACGATCTCGCGCTCGGCGGTGTCAGGTGATGCGCCAGGGTAGGTGAGTTGGACGTAAAGGCCCGGAATCTCCACATCGGGGTTTTGGTTCACCCGCAGCTTGCTCATGGCCAAGAGGCCCATGGCCATCAGCGCCAGGATCAACACGATCGTGGGGATGGGGCGTTTGATACTGAAATCAGACAGGAACATGGTGGGGTGTCCTTAAGCGGCTTTGGCTGCAGATGCGGGGGCCGCTGGGGCGGGTGCGCCGGGCGTGGGTACAGCCGCTACTGGCTTGTTGGCCACCAGTTCGACAGCTTGGCCGACTTTGAAGCCGGAGCTGGGTCTGCGCACAATGATGTCGCCAGCGGCCAAGCCACTCTTGACTTCATAGTTGCCGGTGCGGGGGTCCCGCGCGCCCACGGTCAGTTCTACCAAATCCAGCTTATTGTCTTTTGCACGCCAGACGGTCACCTTGTCACCAGCGCGCATCAGCACGGTTTCGGGCAGGGCCAGCGCAGTCACCTGGCTGGATTCGACCACGCCTTCGGCGTACAGGCCCGACACTTTGGGTTGGTTTTTATCGGCAAAGCTCACCAGTACTTCCACCTGGCGGGTCACCGCGTTGGCGCTGGGGTCCAGGCGGGTCACTTTGCCGCGGAACTCTTGTCCAGCGTAGCCGTTGATGCTGAAGCCCACCGCTTGGCCGACCTTGACGGTGCTGACCTTGTCAGACGACACGCGGCCTTCAAAGCGCAGGCTGCTGGGGTCTAGCACCTTGAGCAGCTCTTTGCCTATCGATGCGGTGTCGCCTGCGGAGACCTTGCGGTCGCTCACCACGCCGTCAAACGGGGCGCGAATCAGCGTGCGCTGCAGTTGTTGGCTGGCTTGTGCAGAGCGCGCATTGGCGGCAGACAGCTCGCTTTGGGCGGCGTTGCGGCGCACTTCGGCTTCATCCAGGGCTTGCAAGGAGGTCATGCCCGATGCGCGCAGGGTCTTGAGGCGCTCTACATTGCGCTGGGCTTGGTCTACCGCCAGCGTAGCGTTGCGGGCCGCGTCTTGTGCAGAGTTCAGATTGTCGCGGATGGCGGTCTCGTCCAGACGCACCAGCACGTCACCACGGCGCACCACGTCGCCATTTTCTTTGAGCACCTGCAGCACCACGGCAGACACCTCCGCCCGCAGGTCGGCCTTGCGCTCCGGCTGGATAGAGCCGGTAATTACCGGGCCCGACGTCATGGCGCTGCCCTGGATGGTGAGGATGTCTTCTGGCGCGACCACCAGCTTGACGGGGGCCGCATCGGCCTCTTTTTTGTCGCCTTTGGCGGACGAATTGTTGCAGGCGGCCAGCGTGGTGGACAGTGCAATGACGAGAAGCAGGGGGCGCAGCATCGTGGAGATCTCCAGGGGGAAAAGAGGGGGTCGGCGGATTATCGCGTGACTGTAACCAGATAACCACTGCTGCGCACCCCCGGTGTGACCAAGCTACCCAAAACGCGATGACTGGTTGAAATCGGGGGCTGAGTTGCTAGGGCTGTGCAGGCTGAGCACTCAGCCAGGCCAGCACTTGGGCATAGACGGTGCGGCTGCTGAGCAATTGCATGTGGTGGGTGCCGTAGGCAATGTGCTGCTGCGCTTTGGGAAAAACCAGGCAGCGCTGCGGGTCGGGGTGCTGGCCCAGGGCGCTGTCTAAGGGCACCAGGCCATCGCCCAAAATACGCTCGGCCAGCGGGCTGCGCTGGCGCGCTGTGGTGGCCGCTACGGTAAAGCAGGCCACACCCTGGGGCAGTGGCACATGCGTGCGCCGGTCAGGCTGGCGGCGAAAGCGATCTCGGCCTTCCCAGTCGCCCGGCAGTAAAAAGCCGTAGCGCAGATCGGTAATGCCGACGCTGCGCAGTTGCCCCAGCTTAGCAAACGGTCGGCTGAAGGGGGTGGCACCCAACACCACATCAATCCAGTTACCCGCCCGCTCCAGCGGCGCGCCGTGGTGGGGTGTGCCCAAAAACACGACGGCTTTAAGTTTGCCCGGCCATTGCAGGCCGTTTTGCTGCGCGTGGTGCAGCGCGCTGCGGGTGATCAGGCCACCCATGCTGTGGGCCAAGACGCGCAGCTCTCGCAGGCCAGGGGGCCAGTGCTGGGCCAGAAGCTCCAGCTGTGCACTTAAGAGTGCGCCGTTTTCGGAGGTGTGCAGGCCGGTGTTGTAGCGCAAATACAGCGGGGTGTAGCCTAGGGCCTGGGCCAACGCTATACCTTGGTCAAAAGGGGCATCGCCTTCTGTAAGCCCAGGGCTGCGCCACTGCAAATCGTTCATACACAGGCCGTGAATCACCAGCAGCACCTGGGGGCGCAAGGGCGTTGCAGCGGATGCTTGGGGCGGGGTCTGCCAGTCCAGGGCCTGGCCATTCAGGCGCAGGGTCATGGGCGTGGCCAGCGGGTTGTGTTGCCGGGCCAACCGGTCGCCCAGCACACCGTTGAGCGCCGCCAGCACGGCTTCACGCTGCGGCGTCTCGGGCGGTGCATCTACCAAGTTGCCAAGCAGCGGTTCCAGCCGGGTGAAGCTGGCCTCTAGCGCATGCCCCACCAGGGTGGTGACGCCATGCACCGCGCGGTAGACAAAGCCGGTCAGCCCCCGGGTTTGGCCCGGTACGGGGCCACCCGGCACCGCCATGCTGCCCCATACCGCCTGGTGCACGCCCTCCGCCATGGTGGCTACGCCATGGGTGGCCTGCACGGCCAACTGCGCTGCGGCGCGTAAATCGCTGGGGCGCAAGTGGCGGGTGGCCGGTTTGGCGGCGGGCGCGGCCTTGGGGGTATCCATTTTTTTGGTCATTCAATATTGTGGCGCGTCAGCCCCGTTTTCCCTAGGTCCTTTGCGTTGCATCCGCAGTGGGTGGGCCGCAGCTGCGCCACAATTTGTACGCTTACGTGAGGATGGATATGAAAATTTTGCTGTGGGTGACCGTTTTGTTGTTGGCGGCGGTGTGGACGGGTGGCATTGCGCTGCTGGCATCGTTGGCCAACTGGCTCGCGGGTGCAGGTGGCCAGGTGGTGGGTGCGGTGCAAACGGTGGCCGAATGGCCCGTGCCTGGCTGGGCGGCGGTGTGGATGGACCCCGCCTGGCTGGATGGCGTGCGCGCCGTGCTGACCTGGACGATTGATGCGTCTGCGACCTATGCACCTTGGCTGTTTGCAGCACTAGGCTGGATCGCGCCACTGCTCTGGGTGCTGTGGGGGCTGGGTATGGCGGTGCTGCTCGGTATCGCGGGGGTGGGGCATGTGTTGATAGGGCGGGTGCCGCCGGCGGGAGCGCAGGGGTAGCTGGACCGGGCAGCCGCACGGCTGGGTTGACTGCATGGTGTCATTAGTGGCACCATACGACAACTATGGCACAAGTCGAAAAAATCCTGGAAATGATGCGCCGGGAGCCAGGAAATGTAAGTTTCAATGACTTCAAGAAGGTATGCGAATCCTATTTTGGTGCGCCTAGGCAAGACGGTAGTAGCCATGCGATTTTTAAGACTCCGTGGCCAGGAGATCCGCGCGTCAACATCCAAAATGCGAAAGGCAAGGCCAAGCCCTATCAAGTCAGACAAGTCCTTCAAGCTATTGAGAAATTGGGAGACAAACAATGAACATCCAACACTACACCTACCGCGTCACCTGGTCGCCAGAGGATGGCGAACATGTTGGCCTGTGTGCCGAGTTTGCCTCGCTGAGCTGGCTGGCGAAAACACCTGGGGCGGCGCTCAAAGGAATCCAGAAGGTGGTGGGCGAAGTGGTGGCCGACATGCAGGCGAATGGAGAACCCATTCCAGTGGCGCTGGCCGAAAAAAGCTACAGCGGAGAGTTCCGTGTCCGCATCCCTCCGTTGGTCCACCGCAATCTCGCACTTACGGCTGCTGAGCAGGGCGTGAGTCTCAATCGACTTGCTAGTGCGAAATTAGCGGCTTAAGCCACCTAATCTCTAAAACTTCTCATGCGGCGCCAGGTAGCGCCACTGCCCCACGGGCAAATTGCCCAACATCACATTACCAACCCGCACGCGCTTCAGGCCCACCACCTTCAGGCCCACCAGCTCGCACATGCGGCGAATCTGGCGTTTTTTGCCCTCGGTCAGCACAAAGCGCAATTGCTCGGGGTTTTGCCATTCGACCTTGGCGGGTTTGAGTGCCTGGCCGTCCAGGCTCAGGCCGTGGCGCAGTTGGCGCAGCTTGTCCGCTGGGAATACGGACTGCACATCCAGGCTGACGGGGTCGTCATCGTCAATGCGCGTGAGCTGTGTGACTTGGCCGGGCTGCGCCGCACGCGGCAAAGGACGGGCGGCGTGGGTGGCGGCAGCGGATGTGGCAGCCGCCGCATTGAGCACGCCGGTGTAAATCACCCGCACCAGGTACTCCTTCTCCATTACCGAATCTTCGCCAATCAGCTGGCGGGCAATGCGCCCGTCTTGCGTCAGCACCAGCAGGCCGGTGGAATCAATATCCAGCCGTCCAGCGGGCACCAGGCTTTTGAGCTGGCTGCCATGGAAGAAAAAGCGGGCGTTGTCCTCGGCCCAGCGGTTTTGCGGCTGCACCAGCGTGATGGCGGGTTCGTGCCTATCTTCGGCCTGGCCGCTCACCAGGCCCAGTGGCTTGTTGATCAGGATGGTGACCTGGTTGGCCTGCTGGCCCTGGGCGATTTTGTCGATCTCAATGCGCACATTGGGCAGCACTTGCATGCCCATTTCTGCCACCTTGCCGTTGACCTTGACCCAGCCTTTGCCAATCCATTCGTCGGCCTCGCGGCGCGAGGCCATGCCTAGCTCGGCCATGCGCTTGTTGAGCCGCACCGTGCCATTGACGCCATGGGCTGATGTATTGCTTTGGCCTGCAGGCAAGGGCGCGCTGCCTGCGCGATCGGCGCGTGCAGGTGGCGGCGCAGCGCGGCGGAAGGCGGTGGGCAGCTTCAGGGGGGCGGTGGGGGCGGGGGGCTTGGGGGGTGGGGAAGTGGTCATTTGCTATCTCTTTTGTAGCTGCTCCCGCACATTTTACGGGCCGGGCGGCCCAAAAGGCTCTTGAAAGCGTGGCTGGGGCTGGTTTTGCAAAAAGTAGTGAAACTACCTATTTAATGCACTACATATTGATGAATAATCGCATAAATATGGCATTTATGTAGTAATACTACTTAAACGCACTAACCATTCTTTTGTGCTGTTCCTTGATCGACTACCCATGAAACACCCCGCCTCACCGCTTGCCCGGCTCTTCTGCGCTGCTGCGCTCAGTCTCATCGTGTCAGCCTGCGGCGGAGGAGGCGGCGGTGCCAGCCCGGTCACCCCAGGCGGTGGCGCGGTGGAGCCCGCGCCGGTGGTGAATGCCGCGCTGGAGGTGGGTAACACCGCCGTGGCGTCCGCCGTGTTGGTGGGCGTGGCGGCCAACAACGATGGCGGTGGCACAACGACTGGCGGCACGGGTGGCACGGTAGGCGACGCCACCTCGCTCACTATCCACTACAAGCGCCTGGACGCCAACTACACCGATTGGAAGCTGCACCTGTTTGGCTCCGCCCAAGAGACGACCTGGGAGGCAGGCTTGGTAGCGGCTCGCGCCGACAGCTTTGGTGGTGTGTTTACCGTGCCCCTGAAAACCCCCAATGGCTCGGTCGGCTACATCTTCCACAAGGGCGACAGCAAAGACCACGGCGGAGCCGACCAAAGCTACACGCTCAAGGCCGGTGCCAATGAGATCTGGCGCATAGAAGGCGACAACGTGACTTACACCGCCAACCCGGCGGGCCTGACCGCACCCGACATCAGAACCGTGCGCGTGCACTACCAGCGCTATGGCGCGGATTACGCCGCCTACGGCCTGCACCTGTGGCCCAGCAATGGCATCGACACGGCGCGCTTGCCCAGCGGTGTGGCTATCGACGACTGGAACAACGCCGTACCCTTTGCCAAGATGCCCGGGTACGCCGCAGGCACGGGCGAGGTGGTGTTTGACATTCCCGTGCTTAATCCGCAGGCTGACGCCAGCCGCAAGGCCCTGGAGTTCATCATCCATGGCCAGGCCCCCAAACAAGACGACAAAGACGGCCGCACCGACAACATCCGCATTGACTTTGGCAACCTGAAGGTGACAGGCCAGGTAGGCGAGGTGTGGCTGGTGCAGCAAGACCCGATGGTCTACATCGCGCAGCCCGATCTGCGTTCCTCGTCGCTGTCGCAAGCGCGGGCCGTCTGGCTCACCAAGCAGGCCATCCAATGGCCGCGTGTGAATACCTCGGGCACCATCAAGCTCTACCACTCGGCCACCGGCCAGATCAAGGCGCGCAAGGACGAAGCGGTCACTGGGGCCGATGGCTTCATCACGCTGGATGCCAACACTGCGGCACTGCCCGCTGCGGTAAGTACACGCTTCAAGTGGGTCACGCCAGGCGCCGTGTTTGCGGTGAAGCCCGCCGATGTGGCCCAACTGCCCGATCTGCATAAGCGCCAATTGGTGATCGTGCAAGAAGACGCTAGTGGCAAGGTGCAAAACGCCGCTGCCACGCAAACTGCCGGTGCGCTGGACGACCTGTATGCCGCAGCCGCCAACGTGAGCGACTTGGGTGCCACCATTGCGGGCGGCAACACCAGTTTCAAGCTGTGGGCCCCCACGGCGCAGAAGGTGAGTGTGTTTACCTATGACACCGCGCTGGGCAATGCCGTCACGGTGGATGACATGGTTTTCAGTGCCAGCACCGGCGTGTGGAGCGCGACCAAAACCGGCGACTTGTCGGGCAAGTACTTCCGCTACAGCGTGGAGGTGTTTGTGCGCGGCGTGGGCGTGGTGCGCAATCTGGTGACCGACCCGTATTCGCTGAGCCTGTCCACCGACTCGAAGCGAAGCTATATCGCTAACCTGAATGCCGCCAACCTCAAGCCTGCGGGCTGGGACGCACTGGCTTTGCCTGCCAAAGTAGCCGCCACCACCGACATGTCGATCTATGAGCTGCATGTGCGGGATTTCTCGGCTAACGACACCACGGTGACTGCCGCTAACCGGGGCAAGTATCTGGCCTTCTCAGAGGCCAATTCCAACGGCATGAAACACCTCAAGGCTTTGGCGGATGCCGGTTTAACGGATGTGCATTTGCTGCCCGTGTTTGATATGGCCAGTGTGCAAGAGGGCGGCTGCAACGCGGCCCAGCCATCGCCCGGCACACCGGGTGATGACTTGGGGCAGGCGGCTTTTGTGATGGGCTTGGCCAGCAGCGATTGCTTTAACTGGGGCTACGACCCGCTGCACTACACCGCGCCTGAAGGCAGCTACGCCAGCGATGCGCAAGATGGCGCCAAGCGCATCGTGGAGTTCCGCAGTATGGTTAAAAGCCTGACCGACGCAGGCCTGCGCGTGGGCATGGACGTGGTCTACAACCACACCAGCGCCTCGGGCCTGAGCGCCACCGCTGTGCTAGACCGCGTGGTGCCCGGCTACTACCACCGCCTGAATGACAACGGTGCCATCTTCAAAGACACCTGCTGTGAAGACACCGCCACTGAGAACCTGATGATGGGCAAGCTGATGATTGACTCGGTCAGCACCTGGGCGCGCGACTACAAGATCAGCTCCTTCCGTTTTGACATCATGGGCTTCCAGCCGCGCGCGGCCATGAAAGAGCTGAAAACCAAAGTGGCCGCTGCCGCCGGGCGCGATGTGCAACTGCTGGGCGAGGGCTGGAACTTTGGCAGCGTGGCCAACGGCGCACGCTTTGAGCAGGCCGCCCAAGGGACCATGCCCGGTGACGGCATTGGCACCTTTGGCGACAAAATGCGCGACGCCGTGCGCGGCGGTGGCTGCTGCGACAGCGGCGATGCACTGGTCAAAAGCCAGGGCTTTATCAACGGCATGTTTTATGACCCCAACCCCAGCAGCCCGGCACGCGCTTTGAACGATTTGCGCTACCAGGGCGACCTGATCAAGGGCGGGCTGGCGGGCTCGATCCGCGACTTCTCTCTCAAAACCCATTGGGATGCGACGCTGAACTTGAGCGAGCTGGGAGGTGGTGGTGGTTCGGTGCCGGTGGGCTACGCCACCCAACCCGACGAGGTAGTGAACTACGTCGAGAACCACGACAACCAAACCCTGTTTGACGTGAACGCGATGAAGCTGCCCCCCGCCACCAGCCGCGAAGATCGCGCACGCGTTCAAATCTTGGGCGCGGCCACCGTGGCCTTTGCCCAGGGCATTGCCTATTACCACGCCGGGGTGGACACGCTGCGCAGCAAGAGCCTGGACCGCAATAGCTACAACAGCGGCGACTGGTTTAACCGGCTGGACTGGACCTATGCCGACAACAACTACGCGGTAGGCTTGCCGAACGACGGTGATGCGGCCACGCGCGCCCTGATGAAGCCCTTTTTGGCCAATGCCTCGATCAAACCCACGGCCGCTGACATTGCCTGGACGCGCGATGCCTTCCGCGATCTGATCAAAATCCGCGCTAGCACCACGCTCTTGCGCCTGCGCACAGCGGCAGACATCAAGAGCCGCCTGAGCTTCCACAACCTGGGCTCAGCCCAGGTGCCTACGGTGTTGGTGGCGCAGATTAACGGCAGCCAGCCCAGCGCCTACGCTGGTGCGGGCTTCAAGGAGTTGGTGTACTTTTTGAACGTCGACAAAGTGCCGCAGACCTTGACGTTGGATGCCCTCAAATCCAAAGCGCTGGTGCTGCACCCGGTGCACACTGCCGCAGGTGCAGCCGACAAGCGCGCCGTCACGGCCACCTATGCGGCGGGCACGGGTACCTTCACGATTCCGGCGCGTACGGCGGTGGTGTTTGTGGTTAATTGAGGGGGGAGTTGGAGGGTGTGGTTTTAGGAGTGATTTGCTATTGAAATAGTAGCTGCTCCCGCACTATCCACCGCCTGAATGGCCTATTTGGCTCGCAATCGCTAACAGCGCTGTCGGCCTTCGGTGGCATGCATGCTTTTCTGGGTGTTTTGAGATTACTCAATGCGTTGAGTAAAATATCTCAATCGATTGAGTAATTTTAAAAACACCACGTATGTCCACCGAGATCTCCCGCCAGCAACTTCCCGCTTTCACGGCCCGCTTGGCTGAGAAACGCCGCTTCATGCAGGTGCTGGCAGGCCCCCGGCAAGTTGGCAAGACTACGCTGGTGCGCCAAGCACTGTCGGCTTTGGATGCTGGCATTGCCAGGCACAGCGTAAGTGCGGATAACCCCGGCCTAGTGGGGCGGTCTTGGCTTCAAACGCAATGGGAAACAGCCCGCATGCTGGCGGTGCAAGCTGGCAGCTGCGTGCTGGTGCTGGACGAAGTGCAAAAACTCCCCAATTGGACGGAAGACATCAAACGCTTGTGGGACGAAGACACCCGCGACGGACGCGATGTGCGAACCGTCATTCTGGGCTCGGCTCCCTTGTTGATTGCCAAGGGTCTTACGGAGAGCATGGCGGGCCGTTTTGAAGTCACGCGCATGGGGCATTGGCAGTTCAATGAAATGCGTGAGGCCTTTGGCTTTAGCCTGGACCAGTTCATCTACTACGGCGGCTACCCCGGTGCGGCGCAGCTGGTGGGGGATGAGGCGCGCTGGGCCGCGTATGTGCGTGACGCGCTGATCGAGACCACCATCAGCAAAGACGTGCTGCTACTAACCCCGGTGCAAAAGCCCGCGTTGTTGCGCCGCGTGTTTGACCTGGCCTGCCGCTACAGCGGCCAGGAGCTGAGCTACCAAAAGATGATGGGCCAGCTCAGCGATGCGGGCAACACCACTACGCTGGCGCACTATCTGGAGCTATTGGAGGGCGCGGGCATGGTCTGTGGGCTGCAAAAGTATGCGGGCCAAGCAGTGCGCCAGCGCGCCTCTAGCCCCAAGCTGCAGGTTTTCAATACTGCGCTGATGGGAGCCATTGCAGCAGGTGAGGGTTTTGGTTTTGAGCGCCTGCGCACCACGCCCGAGCTGTGGGGCCGCATGGTGGAGAGTGCTGTTGGTGCGCAGCTACTGGCCAAAACCCTGACCCACAGTAGCGCCACGCCGATGCTGCACTACTGGCGCGATGGCACCCGCGAGGTGGACTTTGTACTGCGCGACAAAGCGGAGCTGTTTGCCCTGGAAGTCAAAAGCGTTGCAAGCAGTCCCAATCAGCCGGGCCTGGATGCGTTTTGCAGCCAATTTCCGCAAGCCCGGCCATTGGTTCTGGGGCCAAGCGGCGTGCCATTGGAGATGTGGTTCACACTGCCCTGAGCCGCGTAGCTCAAATGCACGAAAATCCTCGCATTCCAATTCAACGAGCTTTGACCGTTATGACCGAAACAACCACCACTCCTGCTACCCCTGCTACGACTCCCGCTGCGACGCCCGACCGCCCCGCCTTGCCGGACCACCTGTCTATCGACCCGCGCAGCCCGCACCATGTGGCCCAGGTGTTTGAGCACGGCATTGGCATCCACTTCAATGAAAAAGAGCGTTTTGACGTAACCGAATACTGCGTCAGCGAAGGCTGGATCAAAGTGCCCGCAGGCAAAACCCTGGACCGCCGGGGCCAGCCGCTGACCATCAAGCTCAAGGGCAAAGTGGCGGCGTTTTACAAATAGGCCTGGCCTCAGGTTTCCTGAACTCAGCGCGCAATGGACCACACCTCGCCCATCCTCATTACAGGTCTGAATGGCAGCCTGGCTCCGCGCGTGGCGCAAGCCGCAAAGCAGCGCGGCTACGCGGTGGCTGGCTGGGATCGCAATGCTGTGCCGCCCGATGTACCCGCAGCGGGCGATGCATTTCTGGCCCAGTTGCAACCGCGCGCCATATTGCACTTGGCCATAGGCAGTGAGGCCTGGGCTGGGCAGCTAGCCAGCTACGCCGCCCAGCAGGGCATCGCGGTTGTATTCACCAGTACCGCCATGGTGTTTGACCATGTGCCGAACGGCCCGCATGCGGTGGGTGACACCCGCACCGCCAAAGACGACTATGGCCGCTCCAAAATTCGCAGCGAAGACGCCGTGTTAGCCGCCAACGCTGCCGCCATGGTGGCGCGCATCGGCTGGCAAATCGACCCGGAGGTAGTGGGCAATAACATGCTGCGCGCGCTGGACGACTGGCAATTGCGCGAAGGCTGCGTGGCCGCAAGCCAAGCCTGGCGGCCGGCATGCTCTTTCATGACCGACACGGCCACGGCTTTGTTGGACCTGATCGAACAGCCGCAGCCCGGCGTGCACCATCTGGACAGCAACGCCGAGGAAGGTCATAGTTTTGACCGCATCGTGGCCGCGCTCCAAACGCAGCACCAGCGGGCGCATTGGCAGATTCGCGTTCATGCCGACTATGCGCATGACCAACGGTTGGTGGGTGGGGCGGGGCGCATGCCCAAGTTGTCCGAGCGGCTGGGCGCTCTACGGCCACGCTAGCCGACCGGGAGGTGGGCGCAGGATAATGCCGCCATGATCACCGTTCACCACCTTGAAACCTCGCGCTCTCAGCGTGTCCTTTGGCTCTTGGAAGAGCTGGGCATCGACTACAAAATCAAAGTCTATGCACGCGACCCCAAGACCAAGCTCGCCCCAGCGGCGCTCAAAAAAGTGCACCCGCTGGGCAAGTCGCCCGTCATCACCGATGGCGATGAGACCATTGCCGAGTCCGGTGCGATTCTGGAATATTTGGCTGAGCGCTACGGCAGCCGCGTCAGCGGTGATTTAGCCCAGTTGCAGCCCACGGTGGGCACCCCCGCACACCGCCAAGTGCGCTTCTGGATGCACTACGCCGAAGGCTCGTTGATGAACTGGCTGGTGATGAAGCTGGTGTTCAAAACCATACCCACGCAGCCCATGCCTTTCTTGGTGCGGCCCATTGCCCGCGCGCTGTGCGGCACCGTGCAAGCCAAGCTGATCGACCCGAACCTGGCCACGGCGCTGGCCTATATCGAAGACCATTTGAGCCGCAACGCCTGGTTTGCGGGCGAGCACATCAGCTTGGCCGATTTCCAGATGAGCTTTGCCGTGGAAGCCGCGCTGAGCCGTGCGGCAAAAGGTGCCGATTTTCCCCACCTGGCGGCGTACCAAGCACGCATGGTGGCACGGCCTGCCTACCAGCGCGGTGTGGCTAAGGGTGGGCCGGTGGTGATGGGGTAGCGAGTCATCTGCGTGCAACGGCCTGCTATCAAAACAGAAGCTGTTCCCGCACTATCCACGGCCTAGGCGTCCGATTGGACTTAAGAAAAATGCTGCCACACGCAGGCCCACCGGTTCTATACTGCGCCGTAATAGGTTCGCCCCGCAGACCCCTTCACCCGCCCCAAGAAAAACACGCTATGGAATCTGGCCAAACCCTGCTCATCATTGATGACAACGCGCAAACCATCCATCTGCTGACATCGCTGATGGAGGGGCAAGCCGCCGTGCACTTTGCCAAGGGCGGACTAGAGGGTATTCAGTTGGCCAAAACACTACGCCCAGACGTGGTGCTGCTCGACCTGGATATGCCCGCTAGGTCTGTCCCGCCCGGCATGAGCGGGCTGGATATTTGTAAACAACTCAAGGGCGATCTGCTGACCCGCGACTGCGCGGTGCTGATGGTGACAGGACACAACAGCGATGCCACCGAGCTCGCGGCCATGCGCGCGGGTGCGGTTGACGTATTGGCCAGACCCCTGCATGGCCCGATGGTGCAGATGCGGGTGCAGACCCAACTGACGCTGCAGCGCCAAGCCGCGGCGCTGCACAAGTTGGGACACTTGGATGGGCTAACGGCTTTGTTCAACCGCCGTTACTTTGATACGCAATGGGATGTGGAGTGCCGCCGTCACCGCCGGCAGAACCAGCCCTTGGGGCTGGCGCTGGTGGATGTGGACCATTTCAAGCCGTTCAACGATACCTATGACCATCTGCAAGGAGACGACGCGCTCAACCGGGTGGGGCAGTCTTTGCAGTCCACCGCGCGCAGGCCTGGTGAGGTGGTGGCCCGGTTTGATGGTGATGAATTCGCCATCATCATTCCGTATGCATCGGCAGAAAACCTGGTGTCTTTGGGTGACCGCATTTGCGACAGTGTGGAAGGCATGGCGCTACCGCACGCCAGCTCAGATACCGCCCCGGTGGTCACCGTGAGCGTGGGTCTGGTTTCGGGCGTGCCCGCTGACGATGATTCAGGCCAGCGCATGCTGGACTTGGCGGTGCAGGCGTTGCAGCGTTCTAAAAGCCAAGGGCGTAACCGCGCGGTTGCCAGCATGTCGGACCGTTAGGCGGTCCTTAGGCTGCAAGTTGCGCCAGCACCGTCGCATCGGGCTTCAAAGGGCTGGCTGCAGGAATGACCAGGGTGGTGATGCCGTTTAACACCGCGTGGGGCAGGTCGCACAGCTTCAGTGATTCCATGCGCGGGACTTCAAACGGGGTCGTGGCGGCCTCGTACAAGATGACCGTGTGCTCGCGCGGGTAGTCCCGGGCCAGCTTGTCCACCAGCACTTGCAGCTTGGCCGGGCTGGTTTCAAAGCGTTTCAGGGTCAGCTCACCTGCCAAGTAAGGCTGCCACAGAATCAGCAATGCGCTGGGGTCTATGTGGCGCTCGTAGATCATGAACTGGGTGGTTTCCATGGACTGCATACCGGTGCGCCCGGGGTCTAGCCCCAAGTCGGCCACCAGGCAATCCTCGGTAGAAATGCCGGGCAACATTTCCGCGCTGTAGCCCTCTGCGCGAGCGTCCTGAATGGCAAGGTGCGCGATGCAAGCGAAGATGCCTGGGTGCCCGTAAAAGGCGGCGCACACGGTCTTGCCAGCGCGCACCTCGGTCAGCACTGTGTCGGCCATGCGCCGGTAGGTGTCGCGCCGGTCTTTGCCGTCCACATCGCAGTCTTGGTAGTAGCCCAGGAGGCACGTGTACTCTTTGGCGATCTCTTGCAGCCACTTGCGGGCAAAGTTGTTGGGGATGGCCCCCACCACAATGTCCGCTGTCTTGATATAGCTCAGGGCCAGTGGCGTCATTTGTCCGGCCATGCGCAGCCCGGTGCCCACGCAGATCAGTTTGCCTGCCTTTGTGGTGTTCATTCTTGGGTCTGCGGGTCTTGTGCAGGCTGGTAAACGCTGACGCGGTTGCGGCCCGCGTTTTTGGAGCGGTACAAGGTCTTGTCGGCGGCCACCAGAGTTTCTTCGTAGGTGTGTGGTGTGGGGCTGTTGCGCGTCGCAATGCCAAAGCTGGCAGTCAGCGCAAAGTCAAAGCCGCTGGGGCCGCTGTCGATGGCGGCAATAGCGGCGCGACAGGCTTCAGCCAGGGCACGTACGTCGTCTTCGGTCTGGCCTACGGATTGCACTGCGCAAATGGCAAACTCTTCACCGCCCAATCGGCCGATGAGGTCGCCCTTGCGCAGTTGCGCCTTGACGGTGTGGCACACCGTTTTGAGCACCCAGTCTCCCGTCGCATGACCATAGGTGTCGTTGATGCGTTTGAACCAATCCATATCAAACAACACCAGGCTGACTGGTGTTTTTGCCTGGGCGAAGCAGTTTTTTGCGCAGGCCGTAAAGTGCGTTCGGTTGCTGACCTGGGTCAGCCCGTCCACCTCGGCGGTGATGCGGAATAGGTTTTTTTGGCGCAGCGTTTTGATGAGCCAGGCCCCCAAAATGGTCAACACCACTGCCCCCAGCGTCAGCAGCAGCACCAGGTTTTGGTAGCGGCGTTGTTGCAGCTCCTTTTCAATGCTCAGGGTCTTGCTTTGCTGTTCCAGCAGGGCCATTTGGTTGGCCTTGTCCCGGGTTTCAAACCTCACCCTCTGGTAGGCCAGGTTCTTTTGCTGTTGCTCGTTCAGCGCCTTCTTCTTCAGCGTCAGATTGATATCGTAGTAATTGATGGCGCTGGCCAACTGGTTTTGGGCGCGCTGGATGGTGGCCATGGTTTCGCTGGTTTCCTGTTGCAGTTGCAGCACTTTTCCCGCTTGGGCGCGCTGGTAGGCCAGTAGCCCATAGTGGTGGGCACGCTGGGTGTTGCCCAGCTTGAGGTAGGCGCGGGCCACCGCCTCTTGCAATCCGGTCAGGAAGTCAGAGCTATCTGCCATCACCGTAAATTGCTGCATGAGCGGCAGGCTGGCCTCCAGCCCGCGCGCATACTGGCCCGAGTCAATCAGATGGATGGCTACATTGGTCCGGACGATGAGCGAGAAGAACAGGTTCTTGTCGGCATCGCAATCCCGAATGGCATCCGGGACCAAGGCCAGCGCCGCCGTGCTGTTACCACGGATAAAGTTCAACTCCACCTTGTCCGTCAAGCCCACGCACTTGGCGTAGGCATTGTTTTGGGTGATGCCCAAGTCATGAATGCGGTCGGCAAACTCCAGGGCCTCGTCATAGGCGCGAAACGAGTGCAGCAGCGCCAGCGCCCCTTGCAATACGGCGATTTTTTCTGTGGTGTGTTGCAGGTCTGGTAGCAGCAGAATGGATTCATTCATGGCCTGCAAAGCGCTTTCAAAGCGACCCAGTGCGGCGTTGCCGTCAATCAGCTCATACAGCAGCCGGGCTCGATTGGCCGGGCTTTGGGGTTTCTGGACGATGGACTCAACCAGAGCCACGCGCTCTTCGTGCCGACCTTGGTATCCCAATGAACTCGCCAGGTAGCGCTGGTATTTGTCGTTCTGCACCGCATTGAAGCTGGGCTGCAGAGTGCGCAGGCGCTCCAGGGGTTGTTGCGCTTTGGTCGGTTCCGAAGTCAGGTATTTGGCCGATTCAGCCAGCAAGGCGTCTACGGTGACTGGGTCTTCCGCGGGTGCAGCGCCGCAGTGGCCAAAGCCCAGTAGAGCCAGGACAGGGATGGCGCGACCGAGTAACAGCACTTTGCCGCGCAAGGCCTTCAATTGAACGGCGTGTTGGATATTTGGGGTGGGGGTAGCAAACTCGGCTCGACGCCACAGAGCTTAGCGATGGCCTGGGTGTCACCGGAGGCCAAGGCCAGTTGTTCTTCTTCGGTCAGGCCAAACTGGGTCATGGCGGCTTTGGGGTCTGCGGCATGGGCTTGGCGCGCGGCGGCATCACTGTCGATGGTGTTCAAGTAATCTAGAAGTTTGGACATGGCGCAGTTTTGGATGGTCTGAGTTTGTGAAAATTTGCAACAGCAAACGATTCTAAAGCCTGAGCATGACGCAGCAGTTTTGCTATCAAAAAAGAAGCTGCTCCCGCACTATCCACGTCTTCAAAGACGCTTTTGCCTTGTAAATACTTGGGAGCGTAAGGCGGCTAAGTCCAGCACCCGCAGGCCGCCATATTCCACCCGGATCGACCCCTGCGCGGCCAGCGTCGTCAGGGCCTCGTTCACCCGCTGGCGCGACAGACCCACCAGGTAGGCCAGCTCCTGCTGGGTGATGCTGAGCAGCTCGCCCACGCCGGGGTAAAGCACCGGGTTGAACAGCGCAGCCAAGCTGCGGGCCACGCGGATATCGGGGTTGGTCATGCGGTCAATCTCGCGCGCGGCGATGAATTGGCCCAGGCGCTCATTGAGCTGGTTCATCACAAAGCGGTTGAAGCCGATGGAGTGGTCCAGTAACCAGTGGAAGGTGTCCACGTGCAGTCCGGCGACCAAGCTCTTGCGCAGCGCCTGGATGTTGTAGCGGTAGACCTCGCGTTTGAGCGCCGTGCCTTCGCCAAACCAGCCGCCAGGTGGCACACCGGTGAAGGTCATGGTCTGGCCCTGCTCGTTGTCCGAACTCATTTTTAGCAGACCATCCACCACGCCAAACCAGTAGGTCACGGGTCGACCCATGCGGCATACGTAGTCGCCGGGGCTGGCGTCGGCAATGCGCAAATCGTCCACCGCGCGCTCGCGCTCCGCTGGGGCCAGCAGATGAATCCACGGGATGGCGTCCAGCTCGGCCACCGTAAGCGGGCGGCGGCGCTGGTGTAGAGGAAGGTCGAGGCTCATTCAGGCTGATTCCCGAGGAGATTGGGTTTGTCAGTGCATTGTTTGTACATCCGAAAATCAGGATTCATAGTTTTCTAGTTCTATAAAAATGAGTTTTTTGATTTTTGCGCGTATTCGCCGCAGACAACAGAAAGCCGCTTTTCAGCGGCTTGGGCAATGGCTCAGGAAGGGTTTGTGGGTTTATCGCTATTTTTGAACCGCGAAATCCTGTGTGGCGGTTTCCCGCACTGTCACATCTACCTTGATCGGGTCACGCAGCAGAGGGTTCCATGGCAAGGGCACGTTGTCGGCAGATATCTCTATCAAATGAGTACCTGCGGCAAGGTAGGCAAATGAGTATTTGCCTTGGGCATCGGTGCGGGTGACGTAGCGACGGTCCAAGATGACGGTGATGTTGGGTACGCCGCTTTCCGATGCCTCTCGTCTGCCATTGGCATCCGCATCAAAAAAAACCGAACCACTTAGGCCTCCAGCGGCAGCGCCCGGCAGGCCACCCAATGGTGCAGTGGCACGGCCTGCGCGACCGCTGTAGCTCAGTGTCATTTGCAGGCTACTGCTCGCGGGGGTTGACACCAAAGCGGGTTGCAGTGCTGTTGTCAGGGCGGATACCAATACCGGCTGCAGCGGTTCTTTGCCGCGTGATTCGGTATACCGCAGCGAGAGTAACCAACCGTTCTTAACCTGCAGGTTCAGGCCGATATTGGCATTGAGTGAGGCACCACCATCACTGCGGCTTGCGCCGCGCACGGAGGAGTCGAGTGACCAGCCTGGCAGGGGTGACCAGGTTCCGAGTACGCCCCAGATCAGCCCCGTGCCGGGGGTGCTGCCACTGCTGGTGCGCTCCCAGGCCAAGGATGTGCCCAGGGTGGTGGGTTGTGCAACGGGCCAGCTGTTATCCATGCTGTAACGCTGGGTGTGTCCCTCCACGGTGTGGGCGAAGTCACCGCGCCACTGGGTCTGGCCCCAATCGCCAACCCTGTCCCAGTTCAGTGACAGGGATTGCCCAGACCCAGACAAGGCCTTAGCGCTTAGGGTGCCGCCCACCGCGTTTCGACTGTCCAGGCGGTACCGCGCGTTGGCGGTGAAAAAGGCGCTGCGGCCTGACACGTTTGGGCTAGCAGGCTGGACGCTATCGCTGAACTCTGATGAAAAACTGGCCTGCCACTGGCGGGTAGCGGTGTCGGCCTGCCAATAAACCCCTTTTAGGTCGCTGGCCAGAGCGGCGGTGCCCCAGCGCAGCAAGGGTTCAAGCCGGTAAACGCCCGCCGCGTTGCGCCAGCGTTCCGTGCGCCAGGTGGCATCGGCCCACAAGCCAAGCGCGTCGCCCTCCCGTGTGCTGCTGCTCTGGATGATGTTGCCTTGTACCCGCAGCCCGCCCGGCCTGTCGCTGGGTGTGCCGAAGCCTTTAGCTAGCGAACTGTTCCACGGGGCAACACCCTCCCAGGCGCTGGAAACCCACAGGCCCTGCGTGTTTTGGGTGGTTCCGCCGCTTCCACTGTAGGTTATCGCGCGCCCGTCAATCAACTGAAAAGCCACGTCGCTACGACTTGCCTGCGGATCCCGGCTGCTATTTGCAAGCCTGAATTGACCGCCCAACGACGAGAGTTGCCCTTCAAGCTTCTCAAAACCGGCTACATCCAGCCCATTGAAAAGACCTGCGGGGCCTTTGGCCACATTGATTTCTGCAATGTCGCCCAACGCCAGCTGCCCGGTTGCACCGCGGATTTGGGTGGAAGGTATGGAAATACGACCACTGGCGCGCCCCATGGGGACAATGCCGGTGTTGATGTCGCCTGCACCGAGGTTGGCGCGCCAGCCGCCATCGAGCGGAATAGCCCGTTGGTCTATCCGCCAGGTGGTGCCGCGACCCAGTGTTTGAGTAGACTGTAAGTCCAGCTTTTGTTCAATCGTGCTGGAATTGACGGAAAAGGTGCCGTAGTTGGGTGTATCCAGAAAGCCGCTGAAGTTGATGGTTTTTGACTGCGTATCGCTGCTGCCCTTTTGCGAAAAAAGCGAGTAGTCCACACGCCAGCTGCGCGGCCAGCCGCTGGCGTTGAAATCATCGAACTTGAGTTCCAGGGGCTCATCGGTGGCTGAAAACCCATCGATGACCCGGTCTACATACGCGAGTGCGGGCGTGGCCTGAGCAGGCGCGGTATTCGGCGCACTTTGGACCGCCGTGCTCAACAGGCCACCGGTGATCGCTGTCAGGCAAAGTCGCAGCGAAGTAAACAGCGGATCAGCACTGCAGACAAACCACCTCGGCTGCCGTGCCGACAACTGCTTTGAAGCCCCCCTGCCTTGCCACGCTTTCGTCGTATTGGCGTGGTTTGCGGTTGACCATCGTGCCGGGGCATTTTTTGGGAGGTCCTTTGCTTGTGAGGGGGGTGAAGGGCTATTGCAGGAGCCACTCATAGAGCAAAACGTTGCGCTATGGCCTGGGTTTTACCTTTGCCCCATTCCAGTTTTCCGGTTATCGTGACGGGGAACTTCACATCGACTAAGGTGTCTGGGTCGCCAACCCGGGTGGCACTCAGGGGAATGGGCCGGGTTTCACCCGCAAGAATCGGAGACGTGGCCGCCGTGAACTCCAGCGCGCTTTTGCTGGCATCCGTGCCTGATAAAAAGCCAGACAGCCTGCCATGCGCCGTGCCCGTGTTGCGAACCATTAATACAGGAGTGGGTTTTCCATTGATTGTCTGTATTTCAGCGCCAATAATGGACAGATTGGGCTCGGCACCGCCCACGGCGATATACACAATCACGCCGATGCGCGCGGAAAACGGAATGTCCAAGCCACCGGCTGCCTTGGTGACCTGCTCCTGGCCCTCCAGCATGATGGCGGCACGGCATTCTTGTGGTTTTGCATCTGCCGGAACACTAACTTCAAATCGAAAGCGATAGGGTTTGCCGCCTGCAACGCTCAACTCCCGGCGCTCTATGGCAATCCAGGGGCGGCAACTTTCTGGCTGCAACTCGTCATAAAACGTGACGGAGTTGTCGGCACCCAAGGACCAGTCAGCAGTCTTAACAGTCAGTGCGGTGGTTTCTGCGGATGCATTGGTAATTTCAAGCACATTGCGGCTGCGTTCGCCAGGCTTGATCTGGAGTTCAAAACGGGGGGGTGATATTGCCAGCGCAAATTCGCTCGCCACGGCATTGTCGGCCAATACAAACAGGCCTGCGGCCAAGACTACCGCTGCGCTGTAGTGCAATATAGAAAATAGCCTGACTGATGTAGGAAGCAGTTTTTTCATGGGGAATCTATCTCAAAATAAAATTGCAGCCCCTGGGTCGAGACCAGCGAACGCCCGTCAGTTTTAAGTGCCAGTTCTATCGTCTCTTCCATAAAAGCAGATGTCACCGTGCCGTTGAAAATGAGCGCCCGCCCGCCAGAGCGAATGGACCCCGGCAACAAATGGCCCTGGGTACGCCAACTGGCATACATGGGCTCTCCTGCTGCCGGTGCTAATGCCATGTAAAGGCGGACAGGTTGCTTGATCCAGCGCATTACATTCAACCGCAATGCTACTGTGACATTCCCTTCTACAGAGTGATCTGCACCTTTTCCTGGTACCAACTGTTTCCAACGCATGGGCAAAACACTCTGACCTACAACGGTCCCGCTGTCATCGACACGGGTTGTTTCCGCATGGGCACAGGCTACGCCGCAAAGCAGGGCAATACACAAGGTGCAACAGAGCAAGTGGGTCAAGTTAAGGCGGCAGGGCGGCATGTTGAGCGGGGAGGGTCTGGCGTTCTAGGGTGATGTCAGGGTGTAGGTGACGCGCCCGGTAAATGTGCCTGAGGCCACCACCAGAGAGTTGGCATAGTTGAATCGCAAGCAGCTTTCAAACCATGTATTGCGAGCCACACTCAGGAGGGTTTGAGCTGCACCACCCACAAAGGTTCCGCTCGGGATGGTGCTTGTTGCATCACCAATGCCGCCAGAAATCCAAGAAATATTGTTGAAGGCTATCGTGCTGCCGGCGACGCTGGTGAGATTGGTTGGAGCAGTAACGGTCAATGTTGCGTTGGCTGATGCGCCAGGGGTGCGAAAAAACCCTCCCACATAAACTTCCGCAGGCGTGGCGCAATAGGTAAACCCGTCCCATGGGCTGGTGACTACCGTGCTGTTGCTTGTCATGGCCAAGGCACCGGTACCCAGGCTTGCGGCCGGCACAGTCACGCTGACGGTATTGACCGTGGCATTGTTACCGGGCACGCCGCCAGCGTTGAAATTTCCGCCTGTCATGGTGCCGACACCCACTTGCAAAAAAATGGCCTTGACGCCGGCCGTGATGGTGACAACGTAGGCTTGGCTATCGCCCCCAACGCATGCCATCATAAGACCCAGAAGTGAAACGGTGTAGCGCCCCCAAGCACGGTGACAAAAAGCAGTCAATTTTTTCAAGCGCGATTCACTCAGAAAAGACATGGTGTTGACCTCGTCGGTGCAAGCACTTCAGAAACAGAAAACCCCGCAATATGCGGGGTCTTACTCCGACGCCGAACAATAACGGAAGGCTTAGACCTGCGTGGCAGTGTAGGTCAGGCGGCCATTGGTACCGGTACCTGCACCGTACGAGCCCGCAGGCTTAACCGTAGTGTTGAGGTAGGTAAAGGTCCATTTCGTTTCCTGTCTGACCAGACGGCTGACGGCCGCAATGGGCACGGAAGTACCTACACCGGCAGCTGTCAGCGCGGGATGTGCCAGCGTGCCATTGGTGTAACCGGCGGTTGTTGCCGCCAGGGCCGCAGTTGCCACGGAAATGTCAGTCCAGGCAATGGTGTCACCACCGCTGCTGGTCAACTGGCCGCCGGCTGCGGCATTCAGGCCGACACCTGTGCCGAAATTACTGAAGACACGCACTGTCACCGAACCTGGTGTAGTGGCATTCAGATCGCCGCCTACACCAGCCACTACCGTACTGTCACCGATGTTGGTAGCTGGTACGGTGAAGGTGATGCCATCGACGGTGGCATTGTTCGCAGCACCAATGCCGCTACCAGTGCCGATGCGCACATACAGCACGGCCGGAATAACGATGGTGAAGTCAAGCTTGGCAGTTGCTGTTGAGCCGCTGATGGCCGGATTGATCGTGGTCGATTCCGCATGGGCGGCCATTGGGGCACCAAAAGCTGCGGCGATTGCGCCAACGAGGAGTATTTTTTTCATGATTTGATCTCGAAAAGAAGAAGTGAAGTAGGCACTTAACTGTATCGAAATGTTTCAAGCTTGTGTAGCTGTCGTACTCCCGCTGATCTGAAATAGTCAGCCACTTGTCCACTTTTTGGCATATTTTTCCAAAGTTTTCAGCGCCATGGCCGAGTGATCCTCCAAAGCACCAAGGCTCTGTGGAACATCAGCTTGATGGCTTGGCCTTGTGTCCAGTCCGCGTGGATGGTGGCGAGCGTTTCGGGCAGTTTTTTCCCCACTCCTCTTGAGCCAATGGATCACTTTGGGGGTTGGCGCTTGTCAGGTGCGAGCTTCCTCCAATTGTGGCGGTGTAGCAGGTTGTAGGCCGATGCCCGTGCCACCTGACGTCCCAAACGTGCATCCAATGCCGCCTTGACCTGGCCGACTACGAGTAAACCGCCTGCAGCAGCCTGCTCAAGAAAGGGGCCAGGAACTCCCGCGCAGGCTCATGTTCTCACGTTTGCGTCCCCCTGCGGTTGGGGCGTCAGGAGCGCCAGCGAGTTGCCCGTGCATGAATCGTCGGCGCAATTGACACGCCCAACCCGGCGACACGCCAAACCAGTAGGTCACGGGCCGCCCCATGCGGCACACGTAGTCGCCAGGGCTGGCGTCAGCAATGCGCAAATCGTCCACCGCGCGCTCGCGCTCCGCTGGGGCCAGCAGATGGATCCAGGGTATGGCATCCAGCTCCGGCGGGGTGAGCGGCCGGCGGCGTTGGTGCATGGGTGCATCAGGTGTCATGTCGGTGGTGGGCGTTCTGTAATTCTGTAAGTTAGGAATAAGCGAAGGGAAAACACCTATCAACTAAGACTCAAATTGTCGTCCAAACGACAACTTAACGTCAAATGGAGTTCTACTATCCGGGCCACGACACAGCGTTGCACGGCCCACAAGCCTGCTGCGCCCAGCAAAGAGACAACAGACCACCTGTGAGGATTGGGATGCAAACGACTTTTCCGCAACTGCTTCAAAAGCACGCTACAGAGCGCCCTGCCGCGCCTGCCATGCGTGAAAAGGAGTACGGTATCTGGCAAGCCCTGACTTGGGGCCACCTGGCTACGCTGGTGGAGCATTTGGCTTGCGGCTTGCACCAGGCCGGTTTGCGCCGCGATGACCACATAGTGGTGGTAGGTGCCAACCGGCCTCGCCTGTACGCCACCATGCTGGCCGCGCAATCTTTGGGTGCAGTGCCCATTCCGCTGTACCAAGACGCCGCTGCACCGGAATGCGTTTTTCCCATCCACAACGCCGATGTGCGTTTTGCCTTTGCCGAAGACCAGGAGCAGGTCGACAAGCTGTTGGAGATTCAGCCGCAATGCCCACAGCTGCGGCACATTTATTACGACGACCCGCGCGGCCTGCGCAACTACGATGCGCCGGGGCTGGCGTCCCTGGATACCTTGTTGGCATCGGGCAAAGCCTTTTCGGCACAGCACCCGGATTTTTTCAAGACCGAAGTGACCAAGGCTGTGCCCAGCGATGTCGCGGCTATGTTTTTTACATCGGGCACCACGGGCAACCCCAAGGGTGTGGTGCACACGCACAACTCGCTGCTGGACCGCGCCCGCGTGGGGGCTGCGTTTGACAAGCTCACGGGTGATGAAGAGGTGCTGGCCTATTTGCCGCCAGCCTGGATTGGCCAAAACATCTTCAGCTATTCGCAGTGGCTGGCTTGCGGCTATGTGGTCAATTGCCCCGAGTCTGCGGCCACGGTCACCATCGATTTGAAGGAAATTGGTCCGACCTATTACTTTGCGCCACCCCGGGTGTTTGAAGGCCTGCTGACCAGTGTGATGATCCGCATGGAAGACGCGGGGGTTATCAAGCGGGGGCTATTTCATGCATGCATGCGGGTGGCCAAGCGCGTAGGCCCGGCGCTGATGGACGGCAAGGTCGTGTCTCTGGTCGACCGTCTGCTGTATGCGGCGGGTAATGTGCTGATTTACGGGCCATTGCGCAACACGCTCGGCCTGAGCCGGGTGCGTGTGGCCTACACCGCAGGCGAGGCGATTGGCCCGGATTTGTTCAGCTTCTTTCGCAGCATCGGTATCAACCTGAAGCAGCTTTACGGCTCCACAGAGACGGCGGTGTTCGTCTGCCTGCAGCCTGACAACCAAGCGCGCGCCGACACCGTGGGCGTGCCCTGTGATGGCGTGGAGATCAAGGTGGCCGACAACGGCGAGATCCTGGTCAAGTCGCCCGGTCTGCTCAAGGAATATTACAAAAACCCGACCGCTACGGCTGAAGTGCTGACCGCCGAGGGCTGGTACCACACCAGCGACGCGGGCTTCATTGATGCGCAAGGTCACTTGAAGATCATTGACCGCGTAAAGGACGTAGGCCGTATCAAGGGCGGACGCTTTGACGGTGCCATGTTCGCGCCCAAGTATGTGGAGAACAAGCTCAAATTCTTCTCGCATATCAAAGAGGTCGTGGCCTACGGCGATGGCCGCGACCAGGTTTGCGTGATGATCAATATCGATTTTGATGCCGTGGGCAACTGGGCCGAGCGGCGCAATCTGCCCTACGCGGGCTACACCGATTTGGCGCAGAAGCCCGAGGTGTATGCGTTGATCAAAAACTGCGTGGAGCAAGTGAACGCCGACCTGAGCGTTGACACGCTGCTGGCGGGCAGCCAAGTCAGCCGTTTCCTGGTGTTGCACAAGGAGCTGGATGCGGATGATGGTGAGCTGACCCGCACCAACAAGGTCCGTCGCGGCTTCATTGCCGAGCGTTATGACGTGCTGATTGACGCGCTGTATGGCGGCAAGACATCGCAGTTCATTGAAACCCAGGTCAAGTTTGAGGATGGCCGCATTGGCAAAGTCAGTGCCACCCTGAAAATTGAAGACACCAAGACCTTTGCACCCGTGAAGGCGGCAGCATGAGCAGTAAAAAGATCGGCGACGTCATCCTCGACGTCAAAAACATCAGCCTGAGCTTTGGCGGCGTGAAGGCGCTGACCGACATCAGCTTCGACGTGCGTGAGCATGAGATTCGCGCCATCATCGGCCCCAATGGCGCGGGAAAGAGTTCGATGCTGAACTGCATCAACGGCGTCTACACACCGCAGCAAGGCTCCATTGCATTCCGCGGCCAAACCTTCAAACACATGAACAGCCACCAGGTGGCCGTGATGGGGGTGGCGCGTACCTTTCAGAACCTGGCCTTGTTCAAAGGCATGAGCGTGTTGGACAACATCATGTCGGGCCGCAACCTGAAGATCAAAAGCAATATCTTGCTGCAGGCCCTGCGCTGGGGCCCGGCTGAGCGCGAAGAAATCATGCACCGCGAGGCGGTGGAACGCATCATTGATTTTCTGGAAATTCAGGCCTACCGCAAAACGCCGGTCGGCCAATTGCCTTACGGCCTGCAAAAGCGCGTGGACCTGGGCCGCGCCCTGGCCATGGAGCCTCAGGTGCTGCTGCTGGACGAACCCATGGCGGGTATGAACGTGGAAGAAAAGCAGGACATGTGCCGCTTTGTGCTGGACGTGAATGACGAGTTTGGCACCACAGTCGTATTGATCGAGCACGACATGGGCGTGGTGATGGACATCAGCGACCGCGTGGTGGTGCTGGACTACGGCAAGAAGATTGGGGACGGCACGCCCGACGAGGTGCGCAACAACCCTGATGTGATCAGCGCTTACCTGGGGACTTCTCACTAATGGCCTTCTTTTTAGAAACCCTGTTGGGCGGCCTGATGGCCGGCATGCTGTATTCGCTGGTCGCGCTGGGCTTTGTGCTGATCTACAAGGCCTCAGGTGTCTTCAACTTTGCGCAAGGGGCCATGGTGCTGTTTGCCGCGCTGGCGATGGCGCGTTTTGCCGAGTGGATTCCGGCGATGACCGGTATCACCGATCCCATCACCGCTAACGTATTGGCTTTCATCGCCGCAGGCATCGTGATGTTTCTGGTCGCCTGGGTGATTGAACGCCTGGTGCTGCGCCACCTAGTGAACCAGGAAGGAACCACCTTGCTGATGGCCACGCTGGGCATTACCTACTTTCTTGAGGGGCTGGGGCAAACGGTGTTTGGCAGCAATATCTACAAGATCGACATCGGCATGCCCAAAGACCCGGTGATGATTTTGGAGAGCACGTTTGAGGGCGGCATTCTGATCAACAAAGAAGACTGGTACGCCGCGCTGATTGCCGCCGCGCTGGTGGCGCTGCTCAGTGTCTTCTTCCAAAAAACGGCGACAGGCCGGGCTCTGCGTGCGGTGGCCGACGACCACCAGGCCGCGCAGTCCATCGGCATTCCACTGAACCGTATTTGGGTGATTGTGTGGTGTGTGGCGGGTGTGGTGGCGCTGGTGGCCGGAATGATTTGGGGTAGCAAACTGGGCGTGCAGTTCTCGCTCACTACGGTGGCTTTGCGCGCTTTGCCGGTCGTCATTCTGGGCGGCCTCACCTCGGTGCCGGGCGCGATTGTGGGGGGCTTGATTATTGGCGTGGGCGAGAAGCTCTCTGAGGTTTACCTCGGGCCCTATGTAGGCGGCGGCATTGAGATTTGGTTTGCCTACGTGTTGGCGCTAGGATTTTTGCTGATCCGTCCGCAAGGTTTGTTTGGCGAAAAGATCATTGATCGCGTGTGAGATAAAAACATGTTCTACAGAGAAAACGGCCAATTCAAAACCAGCTACCGGGCGGATCAGCAAATCTTTCCGATTGCGCAAGATCGCATCGCCTTGTCCGTGCTGTTGCTCGTGGCTTTTGCCGCCGTGCCAGCCCTGGCCAGCGACTACTGGTTCACCAATATTCTGATCCCCTTCCTGATATTTTCTTTGGCGGCAGTCGGGGTGAATATTTTGGTGGGCTACTGCGGCCAAATCTCGCTGGGCTCGGGCGCATTTATGGCCGTAGGCGCCTATGCCGCGTACAACTTTTCAGTGCGCATTGATGGCATGCCCTTGTTGCTGTCGCTTATAGGCGGTGGGGTGTGCGCCATGCTGTTTGGCATCCTGTTTGGACTTCCCAGTTTGCGGGTCAAAGGTTTGTATCTGGCTGTCGCTACGTTGGCGGCTCAGTTCTTTGCCGACTGGATGTTTTTGCGCATTCAATGGTTCACCAATAATTCGCCCTCGGGCTCGGTATCAGTGTCCAACCTGCAGGTGTTTGGCTTCGCTATTGAGAGCCCCACCTCCAAATACCTATTCTGTTTGAGCGTGCTGGCCCTCATCGCCTTGCTGGCTAAAAACCTGGTGCGCGGTGCCGTGGGCCGGGAGTGGATGGCGATTCGGGATATGGATGTGGCGGCCGCGGTCATCGGTATTCGCCCCATGTACGCCAAGCTGACAGCGTTCGCCGTTAGCTCCTTCATCGTCGGTGTGGCCGGGGCCTTGTGGGCCTTCATTTACCTGGGGGCCTGGGAGCCTGCCGCGTTCTCGGTGGACCAGTCATTCAAGCTCTTATTCATGGTGATTATTGGTGGCATGGGTTCCATCATGGGTAGCTTCTTTGGGGCGGCATTTATCGTATTGCTGCCTATTTTCTTGAGCCAGTTTTTGCCTGGATTTGCCAGGCTGGTGGGGTTCGAGATCTCCACTGCGGGCGTGTCCCACGCCGAGCTGATGGTGTTTGGCGGCTTGATTGTTTGGTTCCTGATCGTGGAGCCGCATGGTCTGGCCAAGCTGTGGTCGGTGGCTAAGCAAAAGCTGCGTTTGTGGCCCTTCCCACATTGATTTTTTGGTTGGTTTTTCCCCCGGTGCTTTTGATATTTATTACATAGGAGACAGACATGAAGCTTCGCAAACTCGTACTCGCGGCCACCTTGGTGGCAGCCGGATCGTCCGTGCTGGTCACGGGCACTGCCTTTGCTCAGGCTAAAGAGCAGTTCATTCCGGTGCTGTCTTACCGCACCGGTCCTTACGCACCCAACGGTGTGCCCTGGGCCAATGGCTATGTGGACTACATCAAGCTGATGAACGCCCGTGGCGGCATCAACGGCGTGAAGTTCAGCTTTGAAGAGTGTGAGACCGGCTACGACACTGCGCGCAGTGTGGAGTGTTATGAGCGCCTCAAAGGCAAGGGTGCCTCTTTTGTGCAGCCGCTGTCGACGGGCGCTACCTTTGCCATCACCGAAAAAGCCCCTGTGGACAAGATCTCTGTGGTGACCGTGGGCTATGGCCGCAGTGAGAGCGCAGACGGCACCGTCTTCAAATGGAACTTCCCCATTGCGGGCACCTACTGGGTAGCGGCAGATGCGATTTTGCAAGCCATCGCTAAAAAAGAAGGCGGTTTGGACAAGCTCAAAGGTAAAAAGCTGGCCTTGGTTTACCACGATAGCCCGTTTGGCAAGGAGCCCATTGCCTTGCTGCAAGAGCGCGCTGCCTTGCATGGCTTTAGCCTGCAATTATTGCCAGTGACCGCCCCTGGCGTCGAGCAAAAAGCCACGTGGCTGCAAGTGCGCCAAAGCAAGCCTGACTACACCTTGTTGTGGGGCTGGGGCGTAATGAACTCCACGGCCATTAAGGAAGCGCAAGCGACGGGCTACCCGCGCGAAAAGATGTATGGCGTGTGGTGGGCCGGTGCGGAGCCTGATGTGAAAGACGTAGCAGAAGGTGCCAAGGGCTACAACGCGGTGACCATGCAGCACGGTGCTGAGCCGGACTCGCGGCTGGTGAAAGACATCATGGCTTTGGTGCATGGCAAAGGCCAAGGCACGGGACCCAAGGAAGAAGTCGGCCAGGTGCTCTATATGCGCGGTGCTATGAGTGCCATGCTGGGTATTGAAGGCATCCGTGCGGCGCAAGACCGTTTTGGCAAGGGCAAGGTCATGACCGGCGAGCAAGTGCGCTGGGGCCTGGAGAACCTGAACCTGACCCAGCCCAAGCTGGACGGCCTGGGCTTTGCGGGTGTGATGCGCCCGATCAGCACTTCGTGTGTGGACCATATGGGTTCATCCTGGGCGCGTATTCACACTTGGGACGGCAAGGCTTGGAAGTTCACATCTGATTGGCTGCAAGGCGATGAGCAAATCATCAAGCCTCTGGTGAAAACGACTGCGGCCAAATACGCGGCCGATAAGAAGCTGACACCCCGCACCCCGGCGGATTGCCAGTCTTGATAGCACCCCCGTTGCCCGCTCACTGCGTGTAGCGGTCCTCCCCCCTCAAGGGGGCAACACCAGCGGCCCGGCTGAGCCGGTTCCGCGGTGTTTCTGGAGGGGTGGCTTGCTTCGCTCGCCACTTCTCAGGGCGCGGCGTAGTAGGGCACTTCGATTAGCGGCTCTTCGGAGCCGCCAATCGACAGGTTTGCAGTGCAGTCTTGTCGATTGGTGAAGGCTAGGAAATTATGGAACCCAACAACATCGTTCTCAATGTGAATGGCATCGAGGTCATTTACAACCACGTCATCCTGGTGCTGAAGGGGGTGTCGCTGCAAGTGCCGCAGGGGCGGATTGTGGCCATCTTGGGTGGTAACGGGGCGGGCAAGACGACCACGCTGCGGGCGGTGAGCAACCTGCTGGCGGGGGAGCGGGGTGCCGTCACCAAAGGCAGCATTGAGTTACGTGGCGAGCGTATTGAAAACCTGAGCCCGGCCGACCTGGTGCAGCGCGGCGTGGTGCAGGTGATGGAGGGGCGGCACTGCTTTGCCCACCTGACGATTGAAGAAAACCTGCTGACCGGCGGCTACACGCGCAAGAGCAAGGCCGAAGTGGCGGCGAATCTGGAGAAGGTTTACAGCTACTTTCCGCGGCTGAAAACCAGGGCGTCCAGCCAGGCCGCCTATACCTCGGGCGGTGAGCAGCAGATGTGCGCCATCGGCCGCGCGTTGATGGCCAACCCCAGCATGGTGCTGCTGGATGAGCCCTCGATGGGGCTGGCACCGCAGATCGTGGAAGAGGTGTTTGAGATTGTGAAAGACCTCAACGCCAAGGAAAAAGTGACCTTCCTGATTGCCGAGCAAAACACCAATATGGCGCTGAAGTATGCCGACTACGGCTACATCATGGAAAGCGGTCGCGTGGTGATGGATGGTGCTGCCGAAGACCTGCGCACCAATGAAGACGTCAAGGAGTTCTATTTGGGCGTGGGTGGCGGCGAGCGTAAGAGCTTTAAGGATGTGAAGAGCTACAAGCGTCGCAAGCGTTGGCTTGCTTGAACACCCCCCGGCTTGACCCACTGCGTGTGGCCGCTTTCCCCCTTGCAGGGGGCGACACCAGTGGCCCGGCGAAGCCGGATCCACGGTGCAACTGGAAGGGTGGCTCGCTGCGCTTTGGCACCAACATACAAACAAGGAGGATGCGCTTGTGAATGATTTTTACGACGATCTGGAGTCCCGATCCCCCGAACTGCGGGAAGCCGCCCAATTGGCTGCCTTGCCCGCGCAGGTAGCCCATGCCCAGACCCGCAGCGCGGCGTTTGCCGACATCATGCGCGGTGTGGATGCTGCATCCGTCACCAGCCGCGCTGCACTGGCGCGCCTGCCCGTCATCCGCAAGCACGAACTGTTGGAGCGCCAACTGGCGGCCCGCCAGGCGGGGGGCGCTGCCAATGTGTTCGGAGGCTTTAGCGCGGTGGGTTTTGGTGCGGGCATGCCGCGTGTGTTTGCCAGCCCAGGCCCGATCTACGAACCTGAAGGCACAGCGCGGGACTACTGGCGCATGGCGCGTGCGATTTTTGCTGCGGGCTTCCGCCCCGGCGAGCTGATTCACAACAGCTTCAGTTACCACTTTGTCCCGGCCGGTTCGATGATGGAAACCGGTGCCCACGCCATGGGCTGCACCGTGTTCCCTGGAGGCACCGGCCAGACCGAGCAGCAGGTGCAAGCCATGCGCGACCTGCAGCCTGCGGGCTACATCGGTACCCCCAGTTTTTTGAAGATCATTCTGGAGAAGGCGTTCGAGATGGGTGTGGCCCTGCCCAGCGTGCAGAAGGCCATGTTTGGTGGTGAGGCATTTCCGCCCAGCCTGCGCGATTGGTTCATCGCCCACGGTATCGATGGTTATCAGTGCTACGCCACGGCAGACTTGGGATTGATTGCCTATGAAACCCCAGCCCGCGAAGGCCTGGTGCTGGACGAAGGCGTGATCGTGGAGATCGTGCGCCCCGGTACCGGTGACCCGGTGGCTGAGGGCGAAGTGGGCGAGGTGGTGGTGACCACTTTGAATGCGACTTACCCGTTGGTCCGTTTTGGCACGGGAGATTTATCTGCCGTGCTACCGGGCCATTGCCCCACCGGCCGAACCAACACCCGCATCAAAGGCTGGATGGGCCGGGCCGACCAGACCACCAAGGTGCGCGGCATGTTTGTGCACCCCAAGCAGGTGGACGATATCGTCAAACGCTTCCCTGAGTTGGGCCGCGCGCGCCTGGTGGTGAGCGGGGAGATGGCCAACGACCAGATGGTGTTGCGCGCCGAAACTACGTCCAGCAACACAGGGCTGCTGGAGCGCGTGGGTGAGGCCATCCGAGATGTCACCAAGCTGCGCGGCCAGGTAGAGCTCTTGCCGCCGGGGAGTCTGCCTAATGATGGCAAGGTTATTGAAGATGCCCGCAGCTACCAGTGAGTAGGCGCTTCAAAATCGTCCCGGCTATCTAAGTAGTTTCCGCCATGCCCAAATGTGGCGAAGCCTCTAAACTGACTTGACTAACAACAGGAGACGCCATGAAAAAACTCGTCGTTGCAGCAGCGGCCCTTTCTGCCATGCTGGCATTCGCAGATACCTTTCCCGCCAAGCCCATCACCATTGTGGTGCCCTTTACCGCAGGCGGCCCCACTGACCGTGTAGCCCGCGACTTGGCTGAAGCGATGCGCAAGCCCCTGGGTGGCGTAAGCATCTTGGTGGACAACGCAGCCGGAGCCGGTGGCTCCATCGGTGCCAACAAGGTGGCTAAGGCCACGCCGGATGGCTACACACTGTTGCTCCACCACATCGGCATGGCCACCATGCCCACGTTGGTGCGCAATATCCCCTTCAAGGTGGAGAGCGATTTTGAATACCTGGGCGCTGTCAATGACGTGCCCATGACGCTGATTGGTCGACCCAGTCTGCCTGCCAAAAACTACAAGGAACTCGCCACCTGGATCGAACAGAACAAAGGCAAGATCAACCTGGGCAATGCCGGAATTGGCTCTGCATCCCACCTATGCGGCTTGCTGTATCAAAACGCAGTGGGCGTAGACATGGTCACCGTGCCTTACAAGGGCACTGCCCCCGCGATGACCGACCTGATTGGTGGCCAAATTGATTTCATGTGCGACCAGACCACGAACACATCAGGTCAGATTGAGGCCAAGAAAGTGATTGCCTATGCCGTCACCACGGCTAAGCCACTGACCACACCCGCGCTGAAAGACTTGCCAACGCTGCAGGCTTCGGGCCTGAAGGGTTTTGAAGTGACGATCTGGCACGGCCTGTATGCGCCCAAGGGCACACCGGCGGATGTATTGGTCAAACTCAATGGCGCACTGAAAGTGGCGCTGAAAGACCCCGAATTCATCAAGAAGCAAGAGGGTCTGGGTGCCGTGGTGGTATCCGACAAGCGCGTGGAGCCCGCAGAGCACAAGAAATTTGTCGCCGCTGAAATCGCCAAGTGGAGCCCGATCATCAAGGCCGCTGGCGTTTACGCCGACTGACCGACAGACTGAGCGAGGCCATGCCGACCCATCGACTGCGGGCTAAACACCCCAGACGATGGGAGTGTCTTCTGCCTGGCAGCGTTGCATCATTTTTAGCAACGGGGCCGCGCGCTGGCGCAGTGATACAGCAGTGGCAGGCTCGGTTTCGGGTGTTTCCCGTTGCTTTGCCTCTTCCTCTTGGGTAATGGCGTGCTGCAGTGCTTGTATCGCCGCCGGTATGTCAGCCGGGATAAGTATGCCTTTGATCAGGCTTTCGGCATCGCCTTTGCCAATGAGCGTCAGCATTTGCCGCCCGTTGGGCTCTAGCATGATGAGATCACCGGTGGCTTGAGATTTGAATTTGTACAGCATGGTGAATTTGGGGTGTGCAGCGGGATGCGTGCGTTTTATGATCTCGCAGTATGTCCGTTTTGTGGTGCGCTGCACTGCGCGCTACCCCACTTAGTCTTGGAGATTTTGCATGGCCAATTTACACATACTGCGCGAGCACTCTCTGGGTTTACCCGCAGCCCGAAAAATTGCATTGGCCTGGGCCGAGCAGGTCGAGTCAGATTTCGATATGCAATGCACTTACGAAGAGAGCAAGACCGCAGACGCAGTGGCTTTTTCTCGCTCTGGTGTCAGCGGTACATTGCATGTGACCAGCGATCGTTTTGAACTGGACGCGAAACTGGGTTTTCTGCTGGGCGCTTTTAAAGGCCGGATCGAAGCTGAAATCGTTAAAAATCTGGATGACTTGCTGGCACCGAAATCAGCCGCCAAGGCTGGGCCCAAGTCGGCCGCTAAATCCGCCGCAAAGAAAGCTGCCGCCAAAAAATAAGCCTACTTGCAAACAACAATAGCGCCTATGGCGCTATTGTTTTAGTAGCTGCTCCCGCACTATCCACGGGCTCAGCGGCGAATTTAGCTTAAAGATTCGATCAGATCGACGTATTGCTGCATAGCGTCTTTTGGGGCGGTGCCTTTGAAGCCATTCCATGCATCCCATTTGGCGCGACCCACCATGTCGGTAAAGCCAGGCTTCTTTTCCGTGTTGTCACCCGTAGTCGCTTGTTTGTAAAGCGCATAAATCTTCAGCAAGGTGCTGTTGTCGGGGCGATCGCTCAGATTTTTGGAATTGGCAACAGCAGCTTCAAATTGTTTTTTCAGGTCAGCCATGGAGTTCTCCGGTCTAGTTGGTACACATTGTGATCTGTAGAGAGCACCGCATTCACCGCGGGTGCCTAGTGCGTATCTTAGCGCCCTGGTGCGTCCCCGGTGCTGCCTTGGCGGCTAGTCAGCAAGCTCGGCGATGGCCATATCCACATCCAGTCGCTCGGCCGCGTCTTGCGGCGGTATTTGGGTGGCGCGTTCATAAAGTGCCGTGGCTTCGTCCATGCGCGTATCACCTTCCAGCATGACCAAGGCATTGGCGTACTCCATCAACGCCAATTGGGATTGCGGTGTAAGTGCCAGCGCACGGGCAAATAGCGCCAGGCTCGTACTCTTTTTGGCACCGTAAGTCATGTTGCCAATCAGGGTTCCGACCTTGTCAATCACCTCGGCATGAAAGGCACCCAGTGCCACATGCGCGTCGGCATGCTCGGGCTGCAATGCAATGGCGGTTTCCAGCGCAGTTTTGACTTTACCCCCCAGCCCTTGGGCGAGTGCTTTGGCGACGCTAATCCCCTGGCTGTAGCGCGCCAGAGCGTAGGCTTGCCAGTAGAAGGCATTGGCGTGTGTCGGGTCCGCCGCCGCTTGCTCAGCGCCGCGTTGCGCTACTTGCAGGAACAGCTCGCGCCGTGACTTTTCACTGGGCTCCAGGTAATTGGCATACATGCAAGTGGCTTTGTTGGCGACGGTAAACCCGGCCGAACCTGCTTGGAGTCCTGCTTGGGCTGCCTTTTCAAACTCGCCGCGATGGAACAACACCCAGGCGGCCACCACTTTGGCGTCCGTGGGCCAGGGCTCCCGGTCGCCAGCGTGCAGTTTTGCCCATCGCCTGCGCAGATTGGTCGCAGTGATGGCGTATTCGCCAACGTAGGAAAATGGAGTCCAAAGCGCTGCCATAGGGCGGTTTTCTCTCTCAGGTGGGGTTGGTGGCGTGGTACGCCTCCACCAGGCCAATAAGGTGGTTGCGCTGCCCGGCTTCCAGATAAGGTACTAGCAGGTTCAGCACGTGGTGCGCGCCGCGCATCAGGGCCGCCTGCGCGCTTTCGGGCTCCAGAGCCTTGCGTGGGTCGCGCACATATTCGTAGCTCAGCCAGTAGGTCAGTACCACTACCATACTGGTCGCAGTGGGCTCCGCTTCACGGGAATCAATGCTGACAGCCCCGGCGCGGCTCATGCTGTCGAGCATGGTCTTCACTGAGCGGGTTTTGTTTTTTAGCACCCACTGAAAGTGGGTTTCCAGGCGCCGGTTTTTGCTCAACAAGTCGTTCAGGTCGCGGTACAAGAACCGGTATTGCCAAATGAGCTCAAACAAGGTGTGCATGAAGAACCAGGCGTCTTCTACGTCGCGTACCCCATCGCTGGCGTTGAGTAGCTCGTTGAGCGACTTCTCGTAGCGGTCAAAGAGGGAGTTGATCAACTCGTCTTTGGCGGGGTAGTGGTAATACAGGTTGCCAGGACTGATGCCCAACTCTGCAGAGATCAGGGTGGTGGAGACGTTGGGTTCTCCAAAACGATTGAACAGCTCCAGTGTGACCTCTAGGATCCGCTCTGCGGTACGACGTGGGGCTTTTTTAACCATAGCTGACCTATCAATGGAGGCGCGCGCGAGAAGCCGCCGCTACCGCATCACCCAGGTCGTCCATGACCTCTTGGAGTGTTGCAATGGCACGCCCAACCCGTGTGATCGCTTTGGGGGGAGCCGAAAGGTGTCTCTTGTGATCGTCCAGAGCTTCGTGGTTCAGACTGATGCCGTGGCGTGCCAGTTTGGCGGACAGGCCCGTCTTGCGCGAGCGCAGCATTTGTCGTGTTTGCTGGTAGGCATGCTCTGCCAGGTCGCGCCTTTGGGCATAGCTGAACGTGTTGGCCAAATAGAGTTCCGGATCGCGGTGGTCAGGCTCAATCAATACGATGTCAGTGTTGGGGTAAGTGTGGGCGTAGTGCTTCATACCCAGCTCCATGCGGGAGTGGATCATGGAGCGAAAGGTCTGACTCAGCACCGCGGGCAGGCCACCATCCACAATGCGGGGAATCTTACGCTTCTCGGAGGGGATTCCGCGCTGCATGACCTTGGCCACTTGGGGGGAGGTCGCATCAAAGGGAACCAGCGGGTTCAGGCAAATCATCAAGTCCACACCATCATCCAGCGCTACGGAGGCGTGCATGGTCTTTTTGAGCGCACCGTCTACATAGTATTGATCGTCAATTTCTACAGGGGGAAACAGCCCAGGAAGCGCAGAGCTGGCTTGCACGGCTTGCGAAATAGGCACATGGTCCCAACCCGGGCGGCCAAATAGCGCCGCTTCGCCGCTATCGAGATTGGTGGCCACCAGCGTGAGCTTGGTTTTGAGTTTGCGGAAGTCGTTGGTGCGACCGTCGCGGCTGAAGAGGCGGGCCAGCTGGGTGTCGATGGCTTTGTTGGAGAAAACCCCGGTTGGCAAGCCGGGGCTGAGCCGCTCTAGGGCGCTGAGTATGGATTTTCGCCCCAAGGTGAAATGCCACAAGGCAGAAAGTACCAGTCCCGGCAGCATGATGCCGCGCCGTGCAAATTCGCTGTAGGCGGGCTCCATCAGCCAAGACGGGTCAAAAGTCTCTGAAGGCTCGCTGTCATTTTCAATGAATGAAGCGCAAAGTTCCCGCGGCGTCATGCCGTTGGCGAGTGCCGCCACAATGAAACCACCGGCCGATACGCCTACGTAATGGTCCAGCTTGCTGAAGTCCAAGCCATTCAAGGATTCTTCCAGTGCGCACATCGCGCCGACCTCGTAAATAGCCCCTAAAGGTCCACCACCGGCGAGTGCCAGCGCTATTTTGGGAGAGGCTTTTTTGTTAGCTTTCATAGGGCAAAGTGTAGAGGGATGGGAGCTTGTTTTATGTTGCGCCGCAATATGCTTGCGGGCTAGCTAAAGCGGGGGATTGAAAGGGGCGTAAAAAAGGGCGCCAATGCGCCCCTATATGGCTTATGGCGCTGAGCGCCGCGCTTTGATTACGCTTGGCTAGGCGCTGTTTCGGTGGTTGGGCTTGCTTCTGCTTTTGCCGTTGGGTTTGCAGTGGTTTTGGCAGGAGCCGCCTTCGCTTTTGGCGCTGCAGGCTTGGCTTTAGCTGATTTCGGGGCAGCAGCTTTCTTTGCTGCGGGGGCTGCAGCTTTCGGCTTGGCCGCAACGGCCTTTGCAGTTGGGGCTTTTGAAGCCGGGGCATTGACTGACAGCTTTTGAACGGCCTTGTTCAGATCGTCAATGCGTGCAATCAGAGCATTGACATCTTTGGCGGAAGGTACGCCCAGCTTGTTTAGGGCTTTGGCAACACGTTCTTCAAAGATATTTTCAAGTTTGTCCCACTGCCCGGTCGCTTTGGACGTAATGTCCGTCGCCATCGTCGACATCTTGTTGGTCGCTTCCGAAATCTTCTCTTCTGCGGCAGCAGCTGTCTTGCGCTGAATGCTCATGCTTTCTTTGACCAAAGACTCAACGGCTTTGGTTCCTTCCACTTGCGCGCGCGTCAACGCGCCCAAACCGGCCTGCCAAATTTGCTTTGCGGAGCCTTTCACTGCACCGGCTGTTGCTGGGGATGATTTCTTTTGTAGTTTCTTGACCATGATGTTCTCCGAAAAATGCGTTATACGAGTGCTTGCCAATTGCAAAAAAGGCACTCCCGCGACTCTACTTGGAGCTTGGTATTGTGTGTAGGTGAGCTCGTCTAACTGAGCCACGATAATGAATGTTTTGGTCGGCAGCGGATCACTTTTCCATTTTGTAGCTGAGGTGCGTTTTTGAATTCTGGTCATTCAGTCGAATCGGGCAACGATAAAAGTATCTTCCCGATTTGGGCCTGTGTAGTTTGCTACCTCCCAGATCTGCAGACGCTTGAGCGCTTGGTGTCAGTCCTTTCGCCACAAGTGGAAAGAGTCCTGCTAATGGACAATTCGCCAGGTCCACTCATCGGCGTCGAGAGTTTGCTGGCCCCCAAAGTCGCTTACCTGAAGATGCCAGGCAATCTTGGAACCGCTGGTGCACTGAATCGGGGATGGGCGTTGGCCATAGAGGCCGGGGCTGGTGCCGTGGTAAGTTTTGACCAGGACAGTACGGTGACGGGCGACTTGGTGACAGAGCTTGCCCGAAATTATCAGAAGCTGTGTTCGGATGGCCAGGTGGTCGCCGCCATCGGGCCACGAATTGTGGATCCCAGGAGCGGGCGACCCGCAAGGATTCGTCATCCACAAAAGCTATTTAGATTTCACAAAGTCGCATGCGTCGGCCCCCCGGTGGCCGTTGATCATTTGATTTCGTCAGGTAGCCTCGTTCCGGCATCGAGTTTCAGGGCCGTTGGTGAGTTTTCGGAACTGCTTTTTCTGGACTACGTTGATATAGAGTGGTCTCTGCGGGCGCGCATGGCTGGGTACTCTGTCTACGTTGTCCCCGGTTTATTCATGAACCACACGATTGGTGACAAAATATTGTCCTTGGGTGGCCGATCTTTGCCGATTCATAAACCATTCCGAACATATTTGTTGATCAGAAATCACTTGCTGCTGTGGCGATCGCCGGCGGCAAAGTTATTCTGGCTGCTAAGTGATTTTCGGCAATTGGTGGCTAAATTAATCATTTTGCTCATTATTCAACCTCAAAGGTTGTTGAGGCTCAGGTTGGTACTTTTGGGGATGTGGCATGGCATCGCTGGGTTGGGCGGCGGGCCCAAGAACTTCGGCGAATGAAAGATGTGTGCATAGCGTGGCGATACACCACTTACCTGTTCGTTCGGACGTGGTTGTAGTTGCCGTGTTGGATATCGTTCGCAAACCAACATTGATAGAGTCCAGGTTTATCAGCACCAGAGGAGTCGGCGACGTGAGGCTGTCCAAGGCGGAAGCGGATGTGATTGCGGCTTATCGCCTGGTTGACGGTGTTCGTTACGTGGCCGCGCAGATTTGTAGCGACGGTCTGTTTGGAGAGGACTATGCCACTCACCGCATCGCGCGGCGTCGGACGAGTCTTGCCAACAATTGCACCAAATATACTGAACACCGGTGAGCGCAGCTCAGACCAGGGAGCCTTACACTTTGCTCCTTATGTCACTATGAAAGAATGGCCGTTTGATATGAGCATGATTCCCTACGGTCGCCAAAATATCTCAGAGCAAGATATCGAGTCGGTTGTTGAGGTGTTGAGGTCCGACTTCCTGACGCAAGGCCCAAAGGTGCCCGAGTTTGAGAAAGCTGTTGCGACATATTGCGGTGCTGCCTATGCGGTTGCCGCCAATAGTGCAACCAGCGCGCTTCACATAGCTTGCGCAGCTCTAGGGGTTGGGGTTGGAGATCGAGTTTGGACCAGCCCCATTACCTTTGTCGCCAGCGCTAATTGCGCGCTCTATTGTGGTGCCACGGTGGACTTTGTGGATATTGATGCGCGCACTTACAACATGAGCGTCGGCTGCCTAAGCGAAAAATTGAAAGAGGCGAGCAAAGCAGGCGTGTTGCCCAAGGTGGTGATACCTGTCCATTTGGCTGGTCAATCTTGCGAAATGGCAGCCATTGCCGAGCTCTCCAAGCAGTATGGTTTTCGAATCATTGAGGACGCTTCGCATGCCATTGGTGGCACCTATGCAGGAAAAAAAATTGGGGGATGTCAGTACAGTGATATCACCGTCTTTAGTTTCCATCCGGTAAAGGTGGTCACTACGGGTGAGGGGGGGATGGCGCTCACCAACGATCCTGACCTGGGCAAAAGAATGGCGCGGTTGCGCAGTCACGGCATAACTAGATACCCCGCAGAGATGACCCATGCGCCTGATGGCCCTTGGTACTACCAGCAGATTGAGCTGGGTTTTAATTACCGCATCACCGATCTGCAAGCCGCATTGGGGGTTAGTCAGATGCGCCGCATAGATGAATTTGTTGAGAGACGTCACATCATCGCCCGTCGCTACGATCAACTTCTTGAGGGCAGCGACTACATTGTGCCTTGGCAACACCCAGAAACCTACTCAGGCCAGCACTTGTACATCGTTCGCGTTCCTCGGCGCTTGGGTGCTGCTAGGCACCAGATGGTTTTTGAAAACCTGCGTTCAGGGGGTGTGGGTGTCAATCTACATTACATCCCCGTCTATCGCCAACCGTATTACGAGGCTATGGGTTTCAAGCGCGACGATTTTCCAAATTCTGAGAGCTATTACGATGAAGCCATAAGTCTGCCGATGTTTCCTGATCTTACCGAAGATCAACAAACAGAGGTTGTACGCCTACTCAAGGCACCGACAGGCTATCAAACGCTATTCTGATCTCAACTTTGGTTGCTCCATGCCCCACTTCGCAATCATAAATCTCCCCACCTTTACGGATCCCAGTGGGACACTTACTGTGATGGAGGGGGCTTTGCCGTTTCCTGTGGTCAGGACATACTGGATTTACGGGGCCGATGGGCAACTGCGCGGTGGTCATAGACACCGGCGTACCAGGCAGGCACTGGTGGCGCTTAACGGCGACGTGCTCATCCATATGAACGACGGCATCTCTCGCGAAGACATTGTGCTTAATCGACCCGGTCAGTGTCTACTCGTTGAGCCTAAAGATTGGCACACTATGAAGTTTGGGGTCGGCAGCGTCCTCCTCGTCATGTCGTCGCATAGCTATGACCGTAGCGAATATATCGATACCCCCTATGAGTAGGGCGTTGATCGAATACGAGAGCCTGTTTTGCTCCAATGCGGACTACATGGCAGAGCTTGAAGCAGCTGCATGTCGGGTTATCCGCAGCGGCTGGTACGTGCTGGGCCAAGAGGTCAGCGCCTTTGAGACTGAATTTGCCAGCTATGTCGGTTCAAAGCACTGTATCGGTGTTGCCAACGGTCTTGATGCGCTGATCCTATCTATCGAGGCGCTTGATCTGCCCAAGGGCAGCGACATTTTGGTGGCCTCCAATACTTATATCGCTACTATCCTTGCCATTGTGCGCACTGGTCACAAGCCGGTACTAGTGGAGCCCGAACTGACCACGTTCAATATGGACGCTGCCCTGCTGCCACAGGCGATAACGGCCAACACTCGCGCCATATGCGTTACCCACCTCTTTGGCAAGACATGTCGCATGGACTCAATAGGTGCGTTTGCACGTGAAAATGGTCTGCGGGTAGTGGAAGACTGCGCTCAGTCACACGGTGCGCGACTGGGCACGCAAAGGACCGGTACTTTTGGCGATGCGGGCTGCTTCAGTTTCTACCCTACTAAAAACTTGGGCGCTGTAGGCGACGCAGGAGCGGTGGTAACCAACGACGATGCGCTGGCTGATCGCTTGCGCCATACCCGCAACTACGGATCCAAGCAGAAGTATGTCAACCGCTATATCGGTGTGAATTCGCGGCTGGATGAGCTGCAGGCCGCGCTGTTGCGTGTGAAGCTGCGCCACCTGGATGCCATGACCGCACATAAACGCGCGTTGGCTGAGGTCTACTTTAGTGACTTGCCTGAGTGGGTGGCCAAGCCGGTGCGGAGCTCTGATGAGTTCGACGTGTTCCATGTCTATGGTATTCGCCATCCGCAACGCGAGGCACTGCGCAAGCATCTTTTGGACCATGGCGTGAAGACGGAGGTGCATTACCCCATCGCGCCACACCGGCAGCAGGCGATGGAGGGCATTCTTTCAGGCAGCTATCCCATAGCAGAGGAGTTATGCGGCACGGAGCTTAGTTTGCCGATATCAGTGGGTCATCAGGCAGCCGATGTTGAGCAGGTCGCCCGTATTGTTGGACGATTTGGTGCTGCTATTGGAAGCTGATGTCTTGCTCAAAGAAAAATCGATCACATTTAGCCAGCAGAATTGTGTTGTTGGCGTATTGAATGAGGAGCTCTCTTGAATAGTGTTGCTGTCATTCAGGCACGAACAAATTCTTCAAGACTGCCTGGCAAGGTCTTGCTCCCGATCGGTGGCGTCCCCTTGGCTGTATTGGCGGCAAAGCGAGCTGCGAATACCGGGCGACAGGTCATAGTTGCGACATCATGTGAATGGAGTGATGATGGTTTGGCCTCGCTTGTGCAACGCCATGGGCTCGACTGTTTTCGCGGTAGCCTTAAAAATACGCTCGATCGTGTGGTCAATGCTCTGTCTGGACATGATGATCAGGCCATTGTTTTTCGCTTGACGGCCGACAACGTTTTCCCCGATGGGGGCTTGCTAGATGAATTGGAGGCCGAATTTCTGGCGCATAGCCTTGACTATTTATGCTGCAACGGGAAGTCATCGGGTTTGCCATACGGCATGAGCGTGGAAGTGACTCTTCTTGCCCATCTGCGCGAAGCAGCCCGTGAGAGCGTGGCTGCATATGATCAGGAACACGTCACCCCGTATGTGATCAGAAAATTCGGTTATACGGTTTTCCAAAAGTACAAGCATCTGGGAAAAGGGCACTATCGCTGCACGATAGATTGCCTTGATGATTATCTTGCTGTGCAGCAAGTATTTTCTGATGTGGTCGAGCCGATACAGGAGCCGTCTCTTGAGTTGGTTCGCAGGCTGGAGAAGGCGCCATTTCAGCCGCTGGGCGACCTTCCGACGCCGAGGCTGGTATTCGGTACGGCCCAATTGGGCGGGCAATATGGGATTGCGAACAAAACAGGGCAGCCTGACAAGACGGCGTGCCAGGAGCTGATCAAGACGGCTATTGCGAATGGCGTCACTCATCTGGACACTGCCCGGGGTTATGGCAATAGCGAGGCGATGATTGGTCAGTCGCTGAAAAATGGCTGGCAGGGTCGAGTCAAAATCGTCACCAAACTATCGCCTTTACAAGACTGTCCTCCGGATGCATCAGTTTCAACCGTGCACGCTTTTGTCGATGCAAGCGTCTTCAAATCCTGCTCGGTGCTGGAAGTCCAGAAAATTGATGTGTTGATGTTGCATCGTACATCTCACCTCACTGACTGGAATGGTGATGTATGGCAACGGCTGTTGGAGCTGCAAGCTACTGGTGTCATTAGCGAGCTGGGGGCTTCCGTTCAAAGTCCGGATGAGCTTTCAAAGGCGCTGGATGTACCTGAAATTCACTACATCCAGTTGCCTTTCAATTTATTGGATTGGCGGTGGGATGCGATCATCCCCAAAATTCTGACTACCAAAGATTCGCGTAAGTTGATCGTTCATGTCCGAGGGGCGCTGCTGCAAGGCTTGTTGCCGAGCCTTGATGAAGAGCATTGGCGGCGGGCCAATGTGGAGCAGGCTTCTACTGTCATCAATTGGCTATTGGATCAGGTGACTACTTGCCAAAGGAGCAATGTCATTGACTTATGCCTAAGCTATGTCAACTCTTTAGCATGGGTGGATGGCATCGCCACGGGTATGGAAAATACAAGTCAACTGATTCAAAATATTAATTATTTTAATCGCCCTCCATTGATTGAGAAGCAAGTCGAAATCATACAAAAAATGCGTCCCAAATTAAGTGAAATCACGCTTAATCCCTCTTTCTGGGGTAACAGCAGTTCATAAGGATGAGCATAAGCTGTTTCTCCTTTTCGATAGTCTTATTTGATCACAGCTTTAGTCTGACTGAAGTCGGCATTTTTCTTCTGGGATCATGCTGCTATGCATGATGTGCGCACACGTGACGACGTAGATAATCCAATTTGAATAGGGTGCTGAGATGCTGATTGAGCTACCACACTTTCCTGAAAATTCGCTTGTCAGCCTGTTTGTATTGGAACCAGGGCATGTCACCGAAGACTATGTGTCTTGGCTTAATGCACCTGAAAGCAACCAGTACCTTGAGAGCCGATTTGTTAGTCATACGGTCGAATCAGTCCGGCTTTTTGTTGCTACGACTCTGGCATCATCCGACAACATATTTCTTGGAATAAATAGTCATTTATTGGATAGACATGTAGGTAATATTAAGTTGGGCTCGATAGACCGGTATCACCGGACTGGTGAAATTGGCATTCTTATCGGTGATAAGGAAGCATGGGGCAAGGGTGTTGCCACTTCCGCTATCAGCATGATCTCCGAGATTGCCAGGGCGCAACTCAACTTGCGTAAGCTAACTGCTGGGTGTTATGCATCCAATATGGGTAGTCAGCGAGCATTCGAAAAAGCTGGCTTTCTGGTCGAAGGCGTGCGATCTGCTCAGTTCATATTGGATGGCAAACCGGAAGATTTGGTGTTGATGGGGCGTGTTTTTCAATGACGGAGATGTCATGGCAAAGATGTTGATCCGACACAAGCATCGGGGATGCGCCAGCATGAAAATCGTGGCTGTCGTGCAAGCGCGCATGGGCTCAACCCGATTTCCCAATAAGGTCATGAAGCTGATGGGCGGCGTTCCCATGATTGAAGTGTTGCTGGCTCGTCTGGCGCGAGCTACAGAAATCAGCGAGGTGATGGTCGCCACCTCGGTGGACCCGGGTAACCAACCATTGGCCGATCATGTGAACTACCTGGGATACAAGTGCTACCGGGGCAGCGAAAATGATGTGCTTGATCGTTACATTCAGGCCGCCAAGTCAGCCAATGCTGACGTTGTGGTGCGGATCACGGGAGACTGCCCACTGGTTGATCCCGGGTTGGTTGATGAGGTCATTCGTCGGTTCAAATCCACCAATGTGAGTTATTTCAGCAACATATCGCCTCCAACTTTTCCTGATGGTCTGGATATCGAGGTCTTCACCTTGGCGGCGCTGGGAAAAGCGGCAGAAGAAACCAGTAAGTCCTATGACCATGAGCATGTGACTCCTTACCTTCGCGAATCTGGCCGGTTCAAGCAAGCTGGCATGCAACACAGCGAAGACCTTTCGGGTCTGCGTTGGACCGTGGACGAACCAGCAGACCATGACGCGTTATCAAAAGTATTTGCACAATTCGCTCCCGATATTCACTTCACCTGGCAGCAGGTTCTGCAATTGCAGCGCGCCAAGCCCGAAATTTTTTACTCCAACCAAAACCTGATTCGCAACGAAGGATCCACCATGGGCACTGGTCAAAAACTCTGGAAGCGCGCCAAGCAAGTCATCCCCGGCGGCAATATGCTGCTATCCAAACGTGCAGAAATGTTTTTGCCCGAGCAGTGGCCAGCCTACTTCAGCAAGGCCAAAGGGTGCAAGGTTTGGGACCTGGATGGCCGTGAATACATTGACATGTCCATCATGGGCATTGGCACCAATATTCTCGGATATGGCCACCCTGAGGTGGATGCCGCCGTCCAGCAAACCGTGGTGGCCGGCAATATGTCCACCTTCAATTGCCCTGAAGAGGTTTACCTGGCTGAGAAACTGGTTGAACTGCATCCATGGGCAGACATGGCCCGCCTGGCACGCTCGGGTGGTGAGGCAAACGCCATTGCCATACGCATTGCGCGCGCAGCCTCAGGCAAAGACAAGGTGGCTGTGTGTGGTTATCACGGCTGGCACGACTGGTATTTGTCCGCCAACCTGGAGGGTGGAGAAAATTTAGCTGGCCACCTGTTGCCGGGGCTTGATCCCAAAGGCGTACCGCAAAGCCTGCGTGGCACGGTGTTTCTATTCAACTATAACAACTACGCAGAGCTTGAGACTCTGGTAAACACGCAAGATATAGGCGTCATCAAAATGGAAGTTGTGCGGAACAAAGGGCCGGAAGACAATTTCCTGCACAAAGTGCGCAAACTTGCCACAGATCGTGGCATTGTCTTGATTTTTGATGAATGCACCTCGGGCTTTCGTCAGACCTATGGGGGCCTGCATAAAATATATGGCGTGGAGCCTGACATGGCCATGTTTGGCAAGGCGCTAGGCAATGGCTACGCCATCACGGCCACCATTGGCCGGCGCGAAATCATGGAGGCAGCGCAATCCACATTCATTAGCAGTACTTTTTGGACAGAACGCATTGGCCCAAGTGCAGCACTAAAAACACTAGAAGTCATGGAGCGCTTGCAGTCTTGGGACACCATTACGCAGACCGGAATGCAAATCCGTCAGCGTTGGCAGCAACTGGCTGATAAACATGGCCTTAATATTGACCATTGGGGTTTGCCTGCTCTCACCGGCTTTACCTTCCAGAGCCCCAATGCGTTAGCCTACAAGACCCTTATCACTCAGGAGATGCTTACCAAAGGCTATCTGGCTGGCAACAGTGTTTACGTTTGCACCGAACATACGCCAGAAGTAGTGGCAGTCTTCTTCGAGGCGCTCGACTCGGTGTTTGGGCTAATTAAAGAATGTGAAGAAGGGCGCAACGTGATGAGCCTGTTGAGGGGGCCGGTATGTCATGACGGATTTAAACGCCTGAATTGACGCTTTGATGAAAGTCGCCTTGCGCACCGACGCGTCGCTGCTAGGGTCGTGTGATGCGCTGTTTGAACTTGGCCGACTCATTTATGGGGCTTGGATATTTCGGCAAAAGAGGATAGTGGCGATAGGGGTATTTCTCCTTTCGTCAGGGATAGGCTTCCTTGGAAGACGTGATGAATATCGATAAAGAAGACTGGCGCCGTCTGGCGACCTACCGTGGATTGGCTGCACTATTGGTGGCATTCGGTCACATGGTGCAGATTTTTGTCTATCCCGTTTCAACTTGGCAGGCGTCGTATTCCGGCCTGTTGTCGCAAAGCGCGGTGATGATGTTCTTCGTTGTCTCGGGATGCTCCATTGCCGCATCTGCGCATCGGGTAATCGGTGAGCCCCGCCCGGTCCTTATGTACGCATTGAATCGTATGGGGCAGATTTTGCCGCCATTCGTTTTTGCCGTTGTACTCATGTGGCTATGCGGCGTGCTTGCCCCATATGTGTTCGCCAGCGGCAGCCACATGTTTCTTCCGCATCCGCGTGTGGTTCGTGAGGGCTTCCTATTTGATTGGGGCGAGGTTATGGGCGCGCTCGCATTTTTCAACGGATTTTTTTCGATCACCCCCTTGTCTAACGGCCCCCTGTGGAGTTTGTCGTTCGAAGTCTGGCTCTACATCGTTTTCTTTTGCTTCTTCTTGGCACTGAAGCGCCTGCAGTGGGGGTTAATGCTGGTGTCTATGGCGGTTTATTTAATACTTGTGCAGTACGACAACTCTGGTTCGTCCCTACTCTTCCTGAAGTATTCGCTCGTCTGGTTTTCGGGAGTGTTGTTGTTTTTTGCCCTGCTGCGAAGGCAAGCGCTATTCGGGGAAAATGCCGCATGGCTGCGTAGTGTAGGTGCTCTCGTTTTGTGTTTTTTGGTCGTTCTCGCGGCTTATTTCGGTTGGAGATTTGTGGCAACCGACATGGTGTACGACATTACCCGTTTCAACATGAGCTTCGGGTTCGCCTTTTCCGTATATCTGTTGCTGTTCCGGCCTGCCATGTCGAGGGCGGTTCAGGCAGTGTTCAGGCCGGCTTCTCGTTTCGGCTACACACTCTATTTGATTCATTTTCCGCTTTATTTGCTCGCGTACGGCATCTTCCAGCCCCACATGTTGGACAGTCAAAGCGTGTCCTGGCTTGTTGGTCTGTCGGCAATGACGTTCAGTATCTTTTTGGCGTATTTTGCGGCCAAGTTTGTCGAGCGCCGAGAGCTTTTCATTGGCAGGGCGGCCTAGCATGGCGTTGTTTGTATTTCGTGCAGATGCTTCCTTCGCCATCGGTAGTGGACATGTCATGCGCTGCCTGACCCTGGCCGACGCACTCAAAGCCCAAGGCGCGGATTGTCACTTCATCAGCCGCGATCACCCCGGTCATCTGATGGAAGTCATTCGCCAGCGCGGTTATAAGGTAAATAGCCTTGCAGTGCCCGTACCACCTTCCCAAGAAGCTATTAAAAGTATAGTAGAGCGCGCGCCCAGTTCGCAGCAAGAACCCGAACACACAGCCTGGCTAGGCAGTACCTGGCAGACCGATGCGCAAGAAACCACCGCCATCCTGGTCAACCTGCAACCCGACTGGCTTGTGGTCGATCACTACGCCCTTGACCAGCGCTGGGAAGAGGCGCTGGCACAGCATTACCGCAAACTGCTGGTGATTGACGACTTGGCGGATCGGCCCCACAGTTGCAACCTGCTGCTCGATCAAAACCTGGGCCGTCAGCCGCAGGACTATGCCGCTCTGGTGCCAGCGCACTGCCAGCTTCTCATCGGCCCGTACTTCTCGCTTTTGCGCCCCGAGTTTGCCGCGCTGCGCCCCTACAGCCTACAGCGCCGCCAGGCGCAGCCCGCCTTGCGCCAGTTGCTCATCACCATGGGCGGCGTCGATCAACCCAATGCGACCGGGCAGGTGCTGCAGGCTCTCAAAACCTGCGCTTTGCCAGCCGACTGCCGCATCACCGTGATCATGGGCCTAACCGCACCCTGGTTGCAGAACGTCCAGGACCTGGCGGCACAAATGCCCTGGTTCACCGAAGTGGTGGTCAATGTCAACGACATGGCCCAGCGCATGGCCGACAGCGACTTGGCGATTGGCGCGGCGGGCAGTACGTCGTGGGAGCGGTGCTGCCTGGGCTTGCCGACTTTGATGGTGGTGCTGGCAGAAAACCAACAAGCTAGCGCCCAAGCCCTGGAAGACGCACACGCAGCCCGTTTGATTGGGGCCGTGAGTGATATCGCTACGCAATTGCCACAGGCTGTCGGTGAACTGATCGATTCAGGTTGCCAGAGCCGGATGGGTCTTGCCGCCAGTGCGATCACCGATGAGCCGGGCGTTGAAAAAATTCTGAACGCCATGGGAGTGCTCAATGCTTGAGTCAACCCCAGTCACGTTTCAAATTCGGCTCATGGGTCATGATGATCTGGCGCTTGTGCTGGCTTGGCGCAACCACCCAGATGTTCGACGCTACATGTACACCCAACATGAAATCACGTTAGCTGAACATCAGCGCTGGTTTGAACGTTGCTTGCCAGATCCAAAAAAGCATCTGCTGGTTTTTGAGGCTAACCATCAGCCCCTGGGGTTTGTGAACTTCAACGAGACGGGAAGCGGCGGTATTGCTGATTGGGGTTTTTACGCGGCACCCGATGCCCCCAAAGGCAGCGGACGGCAGCTTGGTCGCGCCGCGCTCAGCTATGCCTTTGCCCAACTCAAACTGCACAAAATTAGTGGCCAGGCGCTGGCGTGCAACCAGCGTTCCATCCAGCTTCATCAATTCCTCGGTTTCCAGCAGGAAGGCATCCTGCGTGACCAGCACTTCGATGGCGAACGCTATCACAATGCCATCTGCTTTGGCCTGTTTGGTCATGAATGGCAAACCAACTCCTAAGACACAAGAGAGAGCACCATGTCGAATCATCCCAGTATCACCGTTGGAGGCCGTCGAATTGCTGCTGACGAAGCCCCCTACGTCATCGCCGAAATGTCAGCAAATCACAACGGCAACATGGATACCGCTTTCAAACTCATTGAGGCCGCAAAACAGGCCGGTGCTGACGCCGTTAAGCTGCAAACCTATCGTCCAGACACCATCACTCTGGACTGTGACTCAGAGGACTTTCGCATCCACGGTGGCCTGTGGGACGGCCGGACGCTCTACGACTTGTACCAGGAAGCCCACACGCCGTGGGACTGGCACGCTGCGCTGTTTGCACACGCCCGCAAAAACGGCATCACCATCTTCAGCTCGCCCTTTGACAACACCGCCGTCGATCTGCTGGAAGACCTAAACGCACCGGCCTACAAAATCGCATCTTTTGAAGCCGTCGATCACGCGCTGATTAAATATGTCGCCAGCACAGGCAAACCTATGATCATCTCCACTGGCATGGCCGATGGCCAAGAGATTCAGGAAGCCATCGATGCCGCCCGCGAAGGCGGCTGCAAAGAGCTGGCCATCCTGCACTGCGTCAGCGGCTACCCCGCACCGGCAGAAGACTACAACCTGCGTACCATCCCCGACATGATCCAGCGCTTTGGCCTGGTCACTGGTTTGTCCGATCACACCCTGGACAACACAGTCGCCATGTGTAGTGTGGCGCTGGGTGCGTCCATCGTTGAAAAGCACTTTACCTTGGATCGCAAAGGTGGTGGACCCGATGACAGCTTTTCCTTGGAGCCCGCAGGTTTGACTGAGCTGTGTCTTGGTGCTCGTACGGCCTGGAGCGCTCTGGGAAAGGTTGACTATGGCCGCAAATCAAGCGAGGTCGACAATGTGCTCTTTAGACGTTCTCTTTATGTTGTGGAAGACGTTCAGATTGGTGAAGTCTTGACGTACAAAAACCTTCGCTCAATTCGTCCTGGCTATGGAGTGGCGCCTAAGCATTTGGACGCCTTTATCGGCAGGCGTGCCATTCATGCAATCAAGCGCGGAACGCCAGCGTCTTGGGATTCGATCGGGGTCGTTGCGCAATAAGTACGGCTATTGAGTATGCTGATATTGAAAAATTTGTTGAAACGCGTATTGCGGGGGAAATATGCTGGCCTCAATCAGCTCGACCGCAAACTGGAAAAGTATGTTGATTACGACAATGGTTACTTTGTGGAGTTAGGTGCCAACGATGGCGTGACTCAGTCCAACAGCTTGTATTTCGAAAAGTACCGAAACTGGCGTGGTCTGTTGGTGGAGCCTGCACCACAGAACTTTTTGAAATGTAGGAAAAACAGGTCATCAAGAAGCAGCATCTATTGCGCGGCCTGCGTCGCATTTGACTATGAACAGGAGTTTGTGCGCATTGCCTATTCCAATCTGATGTCAACGCCTGTTGGGTTGGAGTCCGACATACAAGACCCGCGTGCGCATGCGAGTTTGGGAGGTCAATTCCTGCGCAATGGCGAGACGATGTTTGAGTTTGGTGCTGTAGCCCGCCCTCTCAACGAGTTGCTTCTGGAAGCCGATGCCCCGAAGCTCATCGACTTCTTGTCTCTGGATGTGGAGGGCGCAGAGTTGGCGGTACTACACGGTGTGGATCATCAAGTTTTTCGTTTCAAGTACGTTCTGGTCGAATGTCGAAGCTTTCCCCGTTTGAATGAATATATGGAAAAACAGGGGTACCGCTTTGTCGAGAAACTGTCCGGACAAGACTACTTATTCACAAATGATCCGGCAATGAATTCAACGCCGATTGGCAATGCCTAAGTCGTCGGGTCTATTGAAGAAAATTCGCAAAGTGCTCGGACGTTACCCGGATGAGTATGGAGTGGCCCCTACATCTTTTTATGATGGGACAGACATCGCGCGCGCGTCGACTGTCTCGGTAGTAGTTACCATCCAATCTGTTCCTGATAAGTTGTACTTTTTGCTATTTGGTGCAATTTGTGCGCAGACCAAACGGCGCGCGCCTTCACGGGTCGAGGCGGTCATCGTTCGTGCTGTGAGTGGTGCGGTTGGGATGGGGTGGATTGCCGAGTTAAAGCGATCTGCTTGCGCAGCCTGGTTTTGGACTAGTCCTTGGGTGCGTGCATATGGAGTCCTTGTGCAAGGGGTGGCGTATCGCTGTGCCACATGGATGCACCCTGTGCAGGACTTGTCAGACTGGTTCAAGTCCAAACATCTCTGGCAGCAGTTGCAGCGGCAAGGCGGAACCCTTTCGCTGAAAATTGGGAACATAGAAGTTGCAGATTTGCTGGTGGATTCTTACTTACGTTTCAAGCCATCCCCAGAGTTTGACGTTGACGACATCTTTGTGAGGAGACTGGTTTGGCAAGCCTTGCGGGATGTGCGCCAAGCACATGCTTATTTTGCAAAGGCTAAACCCCGGTGGTATCTGACCTCTTACACCACGTATCTGGAGCACGGCATACCAGCACGTGTAGCTCTAGCGCATGGCGTGACTGTTTGGTCGTTTGGAAATCTGAGCCAATTTGGTAAAAAACTGTCTGTGGAAGATAGTTTCCATACTGCTGACTTTGGTGGGTATAGGCAAGTTTTCGAGAAACTGGATTGCAAGAGTGAACGGTTGGACGCCGCGCGTGAGCAACTTTTAATTCGCTTGTCAGGGGGCATTGATGCAGCGACCAGCTATATGCGTCAATCAGCTTATGGTCAGTCCAGTGTCGAAATGCCGCGTGATTTAGACGGTGCAGTGGTAATTTTTCTTCATGATTTTTATGATAGCCCCCACGTTTACCCCGCATTGGTTTTTGACGATTTCTGGTGCTGGATCTGCTTCACGATTGAGGTGTTGCAAAAAGTAGGTGTTCCTTTCTATCTCAAGCCCCATCCTAATCAGATCACCTTGAGTGACCAGGTTTTAGAGCGCTTGCGTCAGAAGTATTTCAACCTTAAATGGGTGCCTGCTGGTACTAGCAATACGCAGTTGGCGGCTGCGGGCATGGCTTGTGGGGTGACCGTGTACGGTACTGTTGCGCACGAACTGGCCTATTTGGGCGTGCCGAGCATAGGTTGTGCTCGGCATCCACACCACGCCTTTGACTTCTGTCGCACTGCCGCCACGCGGGAGGAGTATCAAGAAATGCTCGAAACTTATTCCGAACGACCAATTTCTAAAGAAGTGATGCAGAGACAAGCGCTGATCTTCTACTATATGCACAACTTGTTTGGAGACGGTGATTCGCTAGCCTTGAAGCAGGCATTTGTAGAGCTATGGATGGCCTGCAATATGCGGAAATCTTCTGAAGCTGAAGTAATGTCCAGCTTCAAGGCATTGACTAAGTTGCCTGCTTTTGATCGATTCGTCGACAGGCTGTGGGAAACTTCTTGCTGAATTCGTTGCCTTAAGTGCGCCAGTCAATATTCCGGTCTGAATTCTTTCAAAAATCGCGCTATGTCACATGAACCCGCACCCGAACATCAACTTAACCGCCAGGACAGCATGTTTGGGTGGGCTGTATATGGAGTGTCCTGTGTTTCGCGTGAGTTTTACTCATGACTACGGCTGCCCGACATCCGAAGACACGCAACTTCTCCAATGAAGATTGACCCTACCCCAAAAAGAGCTCTGAGTAGCTGATGCTGACCGCAGCAATTATGTTTTTTCTTGAAGCATCGAACAGTAAGCTCAATTGTTTTTCTTTGGTAGTCATTGCTGTTAATTACGGTTGAATATGAAAGTAGTAAATCAAGTTGTTAGATTATTTTTTCAAATTTCCAGTTTTGTTGGATTCGTGGCGCATGAATTCAAACTCTTGTACCTTGTATTATTTCTAACAGGGTGTGTGCTTGTATTGGAATATGCGGCAACTAGTTTAATGATTCCAATGGCACCTGGACATGATTCTAGTCAGGGAGTTGTTAGCGTAGTTTGGCGTGGGCTGGCGGAATCAATATCTTTGCCCCCGACCTTTCGAACTTGGTTGTGGTTGTTTTTCTTTCTAATGGCAGTTCGTCTGGCTCTTGGGTATATGTTGACGGTGCTTACTACCTATTTGGGGAAGCAAGTTCACGAGAGATTGAGTGCAAGGATCTTTGGACACATTCTGTTGTCTGAGCCAATGGCCCGTGTATATACCCGATCGATTGGGCACTACATCACGTTGGCCGGAGACGATACTTTTAAGAGCGGGACAATCGTTGCAAGCTTATTGCAATCCTTTGTCGGATTCCTAACGGCAATGATCGGATTGCTTGTACTGTATCAATTTTCTTCATCGATTTTTTTTGGAGTTTTGGTGTTTCTTGGATGTAGCTTGGTGTTAATCGGTAGTCTGATTGGCGTGATGATGAAGTTGAACGCGACTGCGGTGACCCTTTCGCGAGAGGCGGGTACAACCTTCGTGGAAGCGTTCAATAGTTTGCGCTCAATACGCGCGTTACATTCTGAGCGCTTTGTGATGTCTAGCTATGCGAACCACATGCACAACTATGTGCGGAAGTTGGTGCAAATGGATGCCATAAAGTCCGGAGTGAAGGCTTTTCCTGCCATCGTTTTGTTGCTGCTCAGCGCGATCGCTTTGCGCCCTGCCGCACAAGTTGACATGACGGACGCTGCGCTGTTTGCCGGTACTGTGATTGTCATCCGGGTATTTGCTTCCTTGGGGCAAATGGCTGCAGCTTGCTCCCAGTTATTGACAGACATTCGTGCCGTGCGAGATATCGGTGCCCTTGTAAAGCTTGCCCAAGAGGAGTGGCGACCATTGGCGGGTATATCGGCGATTAAGGTGTCCACCATTGGTTTGCACCAGGTATCGTTTGGCTACGATGATCGCGGACATGTACTGCGTGACGTGAGCTTCCGTTTTGAAGCTGGACATACCTATGCCATCGTCGGACCATCCGGAGCGGGCAAGTCTACGCTGGCTGATATTTTGTTAGGGTTGAGCTTGCCAAATAGCGGGGCAGTGACGGTTAACGAAGGTGTCTTGTCACTGGAAGCCGCCCGTAGGCGCTTCATGCTTGTGGAGCAACAGCCGAAGATATTTTCCACAACTGTTAGGGAAAATCTGTTGCTAGGCGCTGCTGCAAATGATGATGCGCTTCACGCCGCCTTGGATGTCGTGAATCTAGATGACACGGTCCGCTCGCTCGGCGAAGGCTTGGATACGCGGCTCACTTATTTGGGTGAAAATTTTTCTGGTGGACAACGTCAACGCCTGGGAATAGCGCGAGCACTAATACGTCAGCCCGATGTGCTGATCCTTGACGAGGCGACGAGTGCCTTGGATCTGGATACGCGTATCGAGGTTGTGGCCAAGCTTCGTACCCATATGCGCGACGGCATCATCATCTTTATCACCCACGATCCCGAGATTGCAGCGCTGGCCGACGAAGTGCTGCCAATAGGCGAACCACAGACAAGAGCAGTAGCGGCCACGCAAGAAGGCCGGGCGGATTGATACCTATATGCGCATCGCCCTACTCGATACCTACTACCCCCGTTTCCTGGCGGCCCACTACGCTGAGCATCCGCACCTGGCTAGTGAAACCTATAGAAACCAGCGGCAGAATCTGCTCGATCAGGCGTTTGGCACTTCAGATTTCTATTCCCGGCACTTGCAGGCGATGGGGCACGATGCCCAGGACTTGATAGTCAACTGCGTGCCCTTGCAGAAAGCCTTGGCGCACGAGCACAACGCGAGCTACAGCGCGCTGGCAATGAAGTTGCCACAACGCTTACTACGTCTACCGGTACTTGGCCGCTGGCTGTCGATGCTGCCTGGTCTGGTGGCTATTGCAGTAGAGCAAATCAAGGCGACACGGCCTGACGTGTTGTACTGTCAAGATCTGTGGTTCCTGTCGCCTCAGAAACTTGCCGAGCTGCGGCCCTTCGTTAAGCTGATCGTCGGTCAGATTGCCAGCCCCTTGCCGCCTGATGGCTATCTGACGGGCTATGACCTAATCATGACGTCGTTTCCCCACTTTGCGCCCCGGCTGCAGGCCATAGGGGTTGTGTCAGAATATTTTCGTGTCGGTTTTGATACGCGTGTGCTGGAGTTGATTGGCTCAGTAGAGAAGGACATCAATGCGAGCTTCGTAGGTGGCATCAGCCGCCACCATGGCAAGGCCTTGCCTATGCTGGAGTATTTGGCAGGCACTACCCCCATAGAATTTTTTGGCTATGGTGTTAAGAGTTTGAGGCAGTCCTCACCCATCGTGGCACGCCATCATGGCGAAGTGTGGGGCCTGGACATGTACCGCGCGCTGGCACGCAGCCGCGTCACTCTCAACCGCCATATCAATGTCGCTGAAAACAATGCCAATAACATGCGCCTATATGAGGCCACGGGTGTGGGGGCGCTGTTGATCACCGACCGCAAGGACAACTTGGGTGAGCTGTTCGAGATCGGCAAAGAGGTGGTGGCCTACTCTAGCCCAGAGGAGGCTGCAGAGCTGATCCGTTATTACATTGCCCACCCCGTAGAGGCGCGTGCCATTGCCCGTGCTGGTCAGGCACGCACTCTGCGCGAGCACACCTACCAGCGGCGTATGGAAGAACTGGTGCCCGTGCTAGAGCGGTATCTGGCAAAAAGGGGCAAATGAAAACGCTGTTGCGGAACCTTGTCAGCCGTTCCCCTCGTCTGAAGGGACTGCTCCAGCGCGGCTTGCGGTTCATGCTGCCGGGGCGAGGCGTGTCTAACCACTACGTGGAAATGGCCGGGGAGGAGGTGGGCCGCGAGTCAGTCCGACTACGTTCCGCATGGAAAGATGATGGTTTACCCGTCAGGCAGCGGGAACTGGTGGATCAGCAGCTGGCGGCCTATCGCCGCGGTGATGCAGTGGATGTGTTTGATGTAATGGTCAAGTGCCTACAAGGCTTGCGGGATGGCGTAGGCAAGATGCGCGTGCTGGAAGTAGGGTGTTCCAGTGGCTACTACTCGGAGGTCTTCGAGATCGCAGGACTGGACTTGGACTATTCCGGTTGCGACTATTCGGACGCATTTATTGCCATGGCGCGCCAGCGTTACCCCAGGGAGCACTTTGACGTGCAGGATGCCACGCTGCTGGGCTATGCAGATAAGACCTTTGACGTAGTGATTTCTGGTTGCTGTCTGCTGCACATCCCGGAGTACGAAGCCGCCGTGGCTGAGACCGCCCGGGTAGCGGGTCGCTACGCGGTCTTCCATCGTACGCCCGTGGTGCTGGGCCAGCCCAGCAAGCACTACCGTAAGCAGGCGTATGGCGTGGAAACGGTCGAGACCCACTTCAACGAACCGCAGTTCCTGCAACTGCTGGCTGACAATGGCCTGCAGCTGCAGGCCACCTTAACTCTGGACGAGTCCGTGGTGCACGGGTTGGGTAGCGCCACCCGAACTTATGTGTGCCGTAAGAATTCACCCTGAACATGCGCCATTTTTGTACCCTGTTTGATAGCAACTATCTGCTCAAAGGCGTGGCCATGCTGTGTACCTTGAAGCAGCATTGCCCAGACGCGCATGTTCACGTGTTGTGCATGGACAAGCAAACGCGCGAAATTCTGCAGCTGATGGGGCTGTCGCATGTAACTTGTCTGTCACTGTCGGAGGTGGAAGACGAGGCGCTACTGGCGGTCAAGCCCGGTCGCGGTATGGCGGAATACTGTTGGACCCTGTCACCCTGTCTGCCTTGGTACGTGTTGCAGCACAACCCACATATTGACGCCATCACTTATTTGGATGCCGATCTGTATTTCTATTCGCCGTTGCAGCCGCTGTTTGAGGAGATCGGAGACGCTTCCATTGTCATCATTGAGCACCGATTTCCCCCGGCGCTCAAACACTTGGAAGTGCAAGGCCGTTTCTGTGTGGAGTGGGTAGGCTTCCGGCGGGATGGGCAGGGTCTGGCCTGTCTTTCCCGCTGGCGTGAGCAGTGCATCGAATGGTGTTTCCACCGACTGGAACAAGACCGCATGGGTGACCAAAAGTACCTTGACCAGTGGCCCGGCAAATACAGTGGTTTGCACATTTTGCAGCACACGGGTGCAGGCGTCGCCCCTTGGAACTACTCGCAGTATCAATTTGGGCAGGACGACCGGGGGATGATCACGGTGGATGGTGCGCCGCTGGTTTTTTACCATTTTCACCAATTTCAGCTATTGTCTAATGGCAGCTTTGATCGGTTGTCCGGTGCATACCGTGCCATGGGGCCCGAGCCCAAATCGGTATACGAAGCTTACGAGGCGGCTTTAACGACTGCTTTGCAGGATGTGCGCTCGTTGAGGACAGATTTTTCGGCTGGTATGAAGCCAGCACTGCGTGTTAAAGCCCAGCGCTTGGTGCAATACTTATTACCCGAGCCGTTTAAGCAATTGCTAAAAAAAGTTATCAAGGCCGTTTGAATATGAATGAGTTCACGAACAAAGCGTTGTTGATAACGGGGGGAACAGGGTCATTTGGCGGTGCGATGTTGAGACGTTTTTTGGACACTGAAATAGCAGAGATTCGCATATTCAGTCGCGACGAGAAGAAGCAAGACGACATGCGCAAGCGCTACAACAGTCCCAAACTCAAGTTCTACATTGGCGATGTACGGGATGCACGCAGCGTTGCTCAGTCCATGCGCGGGGTGGACTATGTGTTTCATGCGGCTGCCCTGAAGCAGGTGCCTTCGTGTGAGTTCTATCCCATGGAGGCGGTGCGTACCAATGTGCTCGGTACTGAAAATGTTTTGGAGGCGGCAATAGCGGCCGGTGTCAAACGCGTGGTGTGTTTGAGCACCGACAAGGCGGTTTATCCCATCAATGCCATGGGCATCAGCAAGGCCATGATGGAAAAAGTAATGGTGGCCGCCAGTCGTAACTTGGAGAAAACGGGCACTGTCATTTGTGGCACTCGCTATGGTAACGTGATGGCGTCGCGGGGCTCGGTGATCCCCTTGTTTGTGGAGCAGGTGTTAGGCGGCAAGCCCATCACAGTGACAGACCCCGCTATGACACGCTTCATGATGACGCTGGATGATGCTGTGGATCTGGTGCTGTATGCCTTTGAACACGGCAGCAATGGCGACATCTTTGTGCAGAAGGCACCTGCGGTCACGGTGGAGGTGTTAACCCAGGCAATTTTGGAGTTAATCGGCGAACCCGACCACCCCATCCAAGTCATGGGCACGCGCCACGGTGAAAAGCTCTTTGAGGCTTTGTTAAGCCGTGAAGAATTAGCCTGCGCCCACGACATGGGCAACTACTTTCGCGTACCTCCCGATGGGCGGGACCTGAACTATGCCAAATTTGTAGAGCAAGGCGAGAAAAAGCGCACCCAAGCTGCACATGGCCAAGACTACAACTCACACAATACGCAGCGGCTAGATGTGGCTGGTATGAAGCAGCTACTGCTCAAACTCGGCTTTATGAAAAAAATCGTACGCGGTGAACATGCCGTGGCCCAGGAATGACCCTATGCGGGTGCTTATTACAGGGGCCAACGGATTCATCGGCAAGAATTTGCAGCTGCGTTTGGCCGAGCGCATAGATGTGCAAGTGGTTTGCTTTACCCGAAGTGACGATGTAGCCCAGCTCCCAGGCCTCTTGCAGGGGGTGGACGTCATCTTTCACCTGGCTGGCATCAACCGGCCTGAGGATCCTGCCGAATTTGTGTCCGGCAATGTGACGTTGACACAGGCGCTATGCCGGGCGCTTCGCTCAAGCGTGGAGTCAACTGGAAAAAAACCAACTGTTATTTGCACATCATCGATCCAGGCGGAAGGAGGCTCTGCCTACGGTGAGAGTAAACGTGCTGCGGAGCAGGCCCTATTTTCTTTGGTGCGCAGCCATCAGGTTCCGGTGCATGTGTTTCGCTTGCCCAACGTGTTTGGCAAGTGGTGCAAGCCCAACTACAACTCAGTGGTGGCCACGTTCTGCCACAACATCGCACGGGGACAGCCGATTCAGGTCAACGACCCAACGGCAGCCGTCACGCTGGTGTATGTGGATGACGTGATTGCGCGCTTTGTGCAGTTAATGGATGGCGCCGATGCGGTCGAGGGGTTGGATGGCTTTGCTACGGTGTCGCCGCAGTACAGCGCGACCGTGGGCGCATTGGCAATCCAGATACAGGCATTCAAAGACAGTCGCACCACGCTCAAGACCGAGCGTGTTGGTACGGGCTTGCTGCGCGCGCTCTATGCCACCTATGTAAGTTACTTGCCCGTGGAGTCCTTTTCATACGCTGTTCCGCTGTATGAGGATCCACGCGGTGTTTTCGTTGAAATGCTTAAAACACCAGATGCCGGGCAGTTCTCCTTCTTCACTGCGTACCCGGGTACTACGCGTGGTGGTCACTACCACCACAGCAAAACCGAAAAATTTCTGGTCATCAAAGGGCAAGCATGTTTCAAATTCAGGCACATGCAGACCGATGAGACGCATGAACTAGTGACCACCAGTGAAAAGCCAGAAATCGTGGAAACAGTGCCGGGCTGGACGCATGACATTACCAACGTGGGCTCCGATGAGATGATCGTAATGCTGTGGGCCAACGAAGTGTTTGACCGTGCCCGACCCGATACCTTTGCGTGTCCGCTGTGAGCGGCCGCACCTCAAACCAAATCTCCTGGCCATGAAAAAATTAAAAGTTTTGACGGTGGTGGGCACAAGGCCCGAACTTATTCGTCTTTCTCGCGTTCTGGCCCAGCTGGATCAGCATTGCGAGCATGTTTTTGTGCACACGGGGCAAAACTACGACTTTGAGCTGAATCAGGTGTTCTTTGATGATTTGGGTATACGCAAGCCTGACTATTTTTTGAATAGTGCTGCCAATAGCAGTGGTGCTGCACACACCATTGGCAATCTCATCATTGCGGTGGATCAAGTGTTGGCCGACGTGCAGCCGGAGGCTATGTTGGTGTTGGGTGACACGAACAGTTGCCTTGCCGTGATTCCTGCCAAGCGCCGCAAGATTCCGATCTTTCACATGGAGGCAGGTAATCGCTGTTTCGATCAACGTGTACCAGAAGAAACCAATCGCCGCATCGTCGATCACACGGCTGATGTGAACTTGACTTACAGCACGATAGCGCGCGACTATTTGCTGCGCGAGGGATTGCCGCCGGATTTGGTGATCAAGACGGGTAGCCCCATGTTTGAGGTCTTGTCCCACTACCGCTCCGGCATCGAAGCATCGGATGTATTGGAGCGCTTGGGGTTAGAGTTCGGTCGTTATTTTGTAGTCAGTGCTCACCGCGAGGAGAACATTGAATCCCCGCAATCTTTCTCCAAACTGGTCGACGTACTCAATGCTGTCGCGGGTGATTTCGACATACCGGTTATCGTATCTACGCATCCACGCACACAAAAGCGCATCGATGCGACGGGTGCCCAGTTTCACCCTCGGGTGCGCTTACTCAAGCCGCTCGGTTTTCATGATTACGTGAAGTTGCAGTTTTCAGCGCGCGCCGTGTTGTCAGACAGTGGCACCATCAATGAAGAGTCGTCCATTCTGGGCTTTCCCGCGCTCAACCTGCGTGAGACGCATGAGCGCCCCGAGGCTATGGAGGAGGCCGCTGTAATGATGGTTGGACTCGAAGTGGAACGCGTGCGTCAAGGCCTGGCTATTCTGGCAACGCAGCCGCGAGGTGATGTGCTGTCTTATCCACACAGCATTCGTGAAGTGGCTGACTATGGTGTGCCCAATGTTTCAGACAAGATAGTGCGCATTATTCACAGCTACACCGATTATGTGAATCGCGTAGTCTGGAAAAAATATTAGGTGCCCAACAAATGCGATTGCTAGTTGTTTCGCAGTACTTTTGGCCAGAGGATTTTCGGATCAACGAGCTGGTGGCGAATTTAGTCAAGCGAGGGCACCAAGTCACTGTATTGACCGGTGTTCCGAACTATCCAGATGGCAATATTTTTCAACGGTTTCGTGATTCTCCCTCCAGTCATGCGCACTATGAAGGTGCCGACATAGTTCGAGTTCCTATGATGGCCAGGGGGCAAAACAGCCTGCGTTTGATACTCAATTACCTAACATTTGCCATCAGCGCATCCATAGTGGGTTTGTGGAAGCTTCGTGGGCGGGAGTTTGATGTGATCTTTGCGTACGAGCCATCTCCTATTACGGTCGGCTTGCCTGCGGCAACAATGCGGCGTGTTAAGAAAGCGCCCTTGGCATTCTGGGTGCTGGATCTTTGGCCCGAGACTTTGCATGCGCTGGGTATCGTTCGGTCCCCAGTTCTATTGAAGACTGTGGGTAAGCTTGTCGGCTTCATTTACCGACGCTGTGATTTGATTTTGGCTCAATCACGAAGCTTTGTGCCACAAATAAGAAAGTACGCTGGAGACGCTCGAAAGATAGTCTATTTTCCAAATTGGGCTGAGCCGGTTGCCGCGGCAGAGCAAACTGAGCCTGCCGACTGCGTGCCGCTGCAGTCCGGGAGCTTCAGCGTGATGTTCGCCGGAAATATAGGTGAGGCGCAGGACTTCCCTGCAATTTTGGGGGCTGCGGAAATCCTTAAAACGCACCAAAATATTCGATGGCTCATAGTGGGTGACGGACGAATGGCTGTCTGGGTTCAAGAAGAAATCAAGAGGCGAGGGCTGGAGGCGCGTTTCCATCTGTTGGGGCGGCATGCCCCAGATCGAATGCCTGCCTTTTTCAAGCACGCAGACGCTTTGTTAGTCAGCTTGAAGAGCGAACCAATTTTCGCAATGACGATTCCTGGTAAGTTGCAGTCCTACTTGGCCGCAGGCAAACCCATCCTTGCTGCGCTAGACGGTGAAGGCGCTGAGCTGGTTCGGTCAAGCTATTCTGGGCTGACCTGTGCGGCGGGGGATGCCGTGGGACTGGCTGCAATCGTGCTCAAACTATCTAAACTTCCGATTTTGGAGCGTGATCAAATGGGGCAGAATGGAAGGCTGGTAAGCATTCGTGACTTTGATCGCGAAAATTTGATTGACGGCCTTGAGGAAAACCTGAGACTAATGCGAAATGAAGTACAGAGGGTTGGTCTATCTTCAATATGAAATACCTCACGAATCCAGAGTCCAATTAATCAAAAATTGTTCAGATTGGCCCAAGCTCACCCCCCCAAGTCAATAATCGTTGGAGTGCTCATCACGGGGGCCTCGGGGTTTGTTGGCCGTGCCTTGGTCAAAAATTTCGCTCAACGACCTGGTGTCTTTGTGCGTAGTGCTGTCAGGCGCAGCCATGATTCGTCGCCATTGATTAACCCCGTAATTGTTGGAAATCTAGGGCGCGAAACAGATTGGACTAGCGCAGTTGAAGGGGTAAATTGCGTAGTGCACACTGCGGCGCAGGTCAATCCAGGCACCCGGAGGAAAACCACGCCACATAGTGAATATCACCGTGTGAATGTTGAAGGAACGATAAAACTCGCGGAACAAGCGGCAGCCGCTGGTGTGCGGCGGTTTATTTTTATTAGTACCGCAAAAGTATTGGGGGAGCGGTCTGCAACCAGGCAGCCACTGTCTGAAGTCGCTCCGTATGCCCCTTGCGATGGATATGCTAGTTCAAAGATGGAAGCCGAGCTAGCGCTTCTTGCCTTGGCTAAGCATACTAGTATGGAGGTCGTTATTGTTCGGCCTCCGATGGTCTATGGCCTAAATGCTGCGGGCAACTTCAGTGCGTTAACCAAGCTACTTGACAGAGGTATTCCGCTTCCCATCGCAGGGATAAAAAATCTACGTAGTTTTTTGTCAATTGACAATCTCGTTGATTTTATTTGGAAGTGCACTTGGCATCCTGCGGCTGCAAATCAAATCTTTCATGTTTGTGATGGTAAAGATCTAGCTACTCCAGACCTCGTCCGTGCCATTGAAAGAAGTCTTAAGCGCCCGGTTTACCTTTTTCACTGTCCAGAGCCGGTGTTGAGATGGGGCTTTAAATTGCTGGGCCGAATGGACATCCATCAGCGTCTGTACGATAGCTTTCAGTTGGATGCGGTGAAAGCAAAGAATGCCATGCAATGGAGCCCGGTAGTTAGTCTTGAGGAGGCCCTGCTGCAAGTTACGCAGGAGCATAAAAATTGAAACGAACCTTAGATATTGTTTTTGTGTGCATATTGCTGATTCCCTCATCGTTGTTTTTGGCGGTAGCCGCACTGGCCGTAAAAATCAGCTCCCGCGGTCCCGTTCTCTATTGGTCGAGTCGTGTGGGGCGCCAAAATATGCTTTTTTCGATGCCCAAATTTCGAACGATGCATATTGGTACTCCTGCCGTTGCGACGCATCTATTGCGTGATCCGGAGCGACATCTGACCCCTATTGGCAGTTTTCTGAGGAAATCGAGCCTAGACGAATTGCCGCAGCTGTGGTGCATATTGGTAGGCGATATGAGCTTTGTGGGCCCCCGGCCGGCTCTATTCAATCAAGTGGATTTAATTGCGCTTAGAACGGCTGCTGGCGTGCATGCTTTGGTACCGGGATTGACGGGTTGGGCGCAAATTAATGGACGTGATGAACTGCCAATTCCAAAGAAAGTAGAGTTGGATGTAGAGTATCTGCAGCGTAAATCTGTGAGCTTCGACATTAAAATTCTTTTATTGACTTTTCTAAAAGTGATTCGCAGCGATAATGTTGCTCACTAAATAATATTCCGAACCGGTTCGGATGTCGGTAGCCCCAGTGTATTCATTCAACTCGTTTATGTATGAGCAATCTAATTGATATTCAAACCCAAATTCAAAAGCTTCAGCAACAAGCCTCGGAAATCAAAGCCCGAGAATTTGATGCGACGGTAAAGGATATTGTGAGCAAAATGCAGGCCTTTGGGATAAGCGTCAAGGATTTGCAGAGTGCAACAACTGGGCGCAAGGGGCGCGGGCGGCCCGCAGGCAAAGCTGCTGGTGCGCTAAAGCAGAAGCCTCCCGCAGCCAAAAGCAAGAAATCCGGCGCTACGGTGGCGGCTAAATTCAAAGGCCCTAACGGTGAGACATGGACTGGGCGTGGTTTGACGCCTCGGTGGTTGTCTGCGTTGGTGGCCCAAGGGCGATCCAAAGAAGAGTTTGTTATCTCGGTCTGATTCCGGGACGGCACCTGCAATGCAGCGCTCGGTGTTGGCATTGCCGCGTTCGGCCAAACGGCTGGTCGTTGTTGCGCTGGATGTGTTGTTGGCCTTGTTCGCAACGTGGCTCGCACTTTCTTTGAGGCTTGACACGCCCAATTGGCCTGAGGAACAGCAATGGCGGGTGTATGTGCTTGCCTCGCTGCTGTTTATTCCGGTTTTTGTAAAGTTTGGCCTGTACCGCGCCATCTTTCGGTACACAGGGCAAGCCGCTTTGGTGGCCACGGCCAAGGCGGTTACGGTATACGGTAGCCTGCTGCTGTTGACCCTGCTGTGGCTGCAATGGAGCGGTGTTCCGCGCAGCTTGGGCATATTGCAGCCGCTCATTTTTTTCCTGTTGGTTGGCGCCAGCCGTGCGGTTGCCCGCTTTTGGCTTGCAAGCCTGGCCAGCCCTACAGACGCTACCCAGCGTAAATTTCTCATTTTCGGTGCGGGCACTGCCGGGGCCCAAACTGCCTCTGCCATGGGGGTGTCGGGCGCGTTTGCTCTGCTGGGTTTTGTGGACGACGATCCAGCCAAGGTCGGGCGGAGCGTGAATGGGGTTCCCATCTACGCCCCGCAAAGCATTCCCGATTTGATCGCCCGGAGGGGTGTCACCGACTTGCTGTTGGCTTTGCCCACTGCGTCGCGCTCAAGGCGTAAAGACATCATTGAGAGCCTGCACAGTCTCCCCGTACACATCAGTACGCTGCCCGACTGGGCCGACCTGGCCAGTGGCAAAGTGACAGTGCAGGATTTCAAAGAACTGGATATTGAAGACCTGCTGGGCCGCGACCCCGTGCCCCCCAATCGGGACTTATTGGCGCGCAACTTGTTCGGCAAGGTGGTGCTCGTTACGGGGGGGGGCGGCAGTATCGGTAGTGAGCTGTGCCGCCAGATTGCGATAGAGCAACCCAGCCATTTGCTATTGCTCGACCACAATGAGTATGGCCTTTACGCCATTCACCAAGAGCTGCAACGCCTCTGCGAAGAACGCGGCCTGCGCACGCACTTAGAGCCCTTGCTGGGCAGCGTGGGTCAAACCGAGCGTTTGCGCTTCATTTGCCGTACCTGGATGCCGCACACCGTCTACCACGCGGCGGCCTACAAGCACGTACCGCTGGTGGAATCCAATCCGGTGCAGGGCATTGAGAATAATGTTTTCGGGACCCTGCATATGGCCCGCGTGGCCATGGAGTTTGGCGTCAAGAGCTTTGTATTGGTGTCCACCGACAAAGCCGTCCGCCCCACCAATGTGATGGGTGCCAGCAAGCGGATGGCCGAGTTGGTCCTGCAGGCGTTGGCGGCACAACAAACGGCCACCTGTTTCACCATGGTTCGCTTTGGCAATGTGCTCGGCTCCAGTGGCAGTGTGGTGCCCCTGTTTCGCCAGCAATTGGCCCAGGGGGGGCCGTTGACGGTGACCCACCCCGAAGTGACCCGCTATTTCATGACCATTCCTGAGGCTGCACAGTTGGTGCTCCAGGCCGGGGCCATGGCCCGGTCGGGTGAGGTTTTTGTGTTGGACATGGGCGAGCCGGTCAAGATCATGGATCTTGCCAGGCGCATGGTGGAGCTGTCGGGGTTGCGCGTGCGGGACGCCGATTGCCTGGATGGCGACATCGGGATTGCAGTGACAGGGCTGCGCCCCGGTGAGAAGCTCTACGAGGAACTGCTGATTGGCGGCAACCCCAGCGCCACCAGCCATCCGCGGATTCTGATGGCGCACGAAGCTGCGCTCGACTGGCCCACGCTTCAGCAGCACCTGGCGCAGTTGCAGTTGGCGGTTGATAGCTGTGATGTGGCGGCCATCAAATCGGTACTGCAGGTCTGCGTTCAGGGCTACACCGCAAACCTGAAGAGCGACTGACAAGACCTGTATTCTTGAAGGGTGCCTGCGGCACAATGGCGAACTATGACCGAAACCACCCCTACCGCCTCCAGCCTCAAAGCCGACATTCTGGCGCAGGCCTTGCCCCATATCCGCAAGCTCCATGGCAAAACCATGGTCATCAAATACGGTGGCAACGCCATGACCGACCCGGCCCTGCAAGCCGCGTTTGCTGAAGACGTGGTGCTGCTCAAGCTGGTGGGTATCCACCCGGTGGTGGTGCACGGCGGCGGCCCACAAATTGAGGGTTTGCTCAAGCGCCTGGGTAAAAAGGGCGAGTTCATCCAAGGCATGCGCGTGACCGACCCGGAGACCATGGAAGTGGTGGAGTGGGTGCTGGGTGGCGAGGTGCAGCAAGACATCGTGGGGCTGATCAACCAGGCCGGTGGCAAGGCCGTAGGCCTGACGGGGCGCGATGGCGGCATGATCCGCGCACAAAAACTGAAGATGCTGGACCACGCCGACCCCAGCATCGAACACGATGTGGGCCAGGTAGGCGACATCGTTAGCGTGGATGTCAGCGTGGTCAAAACCCTGCAAGACGCCAACTTCATCCCCGTCGTCAGCCCGATTGGTTTTGGTGCCAACAACGAGAGCTACAACATCAACGCCGACGTGGTGGCCGCCAAATTGGCCACCGAGTTGCAGGCCGAAAAGCTGATGATGCTGACCAATATCAGCGGTGTACTCGACAAGCAAGGCGCTTTAATGACCGACCTGACTGCCAAGCGCATAGACGAGTTGTTTGCGGACGGAACGATCAGCGGCGGCATGTTGCCCAAGATTGCGGGTGCGCTGGATGCTGCCAAGAGCGGAGTCAATTCTGTGCACATCATCGATGGTCGCGTACCGCATGTGCTGTTGCTTGAAATTCTGACGGACCAGGCCTACGGCACGATGATTCGCGCAGATTAGTTTGCTATATTTTTGGTAGCTGCTCCCGCACTATACACGGCCTCAGGAGGCAATTTGGCATGAGATTGTTGCTGGTAGAAGACGATGTGATGGTGGCCAGCGGCATCAAGCTGGGTCTGACCGATGCGGGCTACGCAGTCGATTGGGTGGGCAGCGCAGAGCGCGCGCTGGAGGTTACCCAGTCCGAGGCCTTTGATATTGCCGTCATAGACATTGGCCTGCCGCAGATGGATGGCTTGGCCCTGACCCAGGCCTTGCGCAAGCATGGCCATGCCATGCCCGTGCTGATACTCACGGCGCGCGATGCGCTGCAAGACCGTGTGCAGGGGCTGGACCGCGGGGCGGATGACTACATGGTGAAGCCCTTTGAGCTGCCCGAGCTGCTCGCGCGCTTGCGCGCCCTGCTGCGTCGCTCGCAGGCTGCTACTTCGGCCGTGCTCAGTTTTGGTCCGCTGGAACTGGATACGGCACAACGGCGGGCGTGTATTCGCACTGCCGGCTCTGACGCTGCAGGCATCCCGCTGGAGCTGGGGCCTAGGGAGTGGACGGTGATGGAGTATTTGTTGTTGCAGGCCCCCAAGCCGGCCAACAAGGAAAAGCTGTTGCAGGCCCTCACCGGGTGGGACAAGGAAATTACGCCCAACGCGGTAGAGGTCTATATCTCGCGCCTGCGCAGCAAGCTGGAACCCCATGGCCTCATGGTGCGTTCCATTCGCGGCTTTGGCTACCGCTTGGAGCTGATGCCCGGCGCACCAGCGCCCTGAGTATGGAAGTCGGCAGGCCGTATCTCTCGCCCATCGCCATGGCGACCGGCCTGAAGCGCCGCTTGCTATTGCTCTTGTTTGCTCCCCTTTTTCTGGTGGCGGGCATTAATACCTGGTTTGACCTGCGGTCCGCTGAAAACGCCACTCTGCAACAAGACCGCTTGCTGGGTGCGCTGGTACCGCTGTTGGCGGATTCGGTCATCGCTGGCGGCGATTCAGCGCTGCGTCCCCCCATCGTGTTGATGGCACCCGCTGTGGATGATTTTCTGAATGCGCGTGCACCCAAGTCTGGCTACGCGCTGCTGGACAGCGAAGGCCTGGTTTTAGTGGGCAGCCCCTGGCTGGCCGCAACGCTGCCCCCCACCCGCGAGCCCGAGTTTGGCAGTGGCGAGTACGACGGCACAACCTTTCGTATCGTCAGCCAGCGCGTCAAGACCTCGGCCGGTGAGCTGACGGTGCGCTTGGCCGATGGCTCTGACCAGCGCCAGCAGTGGCAGCATTCGGTCTGGGTCAAGGCCGTCTTGCCCAATCTGTTGGTGCTGTTAGCTGCCGTGTTTGCGATTAACTGGGCGGTGGGGCATGCGCTACGGCCCTTGCTGGATTTGAAAGAAGCCGTGGAGCGGCGTTCGCCCCATGACCTGTCGGCACTGGACACCAGCAGTTCGCCCGACGAGGTGCTGCCCCTGGTGCAATCGCTCAACCGCTTGTTTGGGCTGGTCAATGCGCAGGCCGAAAACCAGCGGCGTTTTGTGGCCGACGCGGCCCACCAATTGCGCACCCCGCTGGCTGCGCTGCAGGCCCAGGTCGAGGCTTGGGCCCAAAATGTGGCTGCAGCGCCCATGGATAGTGCGGGAGCAGCTATAAAAATAAGAGCAGAACAAATATTCCAACTGCGCCACGCCGCGCGCCGCACCTCGCAGTTGGCCAACCAATTGCTGGCGCTGTCCCGGGTGGATGCACGCAGCCAGCAGTCAGAACCCTGGCAGCGGGTGGATTTGAAACACCTGTGTGAAGTGCTGATGGAGAACTACCTGGACACCGCCACCGCCCGCCATATCGACCTGGGCCTGGACGCCTTGCCCGCCCACGCCGATGGTCTGGAGTGGCTGCTGCGTGAGTTACTGACCAACTTGCTGGACAACGCGCTTAAATACACCCCGGCTGGGGGGCATGTGACCCTGCGTTGCGGGCTGCGGTCAGCGCCCGGCCAGGCTGCAGGGCTGCCATTTTTAGAGGTTGAAGACGATGGCCCCGGGCTGGATCTGCTGCAGCGGTCGCGCGTTTTGGAGCGGTTTTATCGCGTCCCCGGCAGTGCGGGGGAGGGCAATGGCTTGGGCCTGGCGATTGCAGACGAAATTGCGCGCGTCCACCACACGCAATTGCAACTCCAGGCTGGTGCGGCGGGGCGGGGCTTGTCGGTTTCGCTCACTCTTCAAGCCTGACCCCGTTTGTGGTCTGGTTGGGTCGATTGGCCCCGTATCCCTGTGCGAGAATGAATAAACCCTCAGCCGGATCACCATGCCAGACGCCACCGACGCCCCTGAAATTTCATCCGAACCAGCTTCTGACGATGCCACAGGGAGTGGGTCTATAACGCGCAAGCGACCCAAACCGGGCGAGCGCAAAGTGCAAATCTTGCAGGCGCTGGCCAGCATGCTGGAGCAACCCGGCGGCGAGCGCATCACCACATCCGCATTGGCTGCGCGCCTGGGCGTCAGCGAAGCGGCGCTCTACCGCCATTTCGCCAGCAAGGCGCAGATGTTTGAAGGCCTGATCGAATTCATTGAACACAGCGTTTTCACCCTCATCAACCAGATCTCTGGGCGCGAAGTGGCCCCTGATGCGCTGACCGGCCCCGACGGCGCACGCCAGGCGGCCAAGATTCTGGCCATGCTGATGCAGTTTGCCGAGAAAAACCCCGGCATGGCGCGTGTCATGGTCGGGGACGCGCTGGTCTTTGAAAACGAGCGCTTGCAGCAACGCATGAACTTGTTTTTTGACAAAACCGAGGCCGCACTCAAGCAAGCCCTGCGCGGCACCCCAGGATTGGATGCCCAGGTGGTGGCTGCGGTGGCCATTGCATTTGCCATGGGGCGGTTGCAGCGCTTTGTGCGCTCCGGCTTTAAGCGCCTGCCCACTGAGCAATTGGACGCCAGCTTGGCACGCATCCTCGGGTAAACCCGAGCCTTGGTTAGTTATTTCCCTCTAGATCGTGAGGGGCTTGGCAGAGCTGCACGGAAATACTGCAAAATAGCACGATCGTTCTATTTTGTGGTTTCGCCGTCATCATGTCTCTCGTCAGTCCATCTGCCAAACCCGTGCGCAAAATGCCTGCTGTGGCCGTGCGCGCGGGTTCAGGCTTGCCATTGCAGGTTGGCCGGGCACTGCAAAAGGGCCAGCAAACCAAGCTCGCTATCGTCGAAGCGGCCTTGGGCCTGTCCACACAGATCGGCCTGGAGGGCCTGAGCATCGGCGTGCTGGCCGAAGTCACCCACATGAGCAAATCGGGTGTGTTCGCCCACTTTGGCTCGCGGGAAGAACTCCAGATTTCCGTTATCCGCGAATACTTTCACCGCTTTGAGCAAGAGGTTTTCTACCCTGCTCTGGGCGTGCCGCGTGGTCTGCCCCGCGTGCAGGCGCTGTTTGCCAACTGGATGAAACGCGTAGCCGTCGAGATTCAGTCGGGCTGCATCTTCATCAGCGGCGCAGTCGAGTTTGATGACCGTCCTGGCCCGGTGCGTGACGCATTGGCCAACTCGGTGCAGACCTGGCTGACCGCCTTGTTCCGTGCCGTGGTGCTGGCCAAAGAAACCGGCCACTTGCGCGCCGATGCCGATGAGCAGCAAATGGCCTTTGAGATTCACGGCTTGATTTTGGCTTTGCACTACGAAGCCCGATTCCTCAAAAACCCCGGCTCGATTGAACGTGCCAACCAGGGTTTTGAAAACATTCTCGCGCGCTATGCCGCGCCTTCTTTTACCGTAACCAAGGAGTAATCCACCATGCCAACCTACAACCCCCCACTGCGCGACATGCAATTTGTGATGCACGAAGTGCTCAATGTTGTTGATGAGTTGAAGCAAATCCCCAAGCATGCTGAGATGGATGTGGACACCATCAATGCGGTGCTGGAAGAGGGCGGCAAGTTCGCCTCTGAAGTTATTTTTCCGCTGAACATTTCGGGCGATGCCGAAGGCTGCACGCTGGACATCAAAACCCACGCGGTGACCACGCCCAAGGGTTTCAAAGAAGCCTACAAGACCTACGTTGAAGGCGGCTGGGCTGCGCTGGGTTGTGACCCTGAGTTTGGCGGCCAAGGCCTGCCCCTGGTGGTCAACGGCATGTTCTACGAAATGCTGAACAGCGCCAACCAGGCCTGGACCATGTACCCCGGCCTGACGCACGGCGCTTACCACGCGCTGCACACGCACGGCACCGAAGAACAAAAGCAAACCTACCTGCACAAGATGACCAGCGGCGAGTGGACCGGCACCATGTGCCTGACCGAACCCCATTGCGGTACCGATCTTGGGCTGATGCGCACCAAGGCTGAGCCCCAAGCCGACGGCACCTACAAGATCACCGGCAACAAGATCTTCATCAGCGCCGGTGAACACGACATGGCCGACAACATCATCCATTTGGTGCTGGCTCGCCTGCCCGATGCGCCTCCCGGTATCAAGGGCGTCAGCCTGTTCATCGTGCCCAAGTTCAACGTCAACAAAGACGGTAGCTTGGGTTCTCGCAACGGCATTTACTGCGGTGGCCTGGAGCACAAGATGGGCATCAAGTCCAACGCGACGGCCCAGATCGTCATGGAAGACGCCATTGGCACCTTGGTCGGCCAGCCCAACAAGGGTATGCAGGGCATGTTCGTGATGATGAACTCCGCCCGTCTGGGCGTGGGCAACCAGTCTTTGGGACTGACCGAAGTGGCCTTCCAAAACGCCTTGGCCTATGCCAAAGACCGTATTCAAATGCGTTCGCTGTCGGGTACCAAAGCCAAAGACAAGCCGGCCGATCCGATCATCGTGCACCCCGATGTGCGCAAGATGTTGCTCACGGCCAAGGCCTACGCTGAAGGCGGTCGCATGCTGCAGGCGTATTGCGCCATGTTGCTCGAAAAAGAGCACGGTCACCCCGACGAAAAAGTACGCAAGGACTCCGGCGAGTTGGTGGCTATGTTGACACCGATCGCCAAGGCCTTCTTGACTGACAACGGACACATTTCCACCAATGCCTGCATGCAAGTGTTTGGCGGCCACGGCTTCATCAAGGAATGGGGCATGGAGCAGTTCGTGCGCGACAACCGCATCAATATGATCTACGAAGGTACCAACACCATCCAGTCGCTGGACCTGCTGGGCCGCAAGATTCTGGGCAACAACGGCGCCACGCTGAAGAAGTTCGGCAAGCTGATTGGCGAGCTGGTGGACGAAGAAGGCACCAACGAAAAGATGAGCGAGTTCATCACGCCCATCGCGGTGTTGGGCGATCAGATGACCAAGTTCACAACCGAAATTGGTTTCAAAGGCTTCCAGAACCCCGACGAAGTGGGCGCCGCTGCGGTGGACTACCTGCGCGTCGCAGGCCACTTGGTGTTTGGTTACTTCTTTGCCCGTATGGCCCAAGTCGCGCTGCGCGAAATCGCTGCCGGTAACACCGACCAGTTCTACCTGGCCAAGCTGCAAACCGCACGCTTCTATTTCGCCAAGCTGTTCCCTGAGACTGCAACGCTGATGCGCACTGCGCGCACCGGCAGCAAGGTGCTGATGGATACCGACGCGGTTTTCGCGTAACTGCCTAGCCCCTTGCAACACACCATGAGGAATCTCACCATGCGTTTGACTGTTCTTGCTGTCGTTTTGGCTGGGTCTGCACTGTCTGCCACGGCGCAGATGACCCCCGTGGGCTTGTGGAAAACCATCAGCGACAAGACTGGCGAGGTCGCCTCCGAAGTGCGCGTGGTGGACAACGCTGGTGTGCTCTCCGGGCGCATTGAGCGCACCTTCCGCACAGATGTGAAAGCCGACGCCAAGTGCGACCTGTGCAAGGACGATCGCAAAGACCAGCCCATCATCGGGCTGGAGATCATCCGTGGTTTGGGCAAGAACCCAACGAAAGACGTGTGGGAAGGCGGCACCGTGGTCGACCCCGACAACGGCACGGTCTACAAACTCAAAATGACGCCGATTGATGGCGGCAAGAAACTCGAAGTGCGCGGATTCGTCGGCTTCTCCCTGTTTGGCAGAACCCAGACCTGGATCCGTGCGCAGTAAATTTGTCTTAGGAGACACCATGTCCCGTTTTAATGTTCGAAAAGTAGCCGTGCTGGGTGCCGGCGTGATGGGGGCGCAGATTGCGGCCCATCTGGTCAATGTCAAAGTGCCGGTGGTGCTGTTTGACCTGCCCGCCAAAGAAGGCCCGAAGAATGGCATCGTGACCAAGGCTATTGAGAACCTCAAAAAGCTCAAGCCCGCACCGCTGGGCGTGGTGGACGATGCCGCGTTGATTGGCCAAGCCAACTACGAAGAGCATCTGGAGCAACTGCGCGATTGCGACCTGATCATCGAAGCCATCGCCGAGCGTATGGACTGGAAGCTCGATCTGTACAAGAAGATCGCGCCTTTCATTGGCCCGAACACCATCGTGGCGTCCAACACGTCCGGCCTGTCGATCACTAAATTGAGTGAGGCACTGCCCGAGGAAATCAAGCACCGCTTCTGCGGCATCCACTTCTTCAACCCACCCCGCTACATGGCGCTGGTGGAGCTCATCAACACGCCCACCACCGAAGCCCAGTACCTGGACGCGCTGGAAGACTTTGTGACCAGCAATCTGGGCAAGGGCGTTGTCCGCGCCAAGGACTCCCCGAACTTCATCGCCAACCGCGTCGGTATCGCCGGCATGTTGACGACCATGAAGGAAGTGGAAAACTTCGGTCTGACGTTTGACGTGGTGGACGACCTGACCGGCAAGAAGCTGGGCCGTGCATCGTCGGGCACCTTCCGCACCGCAGACGTGGTCGGTCTGGACACCATGGGCCATGTGATCAAGACGCTGCAGGACACGCTGAGCGGCGACGCTACCGCAGGGGCTGGCAAGTTTGACCCTTTCTACGAAAGCTTCGCCACCCCCGCCGTGTTGAAGACTTTGCTGGAGATGGGTAACCTGGGTCAGAAGACCAAGGCCGGTTTCTTCAAGAAGGTTGGCCGAGATGTGCTGCGCTTCGACTTGGACAGTAAAGAGTACGTGCCTGCCGGTCAAAAGGCCGACGAGGTCTATGGTCGCATGCTCAAGAAGCCCGCCGCCGAGCGACTGAAACTGTTGCGCAACGCCGAGGGCAAGGAAGGCCAGTTCCTGTGGGCCATTCTGCGCAACAGCTTCCATTACGCCGCCATCCACCTGGCTTCGATTGCCGACAACGCCCGCGATGTGGACTTCTGCATGCGCTGGGGTTTTGGCATGCAGCAGGGTCCGTTCGAGCTGTGGCAAGAAGCCGGCTGGCTGGAAGTCGCCAACATGATCAAGGAAGATATCGACTCTGGCAAAGCGCTGTGCAAAGCACCGCTGCCCGACTGGGTGTTCAAAGGCCCGGTGGCCGACGCGGGTGGTGTGCATACGCCCGCTGGTTCGTGGAACCCGACGACCGGAACTTTTGTGCCCGTGCGCAAGCTGCCCGTGTACGAACGCCAGCATTTTCCCGAGAGCGTGCTGGGTGCCAATGCGCCATCCGCAACAACCGCAGGCAAGACGATTTCTGAAGACGAATCCATCCGCCTGTGGACGCTGGATGACGACGTTCTGATCGCCAGCATCAAGACCAAGATGCACGCCATCGGTGGCGGCGTCATCGAAGGCCTGCTGCAAGCGCAAGAGCTGGCCGAGAAAGATTACAAGGGCCTGGTGATCTGGTCGCCGGATGAAATGTTTTCCGTCGGTGCTGATCTGCAAGGCATGATGCCCGCGTTCATCATGGGCGGTGTCCAGGCGGTTGAGGGCGCAGAAGCCGAGCTGCAAAACGCGATGCTCAAGCTGCGGTACTCCAACGTGCCCGTGGTGTCTGCCGTGCGCGGTCTGGCCCTGGGTGGTGGCTGCGAGCTGGCGGTGTATTCCAGCAAGCGCGTCGTCGCGATGGAAAGCTACATTGGCCTGGTCGAAGTCGGTGTGGGTCTGGTGCCCGGTGCCGGTGGCCTGACCTATATCGCACGCCGTGCGGCCGAAAACATGGCGCTGTCCACCTCCAAGGATGTGTTGCCTTTTCTGACCGAAGGCTTCACCGCTGCGGCCATGGCCAAGGTGGGCACCAGCGCGCTGGAGTCCCGCAAGCTGGGCTACCTGCTGGACAGCGATATCGTGGTGCCGCACAAGGACGAGTTGCTGTTCGTGGCCATCAACGAAGCCAAAGCCATGTACACCAGCGGCTATCGCGCGCCGCACAAGCGCAGCTTCCCGGTCGCGGGCCGCAGCGGCATTGCCACGATCCGTGCCCAACTGGTCAACATGCGTGACGGCGGTTTTATTAGTGCGCACGATTTCCACATCGGCCTGCTGATTGCCGAAGTGGTGTGTGGCGGGCAGGTGGATGCGGGCACGTTGGTGACTGAGGAATACCTGCTGGCGATGGAGCGCAAGGCGTTCACCTCGCTGCTGACGCACCCCAAGACGCAAGAACGCATCATGGGCATGATGTCCACCGGCAAACCGGTGCGCAACTGACATGAACACGCTGACTGCCGACGCAGTGCCTTCAGCGTTCGCGCCACGGCCCAACCGCCTGGCGCGGTCGGTGGCCAAGCTGGAGCGCATCCCCGCGTTCCTGCGGCCCTGGCTGCGCAACCGCGTGATGGGACGTGCGGTGCCCTTTACCGGCACCGCAGGCCTGAACTTCGCGGAGATGTCGCCCGAGCAAGTGGTGATCACGGTGCCCAATGTGCGCCGTGTGCAAAACCATATTCAGGGTGTGCATGCCGCTGCCATGGCTTTGCTGGCAGAAACCGCAACCGGCATGGTGGTTGGCATGAATGTGCGCGACGACAGCCTGCCGCTTTGCAAGACGCTGCATATTGACTTCAAACGTCGCGCACAAGGTGGTTTGCGCGCCGTGGCCCGCCTGTCGCCAGCCCAGCGCGAGCTGATGCTGAAGAACGACAAGGGTGAGGTCAGCGTGCTGGTGCAAGTCAGCGATGAATCGGGCGAGCAGCCCATCCAGTGTGAATTTATCTGGGCGTGGATACCTACGCCGCCACCAAAAAACATTGCGGGACAGACCGCAGCGGCGTAGTCGCAAACTCTGCCCCCAACTGATTAGGAGTTTTTATGAAACAAGTCCAAGACGCTTACATCGTTGCTGCCACGCGCACGCCCATCGGCCGCTCCGGCCGCGGCTACTTCCGCAATACCCGCCCCGACGAGTTGCTGGTCGCCGCCTTGCGCAGCGCCATGCTGCAGGTCCCTACGCTCGACCCCAAAGCGATTGAAGACGCCATCATCGGCTGCTCCTTCCCCGAAGGCGAGCAAGGCATGAACATGGCCCGCGTGGCCGTGGGCCTGGCCTTTGACCACCCCGTGGGCGGCATCACCGTCAACCGCTTCTGCGCCTCCGGTATCTCTGCGATTCAGATGGCTGCCGACCGCATCCGCGTGGGCGAGGCCGATGTACTGATCGCTGGCGGTGCCGAGTCCATGAGCATGGTGCCTATGGGCGGTGGCAAGCCATCCTTCAACCCCGAAGTGTTTGCGCGTGACGAAAACGTCGGCATCGCCTACGGCATGGGCCTCACCGCAGAGAAGGTGGCTCAGCAGTGGAAAGTCTCTCGCGAAATGCAAGATGCGTTCGCACTGGAATCGCACCTGCGCGCTGTCAAGGCGCAACAGGCTGGCGAATTCACCAACGAGATCACACCCATCGACGTGATCGAGCGCACGCCCAACCTCGCCACCGGCGAAGTCACCACCAAGACCCGCACCGTGAGCCTGGACGAAGGCCCGCGCCCTGACACCACGCTGGAAGCGCTGGGCAAATTGAAGCCCGTGTTCGCGGCGCGCGGCAGCGTCACTGCCGGTAACAGCTCGCAGACCAGCGATGGCGCAGGCGCGTTGATCCTGGCTAGCGAAAAAGCGGTCAAGCAATTTGGACTGACACCCTTGGCCCGCTTTGTGTCCTTTGCTGCACGCGGCGTGCCACCGGAAATCATGGGCATTGGCCCGATCGAAGCCATTCCTGCGGCCTTGCGCTACGCCGGTCTGCAACACAGCGATATCGACTGGTTCGAATTGAACGAAGCCTTCGCGGCCCAGTCGCTGGCCGTCATCAACACGCTGGGTCTGGACGCATCCAAGGTCAACCCCATGGGCGGCGCCATTGCGCTGGGCCACCCACTGGGTGCGACGGGTGCTATCCGCGCCGCGACAGTCATTCACGCGCTGCGCCGCCACAATCTGAAGTACGGCATGGTGACCATGTGCGTAGGCACCGGGCAAGGAGCTGCTGGAATTTTTGAACGCGTCTAAGCGGACAGAAGCCAGGCCACCGCAAGGTGGCCTTTTTTTGGACACTTTTTAGACACTAATTGCCCTATGACTCCACATTCCTTTGACGAATCGATTGCGCTGACGCGCCAGCCCGACGGCAGCTTTACGGGCAACACACACCCGGCCTATGCCAACATGGTCGGCCCCTATGGCGGCACCACGGCGGCCCAGTTGCTGAACGCCGTGTTGCAGCACCCAGACTTGCTGGGCGAGCCGCTGTCGCTGACCGTGAACTTCTGCGCCGGTGTTGCCGATGGCGCGTTTGTGGTGAATGCAAAACCCGCGCGCACCAATCGCTCCACCCAGCACTGGACGATTGAGATGCTGCAAACCGGCGAAGTGGTGACAACCGCCACGGCAGTGACCGCGGTGCGGCGCGAGACCTGGGCCGACGACGAAATCAGCATGCCCACGGTGCCTGCGCCCGCTGAGGTACCCGCGCAAACCGGTCACGCGCCCATGGCGTTCATCAAACAATACGATATGCGTCCCATCGTCGGCGGCATGCCTTCGGAGTGGGACGGCAGCCTGCACAGCAGCTTGACGCAGTTGTGGTTACGTGACCAGCAGCCGCGCCCATTGGACTACCCATCACTCGCAGCAATGTCCGACATCTTTTACCCGCGCGTGTTTGTGCGCCGCCGCTCGCCGACGCCCGCAGGCACGGTGTCCATCACGACTTACTTCCACGCCAATGCGGCGCAGCTGGCGCAGACGGGCACTGGCTATTTGCTGGGCCAAGCGCGCGCGAGCGCATTTCGCAATGGCTTCTCGGACCAGAGCGCGCAGATCTGGAACGAGGCCGGTGTGCTGCTGGCCAGCAGCCATCAGATTGTTTACTTTAAAGGCTAGTCATGACAGATATCTTCATCCACACCGCCGACGGCGTGATGACCCTGACCCTGAACCGCGTCGACAAGAAAAACTCGTTCACGCAGGCCATGTACGGAGCCTGCGCCGATGCGTTGGCGCAGGCCAGCACCGATGACAGCGTGCGCGCCGTGGTGCTGCAGGGCCACGCCACCATCTTCAGTGCGGGCAATGACATCGGTGATTTTCTGAATGGACCGGTGTCTACCCAAGAGTCGCCGGTGTTCCGCTTTTTGCGCGGCATTGCCACTTTCCCCAAGCCGCTGGTGGCTGCGGTGTGTGGCCCGGCGGTGGGCATTGGCACCACGCTGCTGTTCCATTGCGACCTGGTCTACGCGGGTGACAACGCGGCGTTCTCGATGCCCTTTGTGAACCTGGGCCTGTGCCCCGAAGCCGCCAGCAGCCTGCTGGTGCCACAGATGCTGGGCTACCACCGCGCTGCCGAAGCATTGCTGCTGGGCGAGCCCTTCATGGCAGAAGCCGCGTTGGAAGTGGGCCTCGTCAATCGCATCGTTCCGCCCATGGAAGCCAACGGCGTGGCGCAGGCGCAGGCCCGGAAGCTGGCCGCCAAGCCGCTGTCGTCGTTGATGGAAATCAAGCGCTTCATGAAGAAGGGCCAGATGGCTAAGGTGCTGGAAGTGATGGCCGAAGAAGGCGAACGCTTTGGCCAGATGCTGCGCGAGCCGGCAGCTCGAGAGGCGTTTACTGCGTTCATGGAAAAGCGTCGTCCGGACTTTAGCCAGGTCTGAGCCGCCGGTCAGAGACAAAAAAGCGGCCTTGCGCCGCTTTTTTGCATGCCAAATGTGCTCCGTAGGCCGTGGATAGTGCGGGAGCAGCTATCAGTTTGGTAGCAAGTGCATCTCAAATGTATGCAAGGTACGACCGAGGCGGAGGGTTTGCGACAAAATGGGTCATGCGCCTAGATCAAGATCAAGATCCAAGCTTCCTGCTGCTTATGGCTCAACCTGCAACGCAGGTGCGACTTGCGGCAATGCAAGAGATCGTCGCAAATGGCTGGGACCGACAATTGGGGAGCACATTGTTCGATCCGCAGGACTGGCACCAGTCGCTATCCCCTAAATACGGATTCAGCGACGACAAATGCCGCCGCATGATGAAGGCTGGCGCGCGGGTCGATGCTGCGGCCTTCACAACGGTGTTGAATCGCGTGCGCGGCGAGGCCCGAATCTCCAACAAGATCCACTGGGAATTTCGGGCGACGCGGCGGCCTCCGGAATTCGATGCGCTACAGGTGGCTATCCGCCATGCCCTGATCCAAGAGGGGCTTGAGGTGATGCACGGGCATACCCCGCACGTCAGCATCTGTTACTGGGCGCCTGGCACGCTCCCCCTCACCAAAATACACCCCATCCCCTGGCGGATCGACGAGCTGTTGCTTGTCAAAACGCAGCCGGGCACGCCCCGCTACCAAACGCTTGCCCGATGGCCTCTGCGGCCCGCACCGGCTGGAGTGGAGAGCCAACACGAGCTGTGGTGATGAGGAAGGTGGGCGTTCACCATGACGCACCTCCACCACATCGCAGTGCCCGTGGTCGGGCTATTGGGTGCGTATATCGGCCGAGGCCAACAGCGCGCTGCCCCGAGAAGAGGCTTGCACCCGCTGCGCGATGCAGTCATCGCGCTCACGCGGGCCCTGTGCGGAGCCGCATCGCCATTGCGTTTCAGCGCGCTCGGCGTAAACCGCTTTTACCGTCGCCCCCTGATGAACAGCGTTTTGCAGCACCTGGAGCAAGGTCAAGAAAAGCGCCAGAATTACGACGGCACCCATCAGGTAAGGCCCAACACCGTTGCGGAAGTTTTTAAAGTCCATGCGAATTCTCCTTGGCCCCGCCCGAAATTGCGGTTGGGTGGGGCTATTGTGAAAATCGCCTGAACATGCGTCTGTGCAACGGCGCACGCAACATGTGCTACTTCCGTTTGTGGCTAAGCCATGATCGCAACGGGCGCAGTCGTCCATTTCGGACCGTAATCGAGCAGTAGACTGACGTGAATTTTGAGCATGGGCTCGCAGGGCAAAAGCGCGGCCGATTGCGGTCACACCAACCACCGGAGGTTATCCATGAAATCCATGATTGCGGCCCTTGTATTCGCGTCCCACACATTGGCAAATGCGGGCATGCCTGCCGATATAGTTTTCTGGACAGTGGCGACAGTTCCAGGAAAGGTAACGACATCTGGCTCTGAGATTCACCTCAACGGAGATATCGACGCAAGGATTGCTTCAACGGTAGTGGATCTCATTGCGCGCCGCGGATATGACACTCTCCGAATCCAAAGTGAAAGTGGCAACGCATTTGCAGCTAGAGCTATTGGCGCTGCTGTCTTCGACCATCAAATTACGGTCGTTGTCACCGGGTCGTGTTCATCTTCATGTGCAAGGTACATATTCACAGCGGCGAAGCACAAACGAATAGAACCGGACGCGGTCGTTATGTTCAGCGACTACAAAAATTACCGCGACTATGTTCAAGGGCTGCAACAGCTGTCTGAAAAGCGAAGGCTCAATGGAGCCTCTGCGTTAAGCGACAGAGAAAAACAGATGCTCTCTATGCAGGAGAAGTGGGCGGGGCTTGAGAACGATTACTTCACCAAGATTGACGTGGACATGCGCATCGCCAGTGTTGGTTATGTGGCTGACAAGTCAGCTAGTTACTGGTTGCTAAGTAAAGCGGGGATGGCTGAATTTGGGGTCTCTAACGTCACAGCACCTGATGACTACGGGAGCGAAGCCTACTGCGACAAGATGAAAATTTCAGGACTCGTTAGATTTGATGCGCAGTGCCTGTGAGACATTCTTGTTAGCCGAGCTGCAGCCTATCGCCGTCTGACAAGCCTTCAAGGGATGCGAGCCGCAAACGCGCCGCCTCGTCGCCAAGCAAGCGCCAGTGCCACCACGCAGTCGTGGCGCTGGCAATCAGTCGGCTGTGGCGATCTTCTGAGCCCGGTGCCCGCTGCGCGGTTTTCTCATCGGTTTCGGGCAAGCTGGCGCGGCCGCCGCCAAAGGTCTGATGATTGGCGCCTGCAAGCCACAGTAGCGCGCGCTGGCCCGGAGGCAGCGCATCGTAGACGCCTGCGCGCTGCGCAGCGGCCTGGTTGCGCTGGATGGGGCTGGAATCCTTGGAACCCGTCAGTGCGAAGAACGGACGCACGACGCCAGCGAAGGCCTCGCTCGGTGACAGCTTGACACCTATTGGCAATGAAGGACTCAACGCGACGAATGCTTTCGGGCGCGGGTCTGAAAGATCATCAACGCCAGGGTAGCGTTGACCGGCCACGGCCTGTGTCGTCAGTGCCCCGAACGAATGGCCGGCGACACCGATCGCATCCGCGCGGATGCGATTCCAGGGTGCCTCGCCAGTGGTTGCACGGCGCTGCAATTCATTGATGGCAAAGCGCAGGTCCAGCAGTCGTTCGATCATCTGGTCGGCGCTGGCCGCTGCTTGCATCGCTTTGGCGCCACCGCGCAGCGCGTCGATGTCGCTGCCCGGATGCTGAAGATGCAGCACCGCGATACCGGAATTGGCCCAGGCGCTGCCCCAAGCCTGTCCGCCTTCGCGGCTACCGCCCAGGCCATGTGAATAGAGGACCAGTGGACATGGCTTGTCTCCCTCCGGCAGACGTAGCCGCCAGGGCAGCGTGCGCTGGCGCCCAACGTGCAGCCAACTGCCGTCACTCACCTCGGCAGCAGCAGCGCGACTTGGTGAGGTCAGCGGCAGCAGCAGCGTTGACTTCAGGAGGAGTCGGCGAGCAAGCATCTGGCAATCACTTTCTTAAAAGCCGCAACCCATTCCCCACCACCAGCAAGCTCGCCCCCACATCTGCAAACACCGCCATCCACATGGTGCCCGCGCCGGTCAGCGTCAGCACTAGAAATACGGCCTTGATACCCAGTGCCAGCACAATGTTTTGCACCAGCAGGGCATGCGTGTGGCGCGACAGGCGCACAAAGCGGGGCAGCTTGCGCAGGTCGTCGTCCATCAGCGCCACATCGGCTGTTTCTATTGCGGTGCCAGTGCCAGCGGCGCCCATCGCAAAGCCGATATTGGCGCGCGCCAGCGCAGGCGCATCGTTGATGCCGTCGCCCACCATGCCAACCACGTGGCCGTCTTTGATCTTGGATGCTATGACTTGGAGCTTGTCCTCCGGCAACAGATCGCCGCGTGCTTCATCAATGCCTACCTGCGCGGCGATGGCCTTGGCGGTGTGCACGTTGTCGCCCGTCAGCATGATGGTTTTGATGCCCAGCGCGTGCAACTCGGCAATGGCCGCGCGGCTGCTTTCCTTCACGGTGTCGGCCACCGCAAACATGCCGTGCACTGCGGTCTCGTCGGCCAGCAGGATGACGGTCTTGCCTTGTTGCTCCAGCGCGGACAAGCGGGCTTCAAGCGCATCCGAGCAGCGGCCTTGCTCATGGATCAGGCGGTGGTTGCCCAGGTAGAACAGCTTGCCGTCGATGACGCCCTGGGTGCCGCGGCCCGGCAGCGCTTCAAACGCATCCACCGTGCGCAGCGTCACGCCATCGCGCTCGGCGGCTTGCGCCAGGGCTTTAGATACGGGGTGATCCGAGCGGCTCGCCAGGCTGGCGGCCAGGGTGCGCAGCTCGATACTGTCCATTTTGCTCAACACCACCAAGTCGGTTTGCGCAGGCTTGCCGTGCGTGATGGTGCCGGTCTTGTCGAGCGCTAGCCACGCCAGCTTGCGGCCCTCTTCCAGATAGACGCCGCCTTTGATCAGAATGCCCTGGCGGGCCGCTGCGGCCAGGCCGCTGACGATGGTGACGGGGGTGGAGATGACCAGCGCGCAAGGGCAGGCAATGACCAGCAAGACCAGCGCCTTGTAGATCCAGTCAAACCAGACGCCGCCCATCAGCAACGGTGGCAACACGGCAATGGCCAGCGCAATGGCAAACACCACGGGTGTGTAGATGCGCGCGAACTGGTCCACAAAGCGCTGCGTGGGTGCGCGTGCGCCTTGGGCTTCTTCCACCGCGTGGATGATGCGGGCCAGCGTGCTGTTGTTGGCCGCCGCCGTCACGGTGTATTCAAACGAGCCGGACTCATTGATGGTGCCGGCAAATACGGTGTCGCCCTCGGATTTTTCGATCGGCAGACTTTCGCCGGTGATAGGAGCCTGGTTAATGGTCGAGCGGCCGCTGACAATTTTTCCATCCAGCGCAATACGCTCGCCGGGTTTGACGCGCACACGCGCCTCCACCGCCACGGATTTGGCCGCCACGTCTTGCCAAGTGCCATCGGCCTGCAGCACGGTGGCGCGCTCAGGGCTGAGCTGTATCAGCCCGCGAATCGCATTACGCGCCCGGTCCAGCGATTTGGCTTCAATCAGCTCGGCAATCGTGAACAGCACCATCACCATGGCGGCCTCGGGCCACTGGCCCAGCAACAGTGCGCCGGTCACGGCGATGCTCATCAGTGCGTTGATGTTGAGATTGCCATTGCGGATCGCAATCCAACCTTTTTTATACGTAGTGATGCCGCTTAAGCCCACGGCCACCAGCGCCAGCGCGGCGGCCAGCCACGTGGGCAATCCCGCCCAATGCACCGCTTCAGACGCTAGGGCGGCCGCACCGGCCAGTGCCAAAGGCCACCAAGGTTTTGCGGCTTCGGGTGCAGGTTCTGTGGGGGCTGATGCGTCGTTGGCAATCTCAGGTGTGAAGCCCAGCGAACGCACGGCCGCCAGAATCGGCTCTATCGTTTGCGGCGTGTGGGTCACCGTCAGCACGCGCTGCATCAGGTTGAATTCCAGACCGGTCACGCCCGCCATGCCCCCCAGCTTTTTGCGCAGCAGGCCCTCTTCGGTCGGGCAGTCCATTTGCAGGATGCGGATAGGTGTCTGCACGCCATCGGCACCCACTACCGGCTTGCCGATGGGCGCAACCTTCTGTGCCGCAGGGGCGGCGCTGGAGCCACAACAGACATCACCTGCATGGCTATGCGTGTGGTCGTGATCGTGGCCGTGTTCATCGTGGTGTGTGTGGGCTGACATGGGGGCTTTCCAATCGGGTTCAATCCATTACACAACCTGAAGCTACTATAGAGTCAAGACATTTCTGGAGCGCAGTATGAAAATCGGTGAATTGGCCCAAGTGGCCCAGGGCACGGTAGAGACGGTGCGCTACTACGAGAAGGCGGGCTTGCTACCAGAAACGGCGCGCACGGCGGGCAATTTCCGGGTCTATGGGCCAGACCATGTGGAGCGGCTGCGCTTCATCCGCAATTGCCGTGCGCTAGATATGAGCCAAGAGGAAATCCACACGCTATTGGGTTTAGCTGATCATCCGCAAGACGGCTGCGGCGCCATCAACACCGTGTTTGACGAACACATTGCCCACGTGAACGAACGCATTAAAGAGCTGAGCAACCTCAAACGACAACTGCAGGCGCTGCGCGAACGCTGCCAGAGCGAGCAAGGCGTGGACGCCTGCGGCATCCTGCAAGGCCTAGTGGCGATGCAGACCACCGCCAAGCCCGAACGCCATACGCACCTCGGATGAACACCCGATAAGAGGCAAAGCCATGATTCATCTCCACCGTGCAGCGCTACCCGCCTTGGGTGCCGCTTTTTTGTTTGGGGCCAGCACACCGTTTGCCAAGCAGTTGATGGGGGAGGGTGCTTTCGGATCGTCCCCCTTCTTGCTAGCGGGCCTGCTGTATTTGGGCAGTGGCCTGGGGCTGACGCTGGTGCGCCTGCTGCGCGACAAAGGCTGGACGCCCAGTGGCTTGCCGCGCCACGAGTGGCCTTGGCTTGTGGGTGCCATCGCCTTTGGTGGTGTGCTGGGGCCACTTTTGCTGATGGTGGGGCTGGCGCACACGGCGGCTGCCACGGCGTCTTTGTTTTTGAACCTCGAATCGGTACTCACGGCGGTACTGGCGTGGGTGGTGTTTCGCGAAAGCACCGACCGGCGCATCGTGGTGGGCATGCTGTTGATCGTCATCGGCGGGCTGGTGCTGGCGTGGCCTACCGGAGCTCCCTCTGAATCGCTGCTGGGGCCGCTGGCTTTGGTCGGGGCTTGTCTGGCCTGGGCCATTGATAACAATCTGACCCGCAAGGTTTCCGCCTCCGATGCACTCTTCATTGCAGGAAGCAAAGGCTTGGTAGCGGGCTGCGTGAATGTTGGCTTGGGGTTTGCGTTAGGTGCCCATCTGCCCAGCTTGGCGCTAGTCTCGTCGGCCATGGTGGTCGGTTTCTTCGGCTATGGCCTGAGTCTGGTGTTGTTTGTACTGGCCCTGCGTGGTCTGGGTACGGCCCGCACCGGGGCCTACTTTTCTACTGCACCGTTTGTGGGTGCTGCGCTGTCTATCGCCCTGCTAGGCGAGCCCACCAGCGCGATGTTCTGGTTGGCGGCAGTGTTGATGGCAGCCGGGGTCTGGTTGCACCTGATCGAGCACCACCTGCATACGCATGAACACGCACCCATGTCGCACTCGCACAAACACCGCCACGATGCGCACCACCAACATAACCATGACTTTGCGTGGGATAGCGATGCACCCCACACCCACGCCCATCAACATGAAGCGACAAGCCACAGCCATGCGCATTTCCCTGATATTCACCACCGGCATTCACATTCATAGCGCATAGGCAAAGCCCCCGTGCGGTGAGCGAAAAAAACAGGGCCAGCCCAAAAGGACTGGCCCTGTCATTCGTGCGCTGGGTTCAGCGCAGCCTGTTTACAGGCAGCACGCCAGCATATTCAGGCAACACGCGGCCAGATCGCCGCAGCAGTCGCTTGCCGCAAATGCAAGGGCGGAGGCCGACATCAAAATCGCGCCTGCCGATACTTTTAAAAATAAGTTTTTCATGATGGATTCCAAAAAATTGAAGAAAATTCTGCAAGGGAAGGCAGAAGTACTCAATCCGGCGGAGTCCATATTTGCGAAACAGGACCGGTGGGGGTCCGGTCGTTACCCAGATGCGGGAAGGACCGTTTGTGCGGGAAATCCAATACGCGCTGCTGGGCGAGGTGCGCGGTTGGGGCGCTGCAGGCTTGGCACATCAGCATGTTGGCGCAACTGGGCATGTCCTGGCACAAAGTTTCGCAACAGTCGGCTGGCATCGGCAAAACGCCCGCACGTGCGCCGTTGCCAAACGCCCCCAGAGACAGGGCCAAAGTTAGCAGGGCGATCCAGAGTGTGCTGCGCATGGCGGTAATGCTACTACCGAACTATTAGGCGTGCCGCCGGTACGACTTCTCCCCAAGCCTATGCCCCTCACGGCTTGGGTGCATATGCCTCGTAGATAATCGCCGCATGAAACGCGCCCTGTACTTTTTACTGATGGTTTGGATTGCCCTGCAATCGACCTTGGTGCAGGCGCATATGGTGGACGAAAGCTTGCACCAGCTGAGCCACACGGCGCAGGCGGCGGATGACGCGAATGCAGATGCCGAGCAGGACGAGTCTTGCACCGTGGTGATGTGCAGCCACCCCATCGGGGCCTTTTATTCGATCTCCAAACTTTGCTGGGGCCAACTGTCTTGTTCGCCCCCATCCACGGTACAGCCGCTGGAGTCTGCCCACGCGGTAGACGATATAGAGCGCCCCAAATGGCCCACCACCGCCCCTGGCGTGGCGGGCATTTGAGGCCGTAGACGGACGCTTTCACTTCCTCTTTGCGGCTCTCAGGCTCGCCGAAGTTGTTTTTCACTTCGGAGAGATCCTTTGTTTTCATTTTCAAATTTGCTGCGGCGCAGGTGCGCCGTAGTCCCTGCGCTTGCGTCGGTGTTTCTGGCGTTGCCGCCTTCGGCTGTGGCGCAGACCAACACCGCACCCATTCCCCAATCGAGCGCTGTTAGCGCCACAAGCACGCCCACAACTTTGCGTGCGGCGCTGGAAGCGGCTTGGGCCTTGCACCCGTCCTCGCGCGCATCGGGTCATCGCACGGCCGAGCTGGATGCCCGCGCACGCGCCGCACGGTCCTTCACATCGGGCCCGGCGTCCTTGGGCTTGGCCCACCGCACCGATGCCTGGAGCGGCGACGCCGGTCTGCGTGAAGTGGAGGCCGAGCTGGAAGTGCCCCTGTGGAACCCTGGTGTACGCCGGGCGACCCAAAACCAGGTGACCGCGGATACGTCTGCGCTCGCCTGGCAACAAAGCGCCGAGCGGTTGAAGCTGGCGGGCGAGGTGCGTGAGGCCGCAGCCCAATTGGCCCTGGCTCGCGTGGAGCGCGATGCTGCCGTGCGCAAGCACCTGGAGGCCACGCAATTGGCCGACGATGTGGAGCGTCGCGTGAAGGCCGGTGACACCGCCCGCGTGGATGCCCTGCAAGCGCGCGCCAGTGCGCAGCAGGCGCAGGGGCTGCAGGCGCAAAGTGACGCGGCACTGCTGCGCGCACTGGGCCAATGGCGGACGCTGACGGGCCAACTGCAAAGCGCCAGTTTGGACGAGCGCCTGCCGAGTGCGGGTGCAGAGGCCGGTGCGGAAGCGGGCGTTAATCGCCAGAACGAGCATCCCACCTTGCAAGCCGCGCAAGCCCAAGTACACAGTGCACGGACGCGCCTGGCGCTGACCGAAGCGGACCGGCGCGACCCGATGGCGCTGGGCCTGGGTGTGACGCGCGAGCGCGCTGCCGCCGGAGCCAACCTGGAGACATCGGTGCGGCTGGCGCTGCGGATTCCTTTGGGTGGCGACAGCCGCAATGCGCCCAAACTAGCCGCTGCGCGGGCCGAGCTGGACGCGGCGCAGGCGCAAGCCGATGCGGTGGCCCGCCAGCTCGATGCGGATATTGCCGCGGCGCATGCGGACCTGGATGCCGCACGCCGCCAGGAGGCACTGGCCGTACAGCGCGCCACGCTTTCTATGCAAATGCAGGCGCTGGTGGCCAAGTCCCACCGCCTGGGTGAAAGCGACTTGCCGACCCGCATGCGGGCAGACAACGAAAAACTGGACGCCGATCTCTCCTTGGCCCGCGCACGCATTGCCTTGCAGCGCGCCATCTCCCAATTGAACCAATCCCTCGGAACTCTCCCATGAAAACTCTCAATTTAGTGACAAATCGGGCTGTGGCCCTTATGAAATGTGCGGGAGTAGCTATTGTTTTGGTAGCGTCCATGGTTTCCTCGACCGCAGCCTTAGCCGGTGAAGGCCACGACCATGGCGATGCAGCCCCGATCGCCACAGGCACCGGATCGCCCCGCGTCAGCAGCCACTCGGATCTGTTTGAGCTGGTGGGCATCGTGGACGCGAGCGCCATGACGATCTACCTGGACCGGCACGCTACCAACGAACCCGTGACCGGTGCCAAGGTGGAAGTAGAAGCCGGCGCGGCCAAGGGAGTTGCCACGCCCCAGGCCGACGGCACCTACCGCTTTGAACACGCCGTGTTGAAGGAAGCGGCCACGCTGGCTGTGAGCTTCACGGTGGTGGCGGGCGCGGAGAGCGATTTGCTGGCTGGCGACCTGACACTGACCGATGCCTACGCAGGACATGATGACGACCACGCCGTGCGGCCCTGGCTGCGTTGGGCCGCCTATGCCGCCGGGGCCATGGCGCTGCTGGCCATAGCCGCCGTACTGATACGCCGCAAGCGCCGTTCTGGCAGTCAACTTGCTTCTTATTTAATAGCTGCTGCCGCACTATCCATGGGCTCTATGGCTTCTTTTGATGCAAATGCAGGAGAGGGCCATGACCATGGCGACGCAGCCCCCGCAGCCCCCGCAGCCAGCGGCGGTAATTCCCCCAAGCGCCAGGCCGATGGCAGCGTCTTCCTGCCCAAACCCACACAGCGCCAACTAGAGCTGCGCACCGTGACCGTGGAAGAAAAGACCCTGCCCAAGACGGTGGAGCTGACCGGGCGCGTGGCCAATGATCCCAACACTGGCGGCAAGGTACAGCCAACCCAGGCCGGGCGCATAGAAGCCGGGCCGCGCGGTTTGCCCCAGTTGGGCCAAGCCGTGCGCAAGGGTGAGACCCTGGCCATCGTGCGCGCATCCACCGCCGCCATTGAGCTCGCCAACCAGGTAGCGCAAACGGCCGAACTCAAAGCCAACCTAGACCAGGCCCGAAAGCGCCTGGGGCGGCTGGAGCAACTCGAAGGCACCGTGGCGCAAAAAGACATTGACGCCGCGCGCGGCGATGCCGACAGCCTGGCCCAGCGCCTGGCGGCCGTGTCGGGCAGTGTGAGTGCTACCGAGGTTTTGGTTGCGCCCGTGTCAGGCGTGATCGCAGCGGCCCACGCCATGGCGGGGCAGGTGGTGAATGCGGGCGATGTGCTGTTCGAGATCGTCGACCCCGCGCACCTGGTGGTGCAAGCCAGCGCGTTTGACACCGCGCTGTTGGGCAATATTGCAAGTGCTACGGCCAGCCCATCGGCGGGCACCACGGTGGCGTTGCGCTTTGTGGGTGCGGGGCGCACTTTGCAAGAAGGTGCAATCCCGCTGCAGTTCAACACCGTGGCTACGCAGGGAGCGGCTTCCTCGTCAGTCCCCTTGGCAGTGGGCCAACCCGTCAAGGTCTTCGTGCAAACCAAGGACACGGTGCTGGGCTACGCCGTGCCCACCGGCGCGGTAGTGAAGAACCCCAGCAACCAGGACATCGTCTGGGTGCACACCGGGCCTGAGGTGTTTGAGGCCCGCACGATCCGCATGGTGGCACTCGACGGTGCCCGCGTATCGGTGGTCAACGGCCTGAAGGCGGGCGACCGCGTGGTGACCCAGGGCGCGCCCCTGGTCAACCAGGTTCGTTGATCTACTTTTAAGCAGGCACGATCCATGTTTGAAAAATTGATACACAGCTCCCTGCACAACCGCCTGATGGTGATTGTGTTGGCAGTTTTAATGCTAGTGACTGGCGCGTTTACGCTGGTCAAGATGCCGGTGGATGTATTTCCCGACTTGAACAAACCCACCGTCACGCTGCAAGTAGAGGCCGGTGGCATGGCCCCCGAAGAGGTTGAGCAGCTCATCACTTTTCCTCTGGAAACGTCGATGGGCGGCATTCCCGGTGTGGAGAGTATTCGCTCGGTGTCCAGCGTCGGCCTGTCCTTCGTCTACATCACCTTTGATTGGAAGACGGACATCTACCGCGCTCGCCAAATGGTGGGCGAGCGCTTGTCTTTGGTGCGCGAGCAATTACCCCAAGGCGTAGAGCACGTGGGCATGGGGCCTATCAGCTCCATCATGGGCGAGATCATGCTGCTGGCGCTGCCGATTGACACCAGCAAGATTAGCCCGATGGCGGTGCGCGAGTACGCTGACTTTGTGATGCGCCCGCGCTTGCTGACGCTGCCGGGCGTGGCGCAGGTGGTGCCGATTGGTGGTGAGGTGCGCCAGTACCAGGTGCAGCCCGACACGGCGCGCATGGCGGCACTGGGCGTGGATCTGGAATCGATGGCGGACGCCTTGAAAGGCTTTTCTGGCAATTCCAGCGGCGGCTTTTTGGAGCTCAACTCCCGTGAATACCTGATCCGCAATATCGGCCGCACCACGCGCCTGGAAGATTTGCAGCGCTTGCCCGTCGCTTTTCGCAATGGCAAATCCATCCAGCTCAGCCAGGTCGCCAACGTCACGTTTGCACCCGCCATCAAGCGGGGCGATGCGGGCCTGAATGGCCAACCCGCCGTGATCCTGGGTATCCAAAAACAGCCTGATGCCGATACCGTGAAGCTGACTGAAAAAGTAGAAGCCGCGCTGGAAGAACTCAAGCGTGGCCTGCCTGCGGGCATGGGCGAGCCCAAGATCACGATGCGCCAGGCCAGCTTCATTGAATCGTCGGTCGACACCTTGAGAGGCAAACTGTTTGCTGCGTCGGCCGTGGTGGCGGTGGTGCTGTACTTCTTCTTGCAAAACGTGCGCACCACGCTGATATCGCTGACTGCCATCCCTTTGAGCGTGATGATCACCGTGTTGGTGTTCAAGTACTTTGGCCTGTCCATCAACACCATGACGTTGGGCGGCTTGACCATTGCGATTGGCGGGCTGGTGGACGACGCGGTGGTGGGGGTGGAGAACGTGCTGCGCCGCCTGAAGATGGAACGCGCTGCGCATCCGGACCGGCGCTTGGGGCCGTTGGAGCTGATAGCCAAGGCGACGTTGGAAGTGCGCTCCGGCATCGTCATTGCCACTGTCATCATCGTGCTGGTGCTGCTGCCGCTGTTCTTCTTGCCGGGCATTGAAGGGCGGCTGATGCAGCCGCTGGCTATTGCCTATATCGTCTCGCTGCTCGCGTCGATGGTGGTGTCCGTCACGCTGACCCCGGTGATGTCTTACTACTTGCTGCCCAACATCAAGGGGCTGGACCATGGCGACACCAAAGTGCAGGCTTGGGTCAAGGCTTGGTACGCCCGCGCGCTGACCCGGGTGCTGGCCGCACCGCGGGGCTGGGTAGCGGCGGGCGGTGTCGCTGCAGTGCTGGCCATGGCCGCTGTGCCATTCTTTCCGACCACCTTCTTGCCGCCGTTTAACGAAGGCGTGGCTTTGGTGGGCCTGCGGCTCAACCCTGGAACTACGCTGAGCGAGTCGGCCCGCATTGGCAGCATTGCCGAAAAGGCACTGGCGGGCGTGCCCGAGGTAGAGCACGTGGGGCGGCGCAGTGGCCGTGCCGAGCTGGATGAGCACGCCGAGGGCGTGCATGTGTCGGAGCTGGACGTCAAACTCAAGCGCAGCGAACGCAGCCTGGAGGCGGTGTACGCCGATATCCGCAGCCGCATTGCCACGCTACCCGCTGCCATTGGCATCGGCCAGCCCATCGGCCACCGCATTGACCACATGCTGTCGGGCGTGCGATCGCAAATCGCTATCAAAATCTTTGGCGATGACCTGGACACGTTGCGCGCACAAGCTGAGAGCCTACGCCAGCAGCTTGCCAAGATAGGCGGCGTGGTCGATCTGGAAATTGAAAAGCAGGTGCTGACGCCGCAGATCAAAGTACAGGTGGACTATGACCGCGCGCTGGGGCTGGGCATAGCGCCGGCCAAGCTGCTGGCCGAGTTGCAGGTGCTGATCGACGGTGAGCGGGTCACGCAAATCGTGGAAGGCAGCCGGCGCTTCAACCTGGTGTTGCGCCTGCCCGAAACCTCACGGGGCATAGAAGGCTTGCGCAACCTGATGATTGATACGCCGGGTGGCCGCGTGCCCTTGTCGCAGTTGGCGTCGATCGAAGAGTCCGACGGGCCCAACCAGGTGAGCCGTGAGGATGGACGCAGGCGCATCGTGTTGTCGGCCAACACCCAAGGGCGCGCCCTGAGCGATGTGGTGGCTGACATCCGCACCCAGGTGGCGGCCACGCCCATGCCTGAGGGCTACTTCATCAGCATTGGTGGGCAGTTCCAGGCGCAGGAAGACGCGTCGCGGCTGATTGGTCTGCTGTCCATCGCATCGGTGGGCATGATCTTTTTGATCCTGTACACCCGCTACCGCTCGGCTGTGTTGGCCGCCATCATCATGTCCAACATTCCGTTGGCGCTGGTGGGTGCCGTGGTGGGCTTGTGGCTATCGGGCCAGCCGCTCAGTGTGGCGGCGCTGGTGGGCTTCATCACGCTGGCCGGTATCGCCATTCGCAATGGCATCTTGAAGGTGTCGCACTACATCAACCTGTGCGCGTTTGAGGGTGAAAACTTCGGTACCCAGATGCTGGTGCGCGGCTCGGGCGAGCGGCTTACGCCGGTGCTGATGACAGCTTTGGTGGCCGCGCTGGCGCTGGCACCGCTGCTGTTTGAGACAGACATGCCCGGCACCGAGATATTGCACCCGGTGGCAGTGGTGATCTTCTCGGGCCTGATCACGTCCACCCTGCTGGATTCTTTCTTGACCCCGGCCATGGTGGCGCTGTTTGGCGCCAAGCCGATTGCCGCGCTGGTGGAAAGCTCGGGCGCAGAGACCTTCTGACCGACTCCCTGGTGATTCGATTTTTTAACCGCTGCAATCACGCAGCTTTTTGAAAGTAGCTTGTATGAAAAACAACCTGAAATTTTTGGCCAGTTTGGCTCTCGCAGCTTGCGTCGCCGCCCCCGCGTTTGCCGCGGGTGAACACGACCACGCGCCCAAAAACGGCGGCATCGTGGTGGAAACCAAAGCCGGTGATTTTGAAATCGTGGCCAAGTCTGACCTGCTGCAGATCTTCATCAGCGACCACGGCAAGCCCGTGTCGCTGGACGGTGCCAAAGCCAAAGTCACGCTATTGAATGGCACAGAAAAGTCCGAGGCCGAACTGCTGCCCGCGGGCAACAAGCTGGAAGCCAAAGGCAGCTTCAAGGTGGCCAAGGGGACCAAAGGCATTGCGGTGTTGACGCTGGCGGGCAAACCGCCTGCCACCGCCCGATTTGAAGTGAAGTAGGTCACAAATCCTATAGGATATAAAAAACAGACTTTTAGCCGTTCTAGCCCATGGATAGTGCGGGAGCAGCTCCTGTTTTAATAGCAATCCAATGAAAAAGGGCCACTACCCTGCGGTAGTGGCCCTTGGCATTCAAGCGCGGCTTGGTTTAGAAAGTCGCTTTGAACTGCACGCCGTAAGTGCGTGGGTCGTTGATGAAGCCAGTCAGGTTGTTGAAGTCGATACCACCGGTCACACGCACCTGGTTGGTGATGTTGCGGGCAAAGACAGCCGCTTCGTACTTGCCGTTGTTCCAGCTGTAACCCACGCGCAAGCCACCTTCCAGCAAAGCTGGTGCGGTGAACTCGATGGACTTGTACAGGAACAGATTGGTCTCACTGCGGTAAGCCCAGTCGGTGTAGATGAAGTATTCAGCGCCGTTGGCGGCGGGGATGCCGTAGCGGGCGGTGATGTTGGCAATCCACTTGGGTGCGTTAGGCAAAGAATTGCCGTCGATGAGCGCCTTGCCTGCCGCGTTCTTGGGGTTCAAGACCGTGCACTGGGCGCAAACGCCAACCGCTAGGCTGGAGTCGCTGATCTTGGTCTCGTTGTAGCTTCCGCTCAAAGTCACCAGGAAGTTCGGCGTCAAATAGGCATCAAAGTTCAGTTCTACGCCGTCGCCGGAGGCCTTGGCAGCGCTCACCAATTGATTGCTGTTGTTGGCACCACCCACGGCAGTCAACTGCTGGTCTTTCACATCAAAGTGAAACACGCTGAACGAAGTGCGCGCACGCTTGTTGAACAAGTCGGCCTTGACACCTGCTTCGTAAGAAATCAGGGTCTCAGGCTTGGCCTGCGTCAGGGCGGCGAATCCATCGGGGTTCTGGATGCTGGAGCCGCGGTAGCCGGTGGCAATGCGGCCAAACAGGTTGGTGTCTTTGTCCAACTTGTAAGTGGCACCCATGTCCCAGGTGACCTGGTTGTCGTTGGTGTTGCTGGTCAGACCGTTGGTAAGTGTTGCGCCGCCGCCAGGCTGGGTGGCCAGGGCTTTCTTGTCCTGCGTGTAGCGCAGGCCGCCACGCAGTTTCAGATCGCTGCTGAGTGCATAGGTCAGGCCGCCGAACACCGCGTAGGAGTCATTGGTCTGGTCAGACATCAGCACGTTGGTTTGTGGATTGGGGGCGGTAGAGCTGTAGGAGAAGCTATCAAAGCCCAGCTTTTCCTGGAACAGGTAGACGCCACCTTGCCAAGTCAATGGGCCGGTAGCCTTGGACTCGACGCGAAACTCTTGGGTGACCTGTTGGTGGTCGCGCACTCTGGCTGCGCTTTCCGACGGGAACGGAATCAGGCCGGGGCCGCTGACGGGCAGGAAGGCAGCACCAAAGCCGCCATCAATATCACCACGGCTATAGGCGCTGACGGTTTCGTAGCCGGTGATGGAGTAGATATTGAAGTCAGGCAAAGACCATTTCAGCTTGGCGCTGTAGCCACTGCTGGTCAGGTTTTGCTCGTTCAAGCCATCTGTCGTAATTTTGGCGGGATCAAAGTCGTCCACCAGATCGTTGGTGCCCTTCTTGATGATGTTGGCGCGGAACAGACGGGCGCTGCCTTTCAGGTCACGGCTGTGGGCGCTCAAAAGCGCGCTGAACATACCGCCGCCGTCATAGGCTGCTTGCAGGCGGATGGCGCGGTCGTCGTAGCCTTCCAGGTCCTTGGTCGCGCTCTTTTCGTTCTTGACCCAGTTGTCGCGGTGCTGCGATTGGGCGGAGATACGGGCATTCCAGTCGCCGCTCAGTGGCAGATTAAATGCGCCTTCAACACCGGTGGTGCCGTAGGTGCCGGTGGAGATATTGAAGTAACCATCGGTAGCCTTAGAGGGCTTGACCGAGTCAATCTTCACCACACCTGCGGGTGTGTTGCGGCCAAACAGCGTGCCTTGGGGGCCAGACAACACTTCGATGCGGTTCACATCAAAAATCGGGAAGCCCTTGAGGATGGGCGTCTCTTGCACGATGTCGTCATAAATCAGTGACACGGGCTGTGATGCGTTCGAGCGGAAATCGGTATTGCCGTAGCCGCGGATATAGAAGCGGGGGAAGGCGCGGCCGAACGAAGATTCAATGTTCAGGCTGGGCACGCGGCCTGACAACATACGGATGTCTTGGCCACCGGTGTTCAATACGTCCAGCTTTTCACCAGCGATGGTGGAAATGGAGCTGGGCACATCCTTGATGTTTTCCGCGCGACGCTCGGCGGTCACGGTCACGGACTGCAGCGTACCGGCCGGGGCTGCGGGCTCAGTGGCTTGCGCAAAGGCGAAGGCTGCGGGCCACAGCAATGCCATACCGACCAGGACGGGGGTGGGTTTGAAATTTGGTTTCATGGATTTTTTAGGTAGGGGTTGAGACAACTATGGATTATCCCAAGGCAAGCCTGTAACAGTGCGTCAATGCGGGGAAACCCTGCGCTAGGCCGGGGATGTGTGGCGTAGATAGGACAGATACCCGCGCCGGGTTTGGTCTGCCTCGGTATCCGTGTCTATTTTTACCAAGCAAACGCTTGCTAAAAATAGCTTGCCTTGGTATCGTGTCCGCCATGCACGAAGAGACCATCGCCCCGAACCTGCCATCCGTGGCAGAGCCCTCCGCCAAGCGGCCCCGGGGCCGCCCGCGCAAAACCGACGATGAACGCGATGACGGCAACCGCCGCCATGCGTTGCTGAGCGCCGCTGCCCAGTTGTTCCGCCAAAAGGGCTTTGCCGCCACCACCACGCGCGATATCGCTGCGGCGGCAGATATGCAAAGCGGCTCGCCCTTTTACCACTTCAAAAGCAAAAACGCTTTGCTGTATGCGGTGATGGAAGAGGGCATGCACACCGCGCTGGCCCGCCAAAAGCAAGTGATGCATGCCAGCGACCCGCAAGGCTTGCACGCTGCCGAGCAACTGCGCGCCCTGGTGGTCGCGCACTTTGAAGTGTTGCTGGGGCCGGGCAATGACTTTGTGCCGGTGATGCTTTACGAGTGGCGCTCTTTGCAGCCGCGCCAGCGCAAGTCCCTGGCGCTGTTGATTTCCGAATACGAATCGCTGTGGATGCCGGTGCTGCTGATGCTGCACGCCCAAGGACGCTTGCGCGCACCCGTGGGGCTGGCGCGCCTGCTCATTCTGGGTGCGCTGAACTGGTCGGTGCAGTGGTTTGATCCCAAAAAGAGCGCGTCCCTCCAGGATCTGGCGGACGCTGCAGTGGCCATGTTTTTAAAGGAGTCTTGATGTCCTATGGTTCTGTATTTGCGCCGGGCTTGTTTGCCGGCAAGGTGGTGGTGGTCACGGGCGGCGGCTCGGGCATCGGGCGCTGTGTCGCCCACGAGCTGGCAGCCCTGGGCGCCACAGTGGCGCTGATCGGTCGCAAGGCCGAGAAGCTGCAAAAGGTGGTCGACGAAATTACCGAAGACGGCGGCCAAGCCAGCCCGCATGTCTGCGATATCCGCGAAGAGGAAGCCGTGCAAAAAACGGTGGCCACTATCGTGGCCCAGCACGGACGCGTCGATGGATTAGTGAACAACGCGGGCGGTCAGTACATGACGCCGCTGGAGGCCATCAGCGCCAAGGGTTGGCAGGCCGTTATCAACACCAACCTGACCGGTGGTTTTTTGGTGGCACGCGAGTGCTACACGCAGAGCATGAACAAAAACGGTGGCAGCATCGTCAATATCGTGGCGGATATGTGGGGCTCCATGCCCGGCATGGGCCATAGCGGCGCGGCGCGGGCCGGCATGGTCAGCTTTACCGAGACCGCAGCCATTGAGTGGGCCAGCCGCGGTGTACGTGTGAACGCGGTGGCGCCGGGCTATATCGCCTCCAGCGGGATGGATCATTATCCCGAAGAAGCTGGCCCCATGCTGCGCGAGATGGCCAAGACCGTGCCGCTGGGCCGCTTTGGCACTGAGGCCGAAACGGCCGCCGGCATTGTGTTTTTACTCAGCCCTGCAGCTTCTTTCATCAGCGGCAGCACACTGCGCATTGACGGTGCGCGGCCCCAGGTCCGCATGGGCTGGCCCATGCGCGTGGCTGATGAGAAAGCGCAGGCGCGTGATTCGATCAAGCCGTTTAACGGGTTTCATCGGGCCGTAACACCTAAAGTTTTTGCAAAGTAAACACCATGCAATTCACCCACGAACACCTGGAAATCCAGAAAACCCTGAAGCGCTTCATTGACGCTGAAATCAATCCGCATGTAGACGAGTGGGAGGAGGCCGAGATGTTCCCGGCCCATGAGATCTTCAAAAAGATGGGCAACCTTGGATTGCTGGGGTTGACTAAACCGGAAGCCTACGGAGGCATGGGCCTGGACTATTCCTATGGCCTGGCCATGGCGGAGACGCTAGGCCATATCGACTGCGGCGGCGTGCCCATGGGTATTGGCGTCCAGACCGATATGTGTACGCCGGCGCTGGCGCGCTTTGGCAGCGAAGAGCTGAAGCGCGAGTTCCTGGCCCCCGCCATAGCCGGTGACACCGTGGGCTGCATTGGCGTGAGCGAGCCCGGTGCGGGCAGCGATGTGGCGGGCATCAAGGCCGTGGCCCGCAAGGACGGAGATGACTATGTGATCACCGGCCAGAAGATGTGGATCACCAACAGCCTGCAAGCCGACTGGATGTGCATGCTGGTGAACACGGGCGACGGACCCGCGCACAAGAACAAGAGCTTGGTGATGGTGCCGCTGCGCGAAGGCGGCAAGCTGCTGCCGGGTATCTCGGTAGCGCAGAAAATCAAAAAGATTGGCATGCACGCCAGCGACACCGGCTTGATTTATTTTGATGACGTGCGCGTACCGCAGCGTTATTTGATTGGTCAGGAAGGCGCAGGTTTTGTCTACCAGATGCAGCAATTTCAGGAAGAGCGCCTATGGTGCGCCGCCAGCAGCTTGCAGGCCCTGAACAACTGCATTGAGTGGACGGTGGAGTGGGCACAGGAGCGCAAGATGTTCGGCTCTACGCTGGCGGACCAGCAATGGGTGCAGTTCAAGCTGGCGGAGATGAAGACTGAGGTGGAGAGCCTGCGCGCACTAACTTATCGGGCCTGCGACTTGTATGTGAGTGGCCAGGACGTGCTGGAGCTGGCCTCCATGTGCAAGCTCAAGGCCGGGCGCCTGGGTCGCCTGGTGCCGGATGGCTGCATGCAGTTTTGGGGTGGTATGGGTTACACCTGGGAAAACAAGGTGGCCCGTATGTTCCGTGACAGCCGTTTGGGCTCGATTGCAGGCGGTGCGGACGAAGTGATGATGGGCATCATTGCCAAGACCATGGGCGTGGCTAAACGGCCAGCGCGTAACCAATGAGCGATACGGAATACACCGCAGACGATCTGCAGCAGATTGAAGACGCGGCGCGCCGCTTTATCCAGACCGAAGTGGCCGCGCATTTGAATGACTGGGAAGAGGCGGGTGAGTTCCCGCGCAGCCTGTACCAGCGCGCGGCCGATCTGGGCTGGCTGGGCATGGGCTACCCCGAGGCTTTTGGCGGCACGCCTGTGCCCTGGAGTGTGCGCAACACGCAAACCATTGCACTGGCCCGCTACGGCGGCAGCGGCGGTCTGATGGCCAGCCTGTTCAGCCACAACATTGGCTTGCCGCCGGTGCTGCGCCATGGTTCTCCCGCACTGCAGCAGCAGGTGATTCCCGATGTGTTGGCGGGTAAGAAGATATCCGCGCTGTGCATTACCGAGCCCGGTGGTGGCACCGATGTGTCGGCCCTGAAAACTACTGCGCGTCTTGACGGCAATGAGTATGTGGTGGACGGCGAGAAAGTCTTCATCACTTCAGGCATGCGCGCTGACTGGCTCACGGTGGCGGTGCGCACGGACCTGAAGAACAAGGGGCCGATGGGCATTTCGATGCTGATGATTCCGGGCGATGCCGTGGGCCTGTCGCGCAGCCCGCTCAAGAAAATGGGCTGGCTGTGCTCCGACACGGCGCACCTGCGCTTCGACGGCGTGCGCGTGTCGGTGGGCAATCTGGTGGGCGAAGAGGGTTCGGGTTTCAAGATCATCCTGACCAACTTCAATGGCGAGCGCTTGTCGATGGCCGCGATGGCGCTGGGTTTTTCGGAGTGCTGTTATGACGAGGCGCTCTCTTGGGCGCAGCAGCGCAAAACTTTTGGCACCGCACTGGTCGACCACCAGGTGATTCGCCACAAACTGATGGATATGAAGATGCGCATCGAGTCCACACGGGCCTGGCTGAACGCGGTGTCTGCCCGCGCCGATGCCGGTGACCGGGGCGACAAGTCGGCCAAAGGTGCCGAGTGGGTGGCGCAAGTCTGTCTGCTGAAAAACCACGCCACCCAAACCATGCAGTTCTGCGCCGACCAGGGTGTGCAGATTTTGGGTGGCATGGGCTTCATGCGCGGCACGGCCTGCGAGCGTATTTACCGCGAGGTCAAGGTGATGATGATTGGCGGCGGTGCCGAAGAAATCATGAAAGAGTTGGCCTCGCGTCAGCTAAATATTTGATACTTGCGGGTCAGACCACTCGCGCAGCGACGTGCTCTGACCCCAACTATTGATCTTTTCATAATTCATGACAACCAATCGCTATCTCATGCGTTATATCCTGAACGGGTTGTTTGGAGATACGAGACATGGTCAAGCGAGCGATGGAC
>NKIK01000069.1 GCA_002256115.1 Burkholderiales bacterium PBB3
CAATCCGGTGGAGTATTTGTGGGCCTGGCTCAAACGCCACGCTATGGCCAACTACTGCCCGAACAACCTGAGCGAATTGCAGACAACCGCGCGCAACAAGCTCAAGAGTGCGCAAAGACGCCCCACGATCATCGCCGCTTGTTGGGCGCAGGCAAAATTGTGGTGATGTCATGATTTACGAAAACGTCAATAGAACCTACTAGATGCGAGATGCATTCGATGTCTGACGCTGCGATAGTGTCAAGGCGAACACCGTTCATCCAAAGAGCCCGCGCAATATAGCCCTCCCACCATTCATCTCGGAGAAGCTGAGGTCGGACCAGTAGCCTACCCTGGTAACTTGGCGCAACACCTGAGGCGTTAGCAATAGTGTTCACATAGCCTCCAGATTGAGGATATGAAATGGTTCTCCTGCCTTGTTCAGAGGCGTGCCATCAAAGTCATCTCGAAATGGGTTTCGTCCCTGTGGACATTTGTCATAGATGACTTGCTCGAATGCCTGCGCCAAAGAATCGAAATTCACTCCGACTGCTGTACCACCAATCTCGACAGCACGCGTAAATAGCCTGGCAAGACTGCGTAGTCGACCACCGCAGGCAAATACAAAAAGCCGCTGGGTTTCTACAACTTCAAAAGGGATGCTAGGAATATCGCCGAGCATCTGGCCAAAAGTAGCCAGTGCAGTCCCAATACTGTTGATCGCATCTTTCTCAGCGGATAGTGACGCTATCGAAATGGTCTCAGCAAACCGGCTGGCAAGCTGTTCGTTAGTTTCCAGCAGATCGCGCACCCGCGGCGTGCCAGCTAGCACTACTGGCACATGCGTTTTAGTGATGAGCTGCTTGATCCAATCGCCGACAAAGTAGTGGCTAATTTTTGTACCTCTATCCACCAGATGGTTGATCTCATCAAGGATGATTAGACGTACTTTGCATTGGCGAACTAAGGTAATAAGTTGGTGGGTGCGGTCCTCTTCGTCCCCAGCCACCGGGAAAGGTGAATCGATTGCGCGCAATAAGATAGTGACTAACTTTTTGATGGTGCATTTTGCGGGTATCTCTGCGTAAAGCACTGGGACTTCCGTGTACTCTTCATGCTCGATGCGTGGATGCCGACTGTAGTATTTTGTTAGCAGTGCTGTCTTGCCCGTACCAGTCACGCCGACTATTGCAACTGACTCGGGTTCTTCGTTCAAACAGTGATAGCTTCGCAGTGTGTCGAGACGTTTGTGAACGTCAATTACATGCGGAAAATTGGCAAACGCTCGACGAATTTTTCTAGTGACGGCGGTGATATCGGTTGAGGGAGCGGTCATGCTGTTACTCCTCATCGCCATACTCAACGTCAACACAGTGCGAGACAGAAACTTGTTCTTCATCTGACTGCTCAGTCACTTCAACTTTCCGGTTGACCACTGGTTCATGTCGGTGGTCGTTGCTTGTCTTATTCGCGTGGCGAGCACCGCGACGGCGTTCCTTCGGCTTGTTGCTCTTGAGAGCTGTCTGGGTGATATCGTTGTTTATGGCGTGCGCTGTAGCACGCGTCATCCGGTAGTCAGGATCGCCCTTAGCACGTTCTTTCTTGACCGCCCGTGCTTGATCAATGGTGAGGCCAGCGTATTCTTCGTCCTTGTTTTGGACCTTGAAGAACTCTTCCTGATTCGGGTCCCACACCCAAATGTGGCCAACATCATGGGCGTTCCATTTGACTGTGACTTTTGTACGCTCTGGCAACGACCGGCGCATTGTGAGCAAGCGCGAGTTTGCGTATTGATGAGTATTGAGATCAATGCCATAGTGCTGGATCGCTGACGTTGCTAGGCGGGCAAACTCGATGTCTATCGACTCCACATTCATTTTCAACTGTGGCGGGAACGCGCAAGCACCTTCGTTCCAAACACTTATTGGGGCGCGTTTACCAAGCCCGCGATGTGGACGCAAGTGGTATTGATTGCAAATCCACAAGTGAATCTTTTTGTCGAGCTCCTCAAGAGTCAAACACGCTTCATCTTCGGACTTGAACCCAATACGCTTGCCGACTTTCGCGAGGGTGGTGCCTGGCAACTTGTGAATGAACGAGTAGTTCAGGGTCTTGATGAACCGTTCAACAAACGCTTTGTCGTTAGGCGTCTTTGACTTGGCGTACTCGCCAATGATGCCTAATTGAAGCAGGGCATCCACGACTGACTCGGCGTGAAACTCGGGTCCGTTATCCATCAGAACCGTGGTGGGCCAGCCATAACAGTTCCACTCAAGGTTGAGATCAACAAACCGCGCTGAAAGATATGACTTCGGTAACAGCGCGTGCCGCAACGCAGAAAAAACCGCCTCCGTTCCATGGCCGGCAAGACTGAGATGCAAGCCTAAAACACAGCGCGAGCGCCTTTCGAGCGCGATCGTGGCGTATGGACGACCCAGTACCACGCCGTCAGCATCCACTACCAATATATCCAGCGGCGTGTGATCGATCTCAACAATTTCAAGAATGTGAGTAACTCTGCGCGCACGCCCCATGTCGGCAAAGCGTCTCTCAGCTTCCTTCACGCCATGTTTCGCGACACAAACGTCGTAGGCGTAATGGCTAGCAAGCCGACGCTGAATGGTTCGCAGCGATGGTACTTTCATCCACTCGCGTTCAATACGCGTAGTGTTGATTTTTTGAATTTTTAGAAAGATGGTTGTGTGTATTTCTTCCGCGCTCCAGCAGCGCTGTGCATCCAATGTGAACTCAATCGATTCATCAATAATTGCATCGACATCTGAGCCAAGACGGCTCATGCCTGTGCCACCCCGCTTATCTATTGCCGAAAAAACGGCGCGAATATCGTTCCCATTTTTTTGATACTTGCTCTTCCAACGCAAGATGGTCGTGATGTGTGGTGGGGTAATCTCATTCCACTTGCGCGCAATGTCTGCAATTGCGGTCATAAATAACTTGCGAGGCATCTCAAAGGCCCCGATTTTGTTGAGGCTTACAAGATAGTCGATGCGGCGTTTGGTATCGTGTTTTGCAACCTCTCCAAGCATGTCCATGCGTGCTGGCTTTCGCGTCGGGGCATCGCGGAGCACTGGCTTCGTATCGTTTGCACTTAGGAGGTCTCCTCGCACATATTCGCCCAGCAAGTCGCTGAACTTATGGTTGGACAAGAGGCCATCACTTTGGCGTTCCAGCTGGACAGTCTCGGTGTCAATGGCTCGGACTACTCTGTAGCCAGCACCATCCCGAAGAATTGTTTGGTCTTTATTGAACGGGGACATAGTCGAACTCCTTCGGTTAGGCGATCAATTGATCAGGACCGCGATTCATTAGGCGAGCCAACAGCTCGTCACATTCCACCTGAGCGTGAGTCCATTTCGGATTTGTATTGGACTCATCCATCTCATCGAGCGATGGATCAAAACGATTGACATCCTTTCCTTTACGCGCACGACCAATGACTGGGCGGGCATGCAGTAGTTCCTCAACCGTCTTTGCAAGTTGTTCGGGAATGTCTTCGTCAAGTACAAAAAGTAAACCAACGCCGTGCTCGTTGAGACGATGCGTAATCTTTTGGAAGCGTTCTTTGGTCTCTTGCTGACCTAGGAAATAGGCGCTTTTCACCTCGACCAAAAATGCTTTGTCAGCGCGGTACATTGCTAAGTCTGGTGTGTAGTGCAGGTCTTTCAGGCCAGGTAGGCGCAACACAAGCGGATGGGTTTTGAACTTGGAGACAGTGGGGGCAACCTCGAAAAGTCTGAGTGCGTTGCGTTCGTTCAAAGATTGAAACTTCGCTATACCGATCGCCTTTCTCGACGGAAAATTCCCGCGCACCAAAGCCCCGGTACGCGTGACAACAGGAACCACTTTGCGACCCGAATCTAGTTTGGCAAGCAAGCCGTCAAAGGTTTCAGAACGAAGATTAAAAGCAGCACATTGACGAAATTTAGGCATGAGTTCTCTCCAACGTGTTCATTTGTGAACACAAAAATGTTGATGAATGGAGAGCCACGAGCGACCTGGCGAATGGATCGCTTGACTTGTGCAATGCCTGAGTTAATATTGGGTCACACGGTTTGAGTCTTTTGACTCAGGCATTGAACGGCGGGGCTCTGAATGGGGTCTCGCCTTTTTTTTGGCTACATGGCTTGGTCCTCCTTTGTACTAATTGAAGGTGGCCAGCATGTAAGTGCGCCGACTAGCGATCTGAGACGTATCTCTGCCGCGTCCGATTCGTGATCGCTGAGCAATTCAGCTGACTGAATTGCGGTTTTTGCGAGCCTTCTCTTTCCTGAACTAGGGAATAGCTTGTCAATGTCAGCGGCCAGTGTTTCGCTTCTCGCGGCAAACTCTAGCGATCTGAGCTCAGCAAAGTTGCAACCGAGCGCCTCCCCAATTTTTTGCACAACCTCCAAGCTCGGCGGTGGAACGCGGGAATTCTCTATCGCGCTCAGTCTGGTGGGGCTAACGTGAAGTCGTGCGGCAAGTTTCCTGCCTGTGAGGTTTTTATTGCGCCGAATAGCCGCGACCAGGCCGCCAAAGGAAGAATTTGCGTAATGCATGCGAGCATTTTTTTGCTTTTTCTGCGGCCGCGCAAGTGCACTAGATGACCCAAAAAGATCAACATTTTTATGAGTATTGTTTGGGGCAGTAGACCTAGTTATTAGGTAGTGTTGCAGTCAACTACCGTTGCTATATTAAAGATAGCGGCTCGCATCCAGCAGGCGAACAGCACAGGCCTTATGTGAAGCTGTTCGAAAGTTTGCGGAGATTTTTCGACGAAGATTTTTTCAACGAACTTGAAACGAATTCCAAGTGTGCGGTGTTTTATGTGTGCGTGTCCTGCGAGGGAAAACACCTAGAAAATTCTTTGAGACCTGCGACGGATTGATCGTCCAAACATTGAGCTTTTGAAGTCCATTAAAGGGAAATGGTCGTTCAATATGGCTCAAGGTCCATTTCAAAGTTTCTCCAATGCCGACGCTCAATTCCTCTTCAGGTCAACGGAAAACCGCGCTCAACCGCCATATTGCGCACTCTTTGCCGACCGCAACCTGGCGGGGAACGTTTTATTTCCACCCGCTTGAAGCCAGAACACGCTTCTGCCGTCGAGGGGAAGCTCTTGCATATTGAAGTGGTCCGAGGCATCGATAAAGACCGCAAGTGGGCCGAGGTTAAGTATTGCCGCTGGCGACAAGAGGGATACCGCACGGGCCTGATCTTGAAGAAATACCCGTAGCACGTTCCTAGCAACCATTTCAAGGCCAAATAGTGGGAATCGTTGGATCACCCATAGTTTTAACCTGCAGAGAAACTAGAAAATTAGGCCCAACTAGGGCACGATAATGCTTAAAAAAAGAAAGATGTTCATTCGTTACTGGAGGCACCCCTTAAATGAAGTTCGTCAGCAATGCGGGCACAGATCGTGTCGTGGACTTGGTGTGTCCGTGGTTGAAACCCAACCACCAACTGGACGTTGTTTCAACGTACTTCTCTCTGTTCGCATTTGGCGAAGTCCTGGCGGACGTGCCCCGCCTTGCCAATGCACGCTTGGTTGTGCCTGCCCAACGGCCTCAGGATGGCTCCATCAGCGTCCACGAGCAGTTGGGCTTGCTGGGCACTAAGGCCGACCGCGCCGCACGCAATAAGCTGCAGACGCCGTGGTTAGCCCGCAAATTCTCAGCTTGGCTTGATGCCAAAGCTCAAGTTCGACACGCATCGGGCTCCATTCCGCAAGGAACGATGGTCGTTCGCGACGACCATGGAACGGCGCAACAAGCGGTGCTGGGCTCGTTCGCTTTCAGCACCGAAGGCCTTGGCCTTACCCCCGGCAATCCACTGAGCCTGATTCAAACATCTGAGAACCCAGCAGAAGCCCATATGCTGAGCCAATGGTTCGACACGCAGTGGAGCGCTCTAAAGGACCAACCCGAAGCCAAGGCGGCGCTGATCACCTCGGTCATGGAACTAAGCACGCACCGCGACGCAACAAGTGTCTACACGCTCATGCTTCAGCACTTGTTCGCATCCAAGGGCGAGGGCATGGATGAGGAACGTATAGTTAAATCGGCCACCGGCATTCGCAACACGGTTGTATGGAAGAAGCTGTACAAGTTCCAACGTGACGGCGTAGTGGGCGCTATCGATAAGCTGGAACGCTTTGGCGGCTGCATCATTGCCGACAGTGTTGGCCTTGGCAAAACCTTTGAGGCCTTGGCCATCATCAAGTACAGCGAGCTGCGCAACGACCGCGTGCTAGTGCTGTGCCCCAAACGCTTGCGCGACAACTGGACGCTCTACAAGGCCAACGACAAGCGCAACGTCTTGGCGTCTGATCGCTTCAACTATGACGTTCTGAACCACACAGACCTTTCACGAGACGGTGGTTTGTCCGGAGACATCGATCTGTCCCACGTGAACTGGGGCAATTACGACCTGGTAGTCATCGACGAATCACACAACTTCCGCAACAAGAAATCCCCGCGCCAGGGCAATGAAACACGCTACGACCGTCTAATGCGCAAGATCATCCGCGAAGGTGTGAAGACCCGCGTGCTGATGCTCTCTGCCACCCCAGTCAACAACCGTCTTGCAGACCTCAAGAATCAGATTGCATTTGTCACTGAGGGTGACGATACCGCTCTGTTCGATCACGGCATTGCCAGCATCGACAGTACCACCCGTCGCGCACAGAAGGCCTTCAACCGCTGGCTGGAGCTGCCCAACGAAGAAAAGTCACCCGCGCTGCTGGTCGAAATGCTGGGCTTCGACTACTTCGCTTTGCTCGACCATCTGACCATTGCCCGGTCACGCAGACACATCGAGAAGTACTACGGCACCGCCGAAACCGGCCGTTTCCCTGATCGCCTACCACCGATCAACATCAAGGCGGACGTAGACCGTGCGGGAGAATTCCGGTCGATCCGCGACATCAACCTTGAGATTCGCCGCCTCAACCTCGCTGCGTATGCGCCGCTGCGCTACGTCCTGCCACACAAGCAAGAGGCCTACGACCAGAAATACAGCACCCAAATTCGCGGCGGCGAAAGCTTCTTCCGGCAAGTGGACCGAGAGGAAAGCTTGATTCACCTTCTGCGAGTCAACGTACTCAAACGCATGGAAAGCGCCGTGTCATCATTCGCACTCACGGTGCACCGACAGCTTGAGGACGTGGAAGCCACCTTGGCCCAGATCGACTCACACACAGCTGAGATTGAGGAACTCGACATCGCCGATGTGGATATCGACGACCCCGCGTTTGAGTCCTTGCTGGTGGGCCGCAAAGTCAAGGTTTTGTTGGGTGATGTGGATTTAGTGCGATGGAAGCAAGACCTCACTGAAGACCGCAACCGGCTCGCTACCCTTTACGCAGCTGCGGAACAGGTCAGCGCCGCACGCGATGACAAGTTGCTCCGCTTGCGCGATCTCATCGCCGACAAGTGCAAGAACCCAATCAACGCGGGCAACCGCAAAGTCATCATCTTCACTGCGTTTGCCGACACAGCCAACTATCTCTATGAGCAGTTGGCTGGCTGGACCAAGTCCGAGTTGGGCATCGAAAGTGCATTGGTCACAGGCTCAGGTCGCAACCAATCCACCTTGCCACTGCGTCGCGACCTCAGCAGCATCCTGACGGCGTTCTCGCCGCGCTCCAAAGAGCGCCCCGAAGAACTTGCCGCCGAGGGAGAGCTGGACCTGTTGATCGCCACCGACTGCATCAGCGAAGGCCAGAACCTTCAAGACTGCGACTGGCTGGTGAACTACGACATTCACTGGAACCCGGTTCGCATCATCCAGCGATTCGGGCGGATTGACCGCATTGGCTCGCGTAACACTTGCATTCAACTGGTGAACTTCTGGCCCAACATGGAGCTGGAGGAATACATCAACCTTGAGCAACGTGTCAGCGGCCGAATGGTGTTGTTAGACATCTCCGCCACAGGCGAAGAGAACATCATCGAGCAGCAGTCCGGCAATCAGATGAACGATCTTGAGTACCGCCGCAACCAGTTGTTGAAGATGCAAGACAGCGTCATCGACCTCGAAGACCTGTCTAGCGGCGTTGCCATCACGGATTTGACGCTGACCGATTTCCGCATTGATCTGGCCGAGTTCAACAAGCTGCACCCTGGCAAGCTCGACGGATTGCCGTTGGGTGCGTTTGCCGTCGCATCCAGTAATGATGTGGACATTCCGCCCGGAGTAATTTTTTGCCTGCGCGCTGAAGATGCCGCCGCCGAAAAAGCCATCGACCCCAGCTACCCCTTGGCACCGCATTATCTTGTGCACGCCAGCGAAGACGGTACTGTGCTGTTGCCATACACCCAAGCCAAGACCACGCTCGATCGACTCAAGCGCATGGCTTTGGGGCGCGACTTCCCTGACGCGTCCGCTTGCGCCCGCTTTGACCGCGCCACCAAGCATGGCGAAGACATGCGCCAAGCTCAAAAGCTGCTGGCCGCCAGCGTGGCGTCCATCGTTGGTAAGTCTGAAGAACGCGCTGTAGCCAGCTTGTTCTCTCCTGGCGGCACGCACGCCATGAAGGGTGAGTTCGCTGGTTCCAACGATTTTGAGGTGTTGGCCTACCTGGTGATCTTGCCGAGTGCAGGCGAGGAACAAGCTGCATGAGCATGGTTGATCTGTCCTCAGAACAGCTTATTTCAGCACTGCGCTTGCCCGCTGAGGCCACAGTTGGCCAGCGTGTGCCCAAGAAGATGCTGGCCGAGAACCTGACCTCTCGCGGTTCGGCCACGAGCGCAGACCGCAAGCTGCTGCAAGAGCAGATCGACGAAGTCACTTGGGTTGCGGCCCTCAAGCCCACCAATGCGGGTATCCCGGTGTACCAAGACGAAGTGCGCAGCTACCTTGAGCTGGCCGTACTGAGTGTGCGCCTGCGAGAAGGTAGCCAGCTCGCCCCGAATCCTGCCAAAGTTTCACCGAGCGTGGCGCGGCTTGCCGAGCTGGTGCACCGCGCCATTCCTTACCCGGTGCTGCTGGTCTTAGACGACGGAGCGCGCCTCTACCTCTCGCTGGTGCACATCCGTTGGGCGCAGAAAGAAGCCGACAAATTCGTGCTCGACGGCGATTTGATTCAAGGTGTCTTTTCGCACAACGGGTCTCCAACCGCATCGGTGATGTACGCAGAAACCGTGAATGCGTTCGTCAACGCCATGGACCTAAGCAAGCAGCCGCGCACTGACCTGCTGACGCTCTACCAGGGCTGGATGGACACGCTGTCCGCATGGCAAGCCGCCGTCGTCACTGGCCGCTTTGAGTGCGTCAGCCCGCAGCAGGCCACGGCGCGTCGTGCAGCCCTGCGCCGTTGCCACGAACTGGACGCGCAGATCAGCAGCCTGCGTGCGGCTGCCAGCAAAGAAAAACAAATGGCCCGCCAAGTGGCGACCAATCTCGAAATAAAGGCACTGATGACAGAACGCCAGCAGGCCGCAAACAGTCTTTAGGGAAACGCAACATGAAAAATCAAAAGCAAACTATTCGCAAGATCGTCGGCTATCTAAATAATCCAGATGAAGACGGCGGCTTCTGGTTGCCTAATATTCAACGACCGTTTGTCTGGGGTGAAGAGCAAATCTGTCGCCTCTTTGACTCCATCTTGCGTGAATACCCAATCAGCACACTCCTCATTTGGAAGACGATCAGCGGTATCCGCCGCCGCAAGTTCATCGACAACTGGACTCCAACACTCAAACTGAGCACGTTTTACGTTCCTGAGGACACCAAAAGGAAGTGCTTGGTACTGGACGGGCAACAGCGACTGCAAAGCCTCTACATTGGTTTGTGTGGCAGCTTCTCGGGCAAAGAGCTGCACTTTGAAGTGTTGAGCGGGACGGCCGCTTTGCCTGATGACATCAAATATCGTTTTGAGTTCCGTCCTACCACCACCACGGGCTTCCCGTGGGTCAAATTCAAAGACCTCGTGTTCACCTCTCGCCGCAAGCGTGAGCTGATTCAAGATATTGAGGTTAAGGCCGGTCGCCCCCTCACTGAAGATGAAAAAGACAAAATTGAGAGCAACCTCGATTTGGTGGACCGCACCTTCAAAATGGACGAATCCATCACATACCAGGAACTCGACAGCATCGACAACGCTGATCTCTACACCGAAGATGATGTGGTGGAGGTGTTCATTCGAGCCAATTCCGGCGGCACTAAGCTCGAAAAATCAGACCTACTTTTTTCATTGCTGAACGCAACGTGGGATGTCGCAGACAACCGCATGGAAGAGCTGCTGGAAGACCTAAATCGGCACGGATTTGCTTTCGACCGCGACTTCGTTCTAAAGACCTGCTTGGTACTGTTGAACCAGGGTGCGCAATACGAGGTGTCGAAATTTCGTAAGCCTGGGGTGCGAGAAGACATTGAGTCCAAATGGGGCGAGCTGAGTGCCTCCATAAAGGCAGTCGCCGACTTTGTCCGCAGCAAGACTTACATCCAATGTGACAAGGCTCTGCCTTCTTACTTGGCGCTAATTCCACTTATCTACATTCGCCATCACTTTCCAGCCGCGTGGTCTGCAGCTAAGAACGTTGACACCTTCTTGGTTCGCACCCTACTGGCGGGAGCATTCGGCGGCCAGTCTGACCGAATCATTGATGCGCTGGTGAAACGTTTCAAAGAGATCGAACGTTTTGATGCTGAGGAAGGCTATACGGTCATCCGCTCTCAAAGCCGAAGTCTGGAAATCACCAAAGATCGCTTCTTTGAAATGGGCTATGGCACCAAGACTATCCACCTGATCTTGAACCTTTGGTACCCCGCGTTCAGCCACACGCCCGCCTATGACAACAACCTTCCTCAGGTGGATCATGTATTCCCCCAAAGCCGCCTAAGAGCCGTGAAATTACCCAGCCTTGACACTGGGCGACCGGTGATGAAGTACCGCGACGACGCACGCAACCAACTGGCGAACTGCATGCTGCTTACTCGCGCAGAGAACGGTGCAGGTGGCAAGAGTGACACAACGCCCGCCGACTGGTTTGAGGATAAGGACGACGACTACCTGAGCCTCCACCTCGTCCCCAAGGATAAATCCCTGTGGGCAATGGATCGTTTTGAAGACTTTATTGCCGAACGCAAGAAGCTGATCACAGACAAATTTTCCTGGTTGATCGCTTGACCAGCCCCACATCGGCACGCATTACCAGACATCTTTATGATCATCCAAGAAATCCAAGCGCATTCACCTGAAGCGCAAAGCGCCGACCTCATAGCCGACAACATTGCCAAGCTCAAAGCGATGTTTCCAGAGCTTGTGACTGAGACCTCGCAAGGCGGCAGGACCACTGCAACCCTGAACGTGGAAGTCTTGAAAGGCCTGATTGGCGACGCTACCGCTTTGGATTCTGAAGAAAAGTACGGACTGAACTGGCATGGTAAACGCCGCGCCCGTCAGATCTCTCTCTCCCCCAGCACCGGAACCTTGCGCCCATGTCCCGATGAAAGCGTGGACTGGGATATCACCCAAAATCTGATGATCGAGGGCGACAACCTTGAGGTGCTCAAGCTGCTGCAAAAGAGCTACGCGGGCAAGGCTAAGCTGATCTACATCGACCCGCCGTACAACACGGGCAAGGATTTCGTATACCCGGATAACTTTCAGGACAACATCAAGAACTACTTGGAGTTGACAGGGCAAACCGAGGGTGGAGCGAAGATCACTACAAATACTGAAGCCAGCGGGCGATTCCATACCGACTGGCTAAACATGATGTATCCGAGGCTCAAGCTCGCGCATGCGTTGCTGCGACAAGATGGTTTCATATTCATCAGCATTGATGATGGAGAGATTGCGAATCTAAGAGCAATCTGCAATGAGATTTTTGGAGAAGAGAATTTCTCCGCATGTATTTCATGGCAAAAGACGTACAGCCCTGCAAATGACAAGCGGGGCATTGATGCAATGCACGACTACGTTCTGGTGTATGCAAGAAGCGACCAAGCGCAAGTCAACCTACTTCCAAGAACTGCAAAGCAAGATGACGCTTATGTCAACCAAGACGACGATCCCCGAGGACCCTGGAAAGCGGTAGATGCGACACGCGCAGAGCACCGCGATTACGCCTTTTATCCCATCACCACACCGAGTGGACGCGAAGTTTTTCCCGCTCAAGGGCGGAGTTGGGTCTTCACAAAAGAGGAACTGCCAAGCCTTCTCGCGGATGGGCGCCTCTGGTTCGGAAAAGATGGTTCGAGTAAGCCATCCAAGAAGCTATTCCTGACAGATGTTAAGCAAGGGGTCGTGCCTACAACGTGGTGGACCCATGAGGACGCGGGTCACAACGACGAGTCAAAAAAAGAACTCAAGAGTCTGTTTCAAGAGGGGTTGCCTTTTGACACCCCAAAACCAACTCGACTTGTTCGAAGAATTCTTCAAGTTGCAACATCGGCGGAAGCAGACGACTTATTGACGTTTTCGTAAATCATGACATCACCACAATTTTGCCTGCGCCCAACAAGCGGCGATGATCGTGGGGCGTCTTTGCGCACTCTTGAGCTTGTTGCGCGCGGTTGTCTGCAATT
>NKIK01000010.1 GCA_002256115.1 Burkholderiales bacterium PBB3
GGTGGCGTGGCCGGAGATAAAGCCTTGGCTGACCAAGCGGGTGTAGTCCGCCTCGCGGCTTTGGCTTAAAGGCAGGGTTGCTTCCAGCTTGGCGATGCTGGCTTGCACGGTGGCGGCCTCGGCCAGTTTGCGCTGGGATTCAGACTCCAGTTTGGAGAGCTTGGCGCGGATGTCCTGCCACTCAGCATTCAGTTGAGATTGAAATTGGCTCTGGTCCATTACTAGTCCAATTGGCATTTCAGCCCGTGGATAGTGCGGGAGCAGCTTCTCTTTTGATAGCAAGTTCGAGGTTTGCGAAGGCTGCAAGCGTTGCAGCAAAGCATGCGTACGCTGGGCTTCACTGTTAGCCGCCAGCAGTTGCTCTTGCACACTGGCGCTGTCTGCGCTGGCCATCGTGGCATCTAGCTCCACCAGCACTTGGCCTGCTTTTACTTTGTCACCGTCTTTCACCAACACCGCCTTCACCACACTGGCCTCCAGCGGCTGGATGATCTTGGTGCGGTCGGAGACGATGATTCGCCCCGGTGCCACGGCCACAATGTCCACCTCACCGATACAGGCCCACAAGAGCGCCAACACAAACAGGCCCATCAGCACATAGGCCAAGCGCCGGGGTGCAGGATGTACGGGCGTCTCTTGCAGACTCAGGGCCGCTGGCAAGAAGGCCACTTCATCGGCCAGGCGGGCTGGGCCTGCCAGCTCCATGCGGTGTTGCCAGGCGGCACCCAGGATGGCTTTGTAGCGGGCCAAGAGTTCTAGGGTTGGGTGGGGCTGTGTTGTGTTGTTCGTACTCATGCCACCACCTCTTCAGTCCGGCTGCCGTCTTGCATCGCCCACAGGTAGGCATACAGCCCCTCAGGTCTTTGCAGCAATTCGTTGTGGCTGCCGCTTTCCACAATCTGCCCTTTGTCCATCACGATGATGCGGTGGGCATTGCGCACGGCAGACAGCCTGTGCGCAATGATCAGCACCGTGCGGCCTTTGCAGATGTGGGCCATATTGCGCTGGATGATGGCCTCACTCTCATAGTCCAGAGCGCTGGTAGCCTCATCCAGTATCAAGATACGCGGGTTGGTGAACAGCGCTCTGGCAATGGCTACGCGTTGGCGTTGGCCGCCAGACAGGCTGCTACCTTGCTCGCCCACCACGGTGTCATAGCCTTCAGGCAGTTCGCTGATGAACTCATGCGCACCCGCCAGTTGGGCCACGCGCATCACCGCCTCTAGCGGAGCAGCCGGGTCGGCAATGGCAATGTTCTCGCGGATCGAGCGGTTAAACAGCAGGTTCTCTTGCAAGACCACACCCACTTGGCGGCGCAGCTGGGCGGCGTCGATGAGGCTGATATCGATTCCGTCTACCAGCAAGCGTCCGCCTTCCGGGCTGTACAGCCGCTGCACCAGCTTGGTCAGCGTGCTCTTGCCTGAGCCCGACCGGCCCACGATACCAATGACTTCACCGGGGGCAATGTCCAGGCTGATGCTGTTCAAGACTGGCGGTGCTTCTGGGCGGTACCTGAAAGTGACCGCATCCAGCGTGACGCGGCCTTTGAGGCTGGGTAGTTGTGCCGCGCTGCTAGGCGGCACTTCTGTGCGGGTGTTAAGAATGTCCCCCAGCCTTGCCACCGAGATCCCCGTTTGCTGAAAATCCGTCCACAGCTGCGCCATGCGCATGATGGGCTGACTGACCCGTCCGGCAAACATATTGAAGGCCACAAACTGACCCACAGTCAACTGGTTGTCCATCACCAAGTGCGCGCCATACCAAAGTGTGGCGGCATTCACCAGCTTGCCCACCAGGCTGACACTCTCATGCGCCACGCTGGCCAGGTTCTGGGTCTTGAAGCTTGCCGACACATAGGCGGCCAGTTGCCCATCCCAGCGCTTGGCAAAACTGGGCTCTAGCGCCGTGGCCTTCACTGTCTGAATACCGGTGACGGTTTCTACCAGCATGGCCTGGTTCTCGGCACCACGGGCAAACTTCTCATCCAGCCTGGCGCGCAAGAGCGGCACCACGGCCAGACTGATGCCAAAGTACAGCGGCAGACTGACCAACACAATGAGGGTGAGCGGCACGCTGTAGAAGAACATGACCGCGATGAAGACCACGGAGAACACCACATCCAGCAGCACCGTCATGGCATTGCCGGTTAAGAAGCTGCGAATGTTCTCCAGCTCGCGCACGCGGGCAATCGAATCCCCCACTCGGCGCGCCTGAAAATAGGCCAAAGGCAAACCCACCAGATGGCGAAACAGTTTTGCCCCTAGCTCTACATCAATGCGGCTGGTGGTGTGGCTGAATACATAGCTGCGCAGGGCATTGAGCACCGACTCAAACACCACCACGATGACCAGACCGATGACGAGCACGTCCAAGGTTGTCATGCCCCTGTTCACAAGTACCTTGTCCATCACCACCTGAAAGAACAAGGGTGAGACCAGGCCAAAGAGCTGAAGTGCAAAACTGATGAGCAGTACCTCGCCCAATAGCTTGCGGTACTTCACCAGGCTGGGAATGAACCAGGTGAAGTCGAACTTGGCCAGGGCCCCGGCCAGACTGGCGCGGCTGGTGATGAGGATGAGCTCACCGCTCCAGGCTTGGGCGAAGTCTGCGGCGGGCTGGATGGTGGGGGCGGAGGACGCTGGGCTTGAAGCTGAACCTGAGACATCTTGGTAGAGCACGCGCTGGCCGTCGCTTTGGGCGAGGATGACTACGTGGAGACTGGAATCCTCAGTACGCATCAGGGCCAAGGCGGGCAGGGGCAGCAGGCCCAGGCGGTCTACGGAGCTGCGGCTGCGTTTGGCTTTAAGGCCCAAGTGCTTGGCCGCCAGCAGCAAGTCGTCTACGGTGAGGGCGTGGTTGGGAGTAAGCCCAAGCTGGTGGGCCAGTGTGGCGGGGTCGGCGGCGACTTGGTGGAAGCGGGCCAGGGCGCACAGGGCGGCTAGGGCTGATAGACCAAAGGGCGCGGCGTGAGGCGCGGCCGATGTTGAAGAATCTGCGCGCGCGTTGGCGGGCTGCGCGTCTTGCAGGAGCGCTGTTGTGCTGGCTGACATGACCGTCCCTGACTGCGGGTGATAGCCCTTGTGACACAGGGCTGGGTTGAAAAGATGAGCGAGTATCCGCGAAGGGCGGAATAAACCAAGGCTCAGGCTTACTCAATTCTTGCGTTTATACACTTTTACAACACAAGGGGAGCGACGCACGACCCGCAAGTTGTGTTCATGTGCCGCCGACTTTACCCATTGGTTTGCAGTGCCCAATAGGCTGTTCAGGCCGTGGATAGTGCGGGAGAAGCTCCTATTTATATAGCAACTACAGCAGAGAATCATGCAGCGCTACAAATTCCTGGGTCAGCTTGTGGCTGGGGTCCAGGAAGATCATGGGCAGGCCTTGCTCATGCGATTCGCGGATGCGCACCGATGAGCCCAGGTAGGGTTCCAGCACCGGCAGACCCTCGTCGATCAGCTCTTGCACCAGGCGCTGGGGCAGGTTGGCCCGGGCCTGAAACTGGTTGACGATGATGCCCTCCACCTGCAGCTCGGGGTTGTGGTCGGCCTGGATTTCTTTCACATTTTCCAACAGCGTGTACAGCGCGCGGCGTGAGAAGTCGTCGCAGTCAAACGGAATCAGGCAGCCCTGGGCCGCGATCAGCGCGCTGCGGGTGTAAAAGTTAAGCGCTGGGGGCGTATCGATGTAGATCTGGTCGTAGTCTTCGGCCAAATGCTCCAGTGCATCGCGCAGCTTGTAGATCTTGTGGCGGCTTTCCAGCTTGCTGTGCAGCTCGTCTAGCAGGGGGCTCGACGGCATCACGTCCAGCCCCTCCCACTGGGTGGGCACGGTGTAGTCTTTGGCGGCCTTGTCGCGAATGGTGAACTTCAGGCTTTGCTCAAAAAACTCCGCCACATTGGGCATGTCTTCAGGCAAATCCGCACCCAGCAGGTAGCGGGTGGAGTTGCCCTGGGAGTCCAGGTCGATCACCAGCGTGCGCAGCCCTTGCCAGGCGCTGATGGCGGCCAAGTTACAAGTGATGGTGGACTTGCCGACACCACCTTTTTGATTGAAAACGACGTGCTGCATGGCATTTCCTCGCAAGGGTCAAAGGGCTGGAGTGTAGCGGCGCGGGGTGACCGCGCCGCTACTGCGGTAACCGCCTAGGCACGCAATTTTCGGGCCGCTTCGGGTCGCATTAGGGCCGTATTAGGGCTTGGCAGCCTGGCTCTTACCGGTGATTTCCAGGAAGAAAGCCTCGGGCGAAGGCTTGCGACCCAAAAAGGCTTGCACCAGCTCGGCTGGTGGGCGCTCGCCGCCGCTTTCCAAAATCAGCTTGCGGTACTTGGCACCTTTGGCGGTGTCCATCACATTGGCACCAAAGGCCGAGCGCATGTCCAGCGCCAGCACTTCAGACCACATATAGCCGTAGTAGCCGGCCTGGTAGCCGCCCATCAGGTGGCCAAAGGCGGCGGGGAACAGCGTGCCCGGCTCATAGCCCAGCGGGGTTTTGCTGGCCAAGTCGATCCAAGCCTGCAGCGGGTCTACCGCCACGGGCGTGTGCAAGGACATGTCATAGGCCGCGAACAAGCGCTGGGTGGCATAGCGGCGGCCCTGGCCGAAGGCGCGTGATTCGTTCATGCGCGCGATCAGTTTGGCGTCAATCGGCTTGCAAGCAGCGCACACCGACGCAAACAGCGCCAGCGACTCGGGGCGGCGCGACCAGGCTTCGTACATCTGCGAAGGCGCTTCGACAAAATCACGCTTCACACCGGTACCGGCATTCAGCACATAGCGGGTTTTGGAGAGCACGCCATGCATGATGTGGCCGAACTCGTGGAAGAGCGTGTCCAGCTCGTCCTGGTTAAAACCTTCACGGCTGAAATTGGTGACCAACACGGACACCGGCGTGCGCTTTTCCGCCAAAGAGACACCGCGCACCGGGAAGGCGGCGGCGTGTTTGAACTTGCCATCGCGCGGGAACAGGTCCAGGTAAAAGCTGGACAGGTACTGGCCAGTCTTGGCCTCCATCACGTCATAGCCACGCACATCAGGGTGCCACACCGCCAATGATTTGTTGGGCTGAAACTTCACGCCGTACAGCGTGGCGGTCACCTTCATCATCCAGTCGATGGTGGGTTCGGTGGGGAACTGGGCGCGCACTTCGGCCTGGTCGACGCTGTAGCGGGCTTTCTTCAGGCGGGTCTGAAAGTAGGTGGTGTCCCAAGACTTGAGCACCGCATTGGCATCGCCGGTGAACTTGATTTTTTCTTGACGCAGCTCTTCAATCTCTTGGCGCTCCAGGGCTTCCACGCGGCCCTGCACATCGGCCAGGAAGCGGTTCACATCGGCAGCGTTGCCCGCCATCTTGCGCTTGAGCGCCCAGTCGGCAAAGCTGGTGTCGCCCATCAGCTTGGCCAGCTCCAGGCGCAGCACGGTGGCCTCTTTGAGCAGATCCAGATTCGCCTGGCCACCGCGTTGGCTAAAGGCCATGGCAAAGGTCTTGCGGGTGGACTCCAGCTCAGCACCGCGCATGATCACATCTTGCTCGGGGTAGTCCAGGCCAAACACGTAGTTGCCTTGCGCGTCTTTGGCGCGGCTGGCCAATGCGGCAGCGGGCACGCCCTTGAGGTCGGCCTCAGAAAACGCCAGCTTGGTGGTCACATCACGGGTGTTGCGCTGAAAGTCTTGGGCCAGTTTGTCCAGGCGCTCAAAGATTTGCTTGGCACGCTCACGCGCGGGGCCGGCCAGGTTGACACCGCGCTCTTTGAAGTCGTCCAGAATGCTTTGGCGCGCCACGGCGTCAATGGCATTGCCGGTGCGCACCGCCTCTACGCGTTTGAACAGCGCCTCGCTCTGCAGGTACTCATTGGGCAGGGCCGACAGCTTCAGGTCACAAGCCTCAGCGGCTTGGCGCACCTCGGCATCGGGGCTGGTTTCCATCAGCAGGCCTATGGGGCCGCCAATGTCTTGCAGCACGATGTCCAGGCCGTTCCAAGCGGTGAGTACCGTCTTGGCAGTCGCCTTGTTCAAAGGCAAGGCCTTGAGGGCCTCAATGCGGGCTTTAGCGTCCGCCAAGCTGGCATCGCACAGGGCGGGTATTTGCGCCGCCGTGGGTTGCAAGATGCCGCCACGCGCTACGGCGGGCAGGGCACTTGGGCTGGGGCTTGTGTTCGATGGGGCGGCAAAGGCCGTTGGCAAGCATGCAGCAAGGCAGGCGGCCAACACGGTGGTGTGGAGTTTCATGGGAATCCTGGGTAAGGAAAGGGGGAAGAGCGGGCAGCGCCCCAGCCGCAGGGTAGGCGGCAGGGCTGCGTAAATTATAGGCAGCGCTTTGCCGCGCTCTGCCACGCTACGGGTGCTTCCCTAGGGGCCTGGCTTTACTGCTGCGCGCGCATCACCTGGTGGCGGTGCCAGTAGCGGTCCACCACCGCGTTAAAGTCGTCTTTCTGCTTGCCCAGCCCGCCGAGTTTGACCTTGGTGGTCTTGGCACCCACCAGGCCCTTTTCGTTCAAGGTCACGGTCAGGCTATCGCCAAAGCTGCTTTCGTTGTACTGCAGCGCCTTCACGCTATCCCAGGGGATCAACGCCTCATCCGCGGGCAGGATGCCCTGGTAGTTGACCTCGACTTGCGCGTTGTTGCGCAGCTTGTAGGCCACGGGTGGAAAGTACTTGAGTACATGCGCCAATTGCTCTTCATTGGCGGGCTCGTAGCGGTAGGCCAGGGCCATGTCGTGGTTGCTGGCGAACTGCTGCTCATAGGCATTCCACAGGCGGTCTTCAATGTCGCGGGCATCAATGATGTCATCGGCCCAGGTGCGCTTGGGTACCTCGGCCACCACCGCCCCATAGGCCGCAGGCTCCACCACGTGGCCGACCTTTTTCATGCGCTGCTCTAGTGGCGGGTGGCTGTCAAAGGGGTGCGGAATGTGCGCGGTGCGCATGTCGTCAAAAAACTCGTCGGAGGCAGCATACGGGTACAGGCCCTGCGCCACCTTGGCCCCAATACCCAGCGTGCCCTGGAGTTGGTTGTCGCTTTGGAACAGCGCGCTTTCGGTGTTGGCGCGGTAGTTGGCATAGGCCGAAATCTTGATCAGCGACTGGGCTATGGCCTGGGGCGACACCAGCTTGGCGGCCAGGTGGTCGGCGCGGAATTCGCGCTTGCGGCTGTCGGTCGACAAAGCCAACTGAAAAATCGTGCGATACAGCTGCATAAAAGGGTAGACCACCACGGTCAGGCCCCCAGTGCGCATGCCCTCCACGTACTGGTCGTACTGCAGCAGCTTAGGCCCCAAGAGCGCGCTGGCCTGGGTGTCACCCCCCCGAAAATGCGCCAGCTCATGGCCCAGCACGGCATCGGCCTCTTGGGTGCTCAGTACCCGCAGCAGCGGAATGCTCATGAACAAAGACCGCCCAGTCAGGGTTTTGCCGCCCACGGTAAGCGGTGCCTGGGTCACAAAGAAATTGGTGTCTATGCCCACCACGATATGGTCTGGCACCGGTGTGCGCATGCGGTCGGCCAAGTGTTTGATGCGGCGCAACAGCAGGGGCGCTTGGGCCTCGGTCAGCACCTCACCATCGACCCCATTGCTGCTCTGCGTTTTGTGAAAAATCTTGGCCACAATGGCCGCCACACCACCCAGCGCCAACAGGCCCGCCACCACAATGAGCTTGATGTAGTACTTATGCCATAAGAAAGCGGTCACCCAAAACGACAGCCACACCGCAAAGAAACCCTGCAACACCACTGCCAGTGCGCTGGCCACCATCAGCACGCGCCAGCCCACCAAAAAGCTGCGGTACTGCAGCTTGCGGCTCTTAAACGCCAGCGCGCCCAGCCCCGCAATGCTGAGCATCAGCACCGCCCCCCCCACCAGAGACCAGCCCGCCGCCTTGCGCACATAGTGAAACTGCCAGGTCTCACCCCAGGGCTCGCACATCGCCTCACGGTAGTCTTGGGCCTCAGGCTCGTTGCTGGCGCAAATTTTGGAGAGCGGGCGCGCCCGGTAAAAATCCATGCGCTGCTGTCGCTCCTCAAAGCTAAGCGCAGTTTCTGTCTGAAAGCGCGCCTCCATGCTGCGCAAAAATGTCACATCGTCCGCGCGCTGCGCATAGCGCACAAAGCCATAAGTGAGCGCCGGTAATAAGAAAAGCGCCAGCGTAGCCAGGAGAGCGCTCTTGAACAGGTCACGGCGCAGGGTGGTGTGTGGGTCCATAAAGGGGGACCGATATGCAATTTATGGGCCGGGGTGAATTGGTAGATACCGGTGCCAGTTCGATTCGGTGAGTTCTGTTGTCCAGTGCCTGCTAAGGCTAAGAGAACTCGGTCTTGTGAGATGACTCAGTACTTGGGCTGGCGACAAACACCTAGCGGCATGGCGCTAGGGCTATTGGCCGTAGTTCAGAAACATAGGCTCGGTGTTTTGGCGTAGTTTTGTACAGCCGCTTTGCGGGCGAAGCTCGCAGGTCGATTTGATCCTTTATCGACATACCGTGGTGAAGTGACCACTTTCGATTGACGCTCGGTAGACAACGATGAAGAATAGACATCGGGTGCAGTGCACACGCTTGTTCTTCAATTTTCACAAGGAGTCGATCCCATGGCAGCTTTGAGTAACAACCGCGTTTACCACCCCCATGGCACCAGCCGCTTGCCCGGCATGGCCGTGGTGATTGGCGTGCACCTACTTTTGGCCTACGGTCTGGTCAATGGCCTGCACCGGGATATTGTTCAATTCGCCAAGCCCACCGTGACGCTGTTGGCGGTAACCGAGGTGGAAATCCCGCCACTGATCCTTCCGCCCAAACCCACATTGGAGCCCCTGAGCAAGCAAATCACGCAAGAGGTGCCACCCGTTCGCATCGTGCAGTCCGAAGTGAACATTGAGCCCACCACCCAGTCTGTCGTCGTGGAAACGGGCACACCCATGTCACAAGCCTCGACCACGGCGCCCGTGGCCGCAGCACAGCCCTTGGCCCGTTCAACTGCACCGGTTGATGTGTCCATCGGCACGACATGCCACTACATGGTGGTTCCAGAAATGCCGCGCAAAGCCGTTGCGGAAGGTGCTGCCGGTGTGGTGCGGGCCACCGCGCTGATCAAAGACGGGGTGGTGATACAGATCACTCAGTTGAGCGGTCCGCGCATTTTCTATCCTGCAGTCAAAGCCGCGATGCTGCAATACCGGTGCAATGTGAATGCGGGTGAAGTCACCGCTACGCAAGAGTTTCACTTCAAACTCAACGACTGAGTAGTCGCCCGGCTCCAGAGGGTATTGTCAACTTGCCAGCGGAGGGCTGAAATTCCGTTGCAGTTCGGCTAGACCACCATCACACCGTCATCATCTTTGGCGCAGATTGCCTCGTTCCAGGCAGCGAACGCCTGGACACGCAGTTCTCACCTTTGTTTGATCTACTTATGGATTAGAGTCCGACTTAAAGAGGTGTATTCCAAGTTCTGGACATCACGTTGGGTCTCGCTAAGGCCCGCACAGGATTGACGCTGCCATGCGTATCACCAACTTTCACGCAATTTTGTTTGTTCTCTGTTTGAACTTCCTGCCCGGTGCTAGGCAAGCTATCGCAGCTACGGTACCTAGTACAGAAGAACTAACAGTCTTGTTTCCTCTGGTAGGAACGGAGCTTGGCGAGGTCCAGAAGACACATCGCGTCTTGCCAGTTAGCAACGGAGTCCACGTTTACTCGGGCACAGTCGCGAGCTTCCCATTTGCCAGCATGATCCTCGTTGAAGGCGGCAGGTTGGCCCAATCTTGGATTTCGATTTTGGTCGTCGGTAGCCAAGTCGACATCGATCACTGGCGTAGCCTTTTAGCTGCGATGAATATTCCACTTGCCGATCCCAAAGAGGTTCAGGAACAAGCATATTGCCTCGGATATGCGCCGACGCTTCAACAGAGGCTCAATCCGTTTCAGTTTGGAAAAACAGGTAACACCTATTTCGAAGGCGTCCAGAGGTTAGTAGGCCGAGACTTTTCAGTTATTAGCTTACGTACGACGTCTTTCTCAAACAACAGCCCTGTCCTAAAGGGGTATTTCGAAAGTTCTAAAAAGGTATTGAGTGAAGGCGGTCAGGTGGAAGGAGCGAACGTTCTTAGCAAGTACATCGAGCAAGTATTCAGTCCTCCAGAATCCCGAGAAGAATGCCAAGGACCCCTGAGAAGGGTCAATGGCCCGACTTTGCGCGTGGGCCTTACCAAAGCTCAATCAAAGAGCGCACTAATCGCCTTGACCCACAAACGGAAAGGCACTTGGTCCATAAAGATTGCCAATAACAAGGTGTTCGCAAAGGTTGCCAATAGCTCGGAGCCTGAAATCGCAATCATTCTTGATGACTACGATCGCGCATCTAGGTATCAAGAAACATACTTGGCCGAAGATACGGCGACATGCACAAAGCTGTACCTAGACCTGAATACATCACGAGTCGACGGTCACATCGAAGTGCGACACCGGTATGTGGAACGCAAAGCGGATGGCTACAGGTTCAGAAACACGAACTACTATTCGTCGAGCCATATCTCGCAGAGTTGGTCTGAGCCCAAAACATCAGGAGCTGGGTGCGAAATTGAACTCCAAATCACACTGTAGGCCACCGAATATGCAAGGTCCAACCAATGGGTAGACAACGGCTTTTAATCGGCTTCCCACCATTTCACCCACCGTGCTGGTCCGCAAAGGGCGGTTCAACCAAGGATTTGAATGGCCGCATCTTGGAAAGTTGAATGGCTGGTACGGGCCTCATGGATCTAGCCACTTTTCTCCGAAGCGGGTACCCAAAATTGAAGGTCGGGTATCGAGAAAACTCTAGACCCGCAATGCGGGCGAAACCAGGCTTTCATGAATGACCGCTTGCGGCAAGTTCATCGAGATGCCTTTAGTGGGTCGGTCGTAGATTTGTCGCATGCCACCCCAGCAAAGGGGTCAGATCCACAAAGTGCTGCGCAATCAGATTGCGCGCCTCGCCTTCACGTAGCCCGATGACGTACACGATTTGTCTACCCTATCACGAGAGATGTAATTGAATTCTGTCCAACCTGAGAAACTGGGACGGTATTGATCTCGGCACGCGTCGTTTGGTAGACCCGGCCAACCATCAATGCGCAATCAATTTCAAACTGTGTTGCCATAATTTTGGCCCTTGCTAAGTTCGTTGAATGGGTGGTCTTTGGTGATCAGAAAACCTACTGTTTGTCGCCTTTTGATCCCGCTGGGATAGGTAATCCATCTGGTCCGGTCGGAATTGGGCAATCCACTAGAGACGCCGACCTTCCTGTGGGGACAATGGGTTTGCGATGAATGAACTTGAGTTCCGCTTGTTGCAAGCCGAGATTGTCCAGTTGTGTACTCGCAGCTGTAACGAAACCCCATTGCTCTTCGATGCGCTTGATTTCTTCAATGCTATAAATTGATATCCGCACATTGGGTTTTGCAATCTCAGCCGGGAACTCTTGCAGCGGAATCTGATGCCACTGTTGCCCCACGTACTTGAAGAATAAATAGGGGGGATTGGGTTTTCCAAGCTGGCCATAAACAAGACAACCTACGGGACTCGTGACGATGTACGGCGTGCCCTGTACTATGTCCAACCCTAACAAATCTAAATCGACCTGACCAGCGCGAATCGTGGATTCACCCAACTCCCAAGTGATCGGCCGATCCGCTTTAGTTGGCGTGAACGTAATAGAAATGGCGGTTATGGGCTGGCCCTGCCCAATTTCGCCAGCGCCGGAGTGGGTTTGTGAGCGCGAAACCATCATTCTTGTGCCGTCATGCAATAGAACTTCTTCTTTCCATGTGATGGTTTTTGAACATGCACTCATGCTGATCCCAAGAACGGCAATGGAAATGGCCGACAGAATTCGCTGGCCTGCTTTGAAGAGTGTTCTAGCGCGTGAGTAAAAGTTGGCACATAGAACAAATGGCTTGCTGATGCCGCCCTGTTGTACCGCCGTCTGCAATGGTGTTGGGGTGTCGTTAATGTGCATTCCACTTTCAGTCAATTGATTGATTTTGATTGCAAGACCTCACAAGACCCAATGCTGAGTCCCATTCATCCTTCAAATCGGCCTCGCAGCCGACTATGGATAGAGCGGGAGCAGCTTCTCTTTTCATAGCAACGTCAGTCTTCTTAGTGTCTCCGCGTATGCTCAATGCCCCAATTCCATTCTGGGCCTTAGGCACCCAGCCGCTGTTCTCGGCTCAACTTCGACGTTGGGCCGGGTCTGTAGATGCGGTTGTGAGTGACTGGTTTAGAGCAGCATCATATGAAAACTGTGTGCCCGCTTTGGGCCTCAACCCGCCTGAGCCGTCATCAAAATACCACTCTACTGCGGCGTCTCCACCACCGCCTGCGGGTTCACAATCAGCGCCGGGCTAATCGCCTGGTCGTCCATCCCCAGGGTACGAATAAAGCCACCCTCGGCCCACTCGGCATAGCGCCAATCGTCATCCACTTTCACCACACCTGCAGGCGGCTGCACCTCTTGCACCGGCACGTTTTTCAGGGCCGTGGCCATGAACTCAATCCAGGCCGGTAGCGCCAGCGCCGAGCCCGACGCACGAGAGCCGAGGCTGCGCGGGGTGTCATGCCCCACCCACACCACGGCCACCAGGCCGGGCTGAAAACCGGCAAACCAGGCGTCCACCACATCGTCGGTGGTGCCAGTTTTGCCATACAGGTCAGGGCGCTTCAGCGTGGCCTGGGCGCGCGCGGCCGTGCCGCTGCGGGTGACCTCTTGCAGCAGGCTGCTGACCATGAACGTATTGCGCTGGGGCACCACGCGCTGCTCCTCACCCGGGGTTTGTACCGGGGCTTCAAACACCACGCCACCGGCCGCGTTGGTAATACGGCGCACAAACTGCGGGCTGACCTGCAGCCCGCCATTGGCCAGCACGGCGTAGGCCCCGGCCAGTTGCAGTGGATTGGTGGCGCCGGTGCCCAGGGCCTGGGTCAGATTGTCGGGCTGGCGCTCGGGGTCAAAGCCGAAGCGGCTGGTCCAGGCGCGCGCGCCTTGGGGCCCCAGCAGCTGCACCAGGCGGATTGACACCAAATTTTTGGAGCGCGCCAACGCGGCACGCAGGGTGATGGGGCCATCGGTGCTGCCATCGTCGTTTTGCGGGTCCCAGCTGCCCACGTTTTCCATGGGCGCGTCGTTGATCAGCGTGTCGGGCTGCACGCCCGACTCTATGGCCCCAGAGTAGATAAAGGGCTTGTAGCTGGAGCCGGGCTGGCGCCAGCCCTGCGTCACATGGTTGAACTGGTTGCGGTGGAAATCAAAGCCGCCCACCAGAGCGCGCACTTCGCCGTTGTGCGGGTCTAGCGCCACGAAGGCACCTTCGGCCTGGGGCCACTGGGTCAGCGTCCAGTTCTTGCCCTGCTGCAGCACGCGCACCACGGCACCGCGCTTGATGCGCAAGGCACTGGCAGCTTTGTCGGACAGCGCGGCTTGCACTTGGCGCAGGCCGATGCCTTCGGCCTTGATGCTCTCGCCATTGGCCAGCACCAGGCTCACGCTTTTGGGGGCAACGCGGGTGACGATGGCCAGGCGCAGGGTGTCGTCGTCGTCGTAATCCGACAGCATGTGCGCCACGCCCGGCTCGGTATCGGCCAGATCGGCGGTCAGGGCTTCATACCCCTCGGGGCCACGCCAGGCCTGGCGCAGCTCATGCTCAATCAGCGTGCGGCGCAGCGCGGTGTAGGCGGCTTGCTGGTCGGCGGCACGCAGGGTGGTGGTCACATTCAGGCCGGTGGTGTAGGTCAGCTCACCAAACTGGGCATAGACCTGCTGGCGCACCATCTCGGCCACATACTCGGCATGCACCTCGACTGATTTTTGCCTGCGCAGGCTCAGCTTTTCGTCTTTGGCGGCCTGGTACTGGGCCTCATCAATCACGCCCACCGTGCGCATGCGCGCTAGGGCCACCAGCTGGCGCGTGCGGGCGCGCTGCAGGTTGGTGAACGGGTTGGCAAAGTAGGGGTTTTGCGGCAGGCCGGCCAGCATGGCGCATTCGGCTGGGGTCAGCGCAGCCAAGGTTTTGCCAAAGTAGGTTTGGGCCGCGGCCTCAAAGCCATAGGCGCGCCCACCCAGGTAAATCTGGTTCATGTACAGCTCCAGCACCTGGTCTTTGCTGAGCTGGGATTCGATCTTGAAGGACAGCAGCGCTTCCTTGAACTTGCGATCCCAAGTTTTGGAACGATTCAAAAAGAAGGTGCGTGCCACCTGCTGCGTGATGGTGGAGGCTCCCTGGGTGCGCCCTCCCGTCAGATTGGCCAATGCCGCGCGGGCAACGCCAATGGGGTCGACCCCACTGTGCTTGTAAAAGCGCGTGTCTTCGACAGCCAGCAGGCTGTCTTTCATCAACTGCGGGATTTGGTCAATGCGCTGGTAGACGCGCCGCTCGCTGCCAAAGCCGCCCATCTCGACCCCATCAGCGGTGTACACGCGCAGCGGCTGCTTGGGCTGGTAGTTGGACAGCGTGCTGGTATCCGGCAACTGCGGGAACACCACCGCCACGGCCACCAACAAGCCCAGCAGCAAGACCAAACCCACCAGCGCCAGGATCAGAAAACCCCGCTGCAGGCGGCTGCGCCCGGTTGGGGAGACAGCGAACGGGGTGGACTCTGAGGGGTTGGGTGGCATGGGCAAGGATGCGGAAACAAAGAGGCCGATTATCCGCACCCCGGCTCACGGCCCCCTCTAAAACCCGTTACAGAGTGTCATTGCTATGATTTTGTGAGCTGCTCCCGCACTATCCACGGGCTAAACAGGCTATTTGGCATGTTTCAGGCGGCGTTAGAAACCATCGCCTTCAGGTCTTTCATCAACAGGTAGAGATGCAAGGGGTCCGTAGCGCTGGGCTCGAACTCCCACTGGAGATACCAGTTCCTGACCTCCTCATCTTTGGAATGCGCCAGCAGCGCCCGAATGCCGGCAATATCGGCGGCCCTGGCGGTGCGAATCAATGCGTCTTTGAGCAAAGCCCGGCCCAGGCCTGCGCCCTGGTGCGTATGGTCCACCGCCAGCCGGGCCAAGAGCATGACTGGCACCGGGTGCTGCGGCAAGCCTTTGATGACACGGGAGGTCGCAGCACTGGGGACGACGCTGCCCACCGCCAGGCTGTAGAAGCCCACGACATCGCCTGCGCAGCAGGCGACATAGGTGTTGGCGCTGTTGGCTTTTTGATTGCCCAAAGCAAAGCGCTGCAGGTATTGGTCTAACTCCGGCTGGCCACAATTAAAGCCAGCGACACGGTCTGACGCGTCCAGTTTGCGCACCGGGTCATAGCTTCTTGCGCTCAACCCAGCAACCCTGGCTCATCCAGCAATTTCTGAAGGCTGGGTTTGGCGCGTACCGGCTGATCCAATGCGGCCTCAAAGGCCGCCCACTGCTCCGCTGACAACTCGAACCGCAAACGATCAGCCAGCATTTGGTTGGCCGCTGCAATGGATACATCCAGCATGAACTCGCTGACGTTTTTGTGGGCCGCACGGGCGGCCTCCTGCAGCAAAAGTTTAACGGGCAGGCTCGCCCGCACGTCGATGCGCTCAGACTTGGATACAAGGCTTGCAGTCATGGCTTTTCCTTTCGGGGTTGGATACTGCGCATGATAGCGTCCGGCCAATGTACTGACAAGTAGCTATCTCTCTGTCTTTTGATGCCAAAATGGCAACTATGCTCGAACCCCTAGCCCCCAACCTGTGGCACACCACGCACCACTTCAAAGCCAATGGCCTGGCCATCTCCAGCCGCATGACGGTGGTGCGCCTAGCGGGCGGGCGGCTTTGGTTGCACTCGCCGGTGCCCATTGGCCCTGCACTGCGCGCCGAGCTGCTGGCGCTGGGCGAAGTGGCCTACATCGTTGCGCCTAGCAAGACGCACCACCTGTTTGCGGGTGACTGCGCAGACCAGTTCCCCCAAGCCCAGCTCTTTGGTGCGCCCGGCCTGCGCAAAAAGCGCCCTGACCTCCGCCAGATGCAAGACCTGCCCGCGCCTGGCACCGGCCCCTGGTGCCCGGAGCTAGATCACCTGCTGTTTGAAGGTATTCCGCTGGCCAATGAAACGGACTGGTTTCACGCGCCCAGCGGCACGCTGGTGCTGACCGACCTGTGCCAGTGGATGCAGGGCGACATGCCATGGGCCACCGTGCTCTATGCCAAGCTCACGGCGGTGCATGCGCGCCTGGACGTGCCGCGCAGCGTGCGCCTGCTGGTGCGCGACAAAGCAGCCGCCCAGGCCAGTGCACGCCAACTACTGCAGTGGCCAGTAAAACGCCTGGTGGTGGCGCACAACGTGGTGCTGGAGACGGATGCCCACGCCCAACTGGCGCGGGCGCTGCAAAGCTTGAGTTAAGCGGCGCTGGGTGGCTATCACTTGCCGATCAGCTTTTTGGCACGCAGATGGCGGGCCACGCCGCAGTAGCCCTCTTTGGCAAACAGCTCCGATTCGAGCTTGTTGGGCAATAGGGCCTCTTTCATCTCGGCGGCCTTCTCGTAGCCGACCGACTTGCGTATAAAGGCCATGCTCTCTTCAAACTTGCTCACCGTATCGCGGCAAACCTGTTCTTGGGCTTCGGTGCCAATAGTTTGCGCTCCGGCCTGCAGGCTCAAAATGCCGCAGCCCAAAAGACTGATCAGAAGCCCCATGGCGCGGCGGGCGCATACGCTTTGTTTCATCATGGCTCCTTTCCAACTTGGGTAATGTGCGGGTGCAGCCCAGCACGGCTCAAACCGGGGCATGCACGATTTAGGCCAATTCTCGCAAATTCTGACGCCGGACTTGTGTCAGGCTGCTGCTGGGTGTGCTTACGGTGTCGTCAGAATGCTACACCCATAGACTAGAGTGGGGGCCATGCTCGCTATCAAAAGGTGAGCTGCTCCCGCACTATCCACGGCCTGAAAGGCGTATTTGGCACCTTAACACGCGCAGCGCGTAAACTCCGTTCCCACTATGGATCTGAAACTCGAACCCTTATCCCAACCCGCCACCCTGAACGCCGACAAGCAGCCTGCGGCGTCCAGCATCTCCACCTGCCCCAAGTGCAAATACCAGCGCCGCGCGGCAGACACCGCGCCCGCCTGGCAGTGCCCCGGCTGCGGGGTGGCCTATGCCAAGGTGGCACCCACGCCCGCTACGGCGTCCAGCGGCTCGCAGCGCCGGGCTAGCCAGCGGATGGATGAGGATGACGACACCCCGGTGGTGGCTGAGCGCTCGCCATTGGGCAATGCGCGCTTGGTGGTGGGGATGCTGCTGCTGGCCATGGTGGTGGGCGTGGGCTGGAGCTGGGTGGCCAAGCGCAACGCCAAGAAGCTGCAGGCCGAGCAGGCTATTGCGGCCGAGCGGCAGCAGGCCATCGATCAAGCCAGCGGGCAGCTGCTGACCGACAAACGGCTGACGGAGGCCACCCAGCTGTTCCAGACCGGCCGTTACGAGAAGGCGCTGGTAGCGCTCAAACCTTTAATGGACGAGGGCAACGCGCAGGCCATGATGTTGACCGGCGTCATGTTGACCTGGGGCCACAGTGGTGCGCCCAAAGAACCCGAGCAAGGCCAGCAGTGGCTACAAAAAGCGGCCAACGCCGGTAGCACCATGGCCTGGGTATGGCAGGGCTATTTTGCCGAGCTCCAAGGCAAAAACACAGGGCAAATGGACGCGGCCGTCAGCTACTACAGCCGCGCCGCCCAGGCGGGTAACGGAGCGGGCCTGTATTCTATGGGTCGCCTGGTCAGCACCGGCCTGGGCGTGGCCAAAGACCCCGCCCGTGCCTACAGCCTGTATGCGCTGGCCGCCAAGGCTTTTGACCGCGATGTGCGAGCCAGCGAACTTGCGCCGCGTGACAGCACAGGTCTGGGCTCCGCCGCAGCCATGATGGGCCTGAAATCGCAATTGAGCCCGGTCGATATCGTGCGCTCAGAAGAATTGGCAAAAACCTGGCAGCCGGGCAACCCACTGCCCTAGTGCACCCAGGCGCGAAGATCTTGGCAGCCTGAGCCGCACACGGCGAGCCACAGGTTCTGCGGATTCAGCGCCTGCGCCACCAAATGGCCAGGCCCAAAAACACCAGGCCGGTGAGCAGGGGCAGGCCCGCGAACAGCTTTTCAAGCCAAGAAGACTTGCCGATACCCGACCAGACCTCGACCTGCACGCTCTGGATTCTGAGGTTGCTGGCCTTGACCAAGCCGACCACGGGGCTGTAAGTCGAGTCGTCCTTGAAGCTGGTGGGTCCTGCCGTGGCCTGGCCTGAAAACGCTTGGCCTGCTTTGGCCCCGGTGGTGCCTATGGCGGGCAAGCGGCCGTAGCGCGTGCTGCCATCTTGGGACCAGCCGGTTTGCCAGATGGTGGTGGCATCGCCATCGGCCACCACGGTGCCCTGTACCTTAACCACCAGCGTGTAGGGGTTGCCTGAAGTGGCAAATTTTTGCTCTGGCGCGCGCCAGTCTTCACTGTCGACCAGCAGGCCGGTGCCGCCACCTTTGTTAGAGGCCTGAAAAAACGCGAACTTGGCCAGCGCATCGGGCGGCACGTCTATCGTCTGTACCAGTTGCTTGCCATACACGCTGGGTCCGGCGGCAGTGGCGGGCAACAGGGTGCCGGTGAATACCAAACTGGCTGCGAGAGCGGCAGAACTGAAAAACTGGCAGCGGCTTTCTTTGGAAAATTTCATGGGTGTCAAAGCTACGTTGGCGGTTGCGGTGAAGTTAAGGTTGAAGTTGAGGTTTTAGTGAGAAGACAGGGGCTGCGGCGCAGCCTCGGGGGTAGGGGATACCTGGGCGATCATCGCGGCCACGCGGGCATTGGTGTTGTGCGGGCGCAGCCACTTGCCCATGGTGGAGCGGCTGACGCCAAACTGCGCCGCCAAATCAGCACACAGGTGCGTGGGGTTGGCCACCGCGCGCGCGGTGATAACGGACTTGAGCTGCTGAGCCTGGGGGCTTGGCTTGGTAGGGGCAGTCGGCATAGACACTCCGCAGTGGCAAGGATGTTACGCAAAGCCAGCAGTGTGCCACCAAGTACTCAGCGGGCCGCGCATGCTAGCGCTGGGTGCAAAAAAAAACAGGCCCGCGTGGGGCCTGTTTTTGGAGGGGCTGCGGCGGGTGCCGGTAATTAGAAGGTCCGGCCCTTGGTCACGGTTTCTTTGACAATCTTCCAGGCTTGGTCCACGCGCACCAAGGACAAGGTTTTTTCCACGTAGTCTTTGTAATCCGGCGAGTCGTAGACCTGGTTGAATGACACTTCGGCCAACTTGGCTTCGCAGGCAATGGGCTTGATCTCGCTGATCACAGCCTTGATGTCGCCCTTCTTGTTGATGCGCTGTTTGCGCAGCTGCTCCCAGGCGGCGCGCTTCATTCCCTTGGCAGGGACAAAAGCGGCGTCATAGGTGCTGAGGTAGGTAACCAGGTCTTTGCGGTTCCAAGCGCCAATCCAAGTCTCCACCACTTTGGGCAGCTCGGCCTTGCATAGGGCTTCTGGTGTAGGGGCCTCGACCGGCTTGGGCCGCTTGGACTCTGAGGGCAAATTGGCGAGGCGGGAGTCAAACGCACGGTCTAAGACCATTTCAGTTTGCACCTGCTGGCTGCAAAGCAGGGCCTCGTCACCGTCTTCGGCGCTGTCACCGGCCTCGGGTCGATCCGCCGCCATGGGCTGTAGCTTCAGGGATGGCAGCAAAGAGCCTGTGGCGGCCAACACCCGCACTTGGGACAGGGTCAGGTCAAACTCGGCATTCGCCAGTGCGCGGCGGGCTTGGTAGAGTTCGTTTTCGGTGTCCAACAAGTCCAGCAGGCTGCGCTGGCCGATATCAAACTGCTGTTGGTAGGCCTGGCGCGCTTTGCCGGTAGCGAGCTCGTGCTGTGACAAAAGCTTGATTTGGGATTGCAGGCGAACCGAATCGTTGTATGCAATCTGGCCGGTCTGCCAAACATCGCGGCAGGTTTTGTCGCGCAGGTCAAAGGCGCTGCCCAGTTTGGCGGCGTATTGCTTGGCGCGGTTGGTGTCAGAGCCGCCGCGAAACAGGTTGTAGTTCAACACCAGCTCGATGGCAGAATCGCGGTAGTCGCCGTTGATGCCGCTTTGGTTGGTCTCATAGCTCTGGCGTGCGCGCAACTGTACAGTGGGGTACATGGCGGACTTGCGCAACGCCAGGTCGGCGCGGTAGGCGCGAATCTGCGACACCGTTCCCAGAAAATCCGGGTTCTTGCGCACGGCTTGGGCCATAAAGTCCTTGGCACTAGGTACCAACTTGTCAAAGGCCCCCAAGGAGGCCAGCGACTCCGCTGGCACCGAGCCCACCAAACGCTGGTAGCGGGCAGACACATCGTGCAGGTTGCTCACTTCGGTCAACCAGTTGGACTCCGCCAGCGCCATGCGCCCGGCCGCTTGCTCCAGGTCCACCCGGCGGCCCACACCCGCAGTCACCTTCTGGTTGATGCGGTCGTGCACCTCCTGGTGCGTGGTGTAGTTGGCGGCGGCCAATTCCACCAGTTGGCGGAAACGCACCACATCAATATAAGCACGGGCAGCTTCTAGCGCAGTTTGGTTGCTCACTGACAAAAAATCAAAGTACGCGGTCTGCTGGGTATGGCTGAGGCGGCTGATGTCCGAGCTGGTGGCAAATCCGTCGAACAGCATTTGGCTCAATTGAATCTGGGCCCGGCTGCTGGAATAGTTTTGCGCAGAAGCCAGGCTGGGCGTCAGGATTTGCTTGGGGCCAACACCCGCTTCCAGGTCAATGCGGGGGAGCCAGTTGCCGGTGGCGGCGGCACGCTCGTATTTCACAGCCTCCAGGTTGTGAAAACGCAGCTTCACCTCGGGGTTCTGAAGCACGGCGCGCTCTACGGCCGTCTGCAGGGTGGTGGGGGAGGCCGTGGGCGCATTGGTTTGTGCGATGGCGATAGAACACAGTGCCTGGACGCAGGCAAAACTGATGGCTTTGACGACAAAACGGGGTACGAACATATCCAGATATACCTTTACAACGCACGTTGGTGGGACCGGCTAAACCAAGAAATGACCCACGCCAAATGAGCAATGGAGCTAGCGTCTAGTGGGAAACCCTGAATTCTCACACGCGCTTAGTGGCATTTCGCTTGTAACTAAGCATACGCGACTCACGATGCGCGGTAATAAATCACGCTTTTCGAGTTTTATTTCCATCGATTTGATACAAACTTGTAACTATTTGTTCAAAGTCGGCTGAAAAATTGCTGCTGTGCAACCAAAGCTACAACGACAAGCCACCCGCAGCATGGCCCAAGGCGAAGGCTTCCTCAAACACAGAATAGCCCGCCCAATCGCTGTGGGCGAAGCCCAGGTGCTCCCAAACCGGGGCGGGGCGTTGCGGGTATCGCTCTTTTTTTAATAGCTGCTCCCGCACATTCCATGAGCTTTGGGGGCCGATTTGACCACTTTTTCGGGGAATAGGGATCGCCATGGCATGGCCATAACGGGTCAGCGCCATGTGCCGGGTTTTGGCAGCAAGGTCGGGGTGTGCGGCAGATAGTTCGCCCAAAATCTCATCCCGCCAGGCCGTCCAGGGGCGTTCCAACAACTGACGCCGACTCGCCGTTTGGTCGGCCAACAGGCCTTGACCTAGCGCCCGATAGTGCGTAAGCACCGTGGGGCCGGGCACCGTTTGCAGACTTTGGTGCATGGCATCCACATAACCCAGGCTGGCCGTGCCGTAGAGCACGTTGTCCCACGCGGGGGCTGCGCCGGGGCGGTCTGCCAGCGGTTCGGCCAACTGCAAATTGGTCACCAGCCAGGGCGCATACACCGTGGCCTGCGCCGCTTGGCGCAAAAAATCAGGCGGGTTTTGCACCACGCGCGCAGCTACGAACAGGGGTAAGGCCACCACGGCGCGTTTGGCCACCCAGCGTTCCAGTGTCTGGGTGCTCGTGTCCAGCGCGTCCACCTCCACACCGCTGCGGGTATTGGCAATGCGCACTACCACGCGACCGGTGCGCACGCGCGCGCCCAATGGCATGGCCAGTTGCCGGGTGAGCCAGGCATTGCCCTCGGGCCACGTGAGCACGCCCTCGCGCTCCGTGGAGTCATCACCGTCCTGCCCTGGCACATGAAAACCATGGCGGCTGGCAAAGTAGTGCAGACCCGCCCAGGCCGAGACCGTGTCGAGCCCCGCGCCATAGTCATCGCGGCAGCAGTAGTCCAGGTACCAGCGTAAGTGGGCATCCGTGAGATTGTTTTGCGCCAGGTAGCTGGCAAAAGTCATAGCTGCCAGTGCCGATTGCGCAGGGGCCAGCGCTTTGTTTTGCATGGGCAGCACCCAGGGGGCGCTGGCGCGCAACTGCGTGACCAGGCTGGCAAAGCGCTGGTACTGGGCTAGCGTGGCAGCGCCTACGCCCTGCAGCGGCAGCAAGCCTTCTTGCCAGTGGCCTTGAAAAAACAGGCGCTCTTGCGGGCTGTGGCACAGGATGCGTTCGTCGTACTGCCAGCGGCCCGCCACGCGCTGGCGCACTCCCAGTTCTTCCAGCAGGTCTTGCACCTCAGGCGCGCCGGGGCCAGGCACCGGCAGGTAGTGCGCGCCCTGCGGGCAGGCCATGCCGCCCAGCGCGCCGGCGCGGCTATTGCCACCCACCGTGTCCTCTAGTTCCAGCAGCGCAAAGTCTTCCACGCCCCGCTGGCGCAGCGCGCGCGCCGCAGCCAAACCTGCCACGCCGCCGCCCGCAATCACCACACCGGTGTGCACAATTTTTGCGGGCACGGGCCAGGGCTTGCCAGAGCGCAGGGCATCACGCAGGCTGTGGCCACGGGTCGCGTCTATGCCGGTGAAGCCGCCTGTGATGTGCTCTGCCGTTGCGGCAGGGCGACAACCAGAGGCCGCCCACGCAGCGCCCACGCCAGCAGAGATCAAGAGTTCACGGCGCTGCATGCGACTCAGGGTTTCAGAGGCTTGTGGCGCGCAGGGAGCCCGCAGAGGCTAAGGGGCCCAGTGCCAAGGGGCTCAGGATTTTTTTGACGGCACCTGACTTGCGGGCCAGTGCCAGCCCGGTGTTGAAGCGGGCGATGACACCCGCGGCATCCGGGTGAACGCGGGGAACCATCAGGTAGTAGTCGACCGGATAGTCCACCTCCAGCATCAGGGGCTTGTACTGCAAGCCGCTCGCGCGCAGGGGGCGGGTCACTTGCTCAGCCACGATCTCACTCGACCACACACCTTGAACCCGACCCAACTGCAGCAACTGAAAACAGTTCACCATACTGGCTGGGCGCTCCAGCCGCGCGGCATTGGCCAGCGCAAAGGCCTGAATTTGCTGGATACCATAGCCCAGCGGCACACAGATCGACTTACCCGACCAACGCACCGGCAGCGTGGCATTGCTAAGTGCAAACAGGCGAATGGTGTCGGTATGCAGAGAGTTGGAAAACAAAAAAAGCGCTTCCCGCTCCGCATTTTTAACGTAAGGGAAAGTGCCGGTGTAGAAGCCACTCAAGGTTTCGTTGTAACCCCGCTGCCACGGCAAATAGGTCAGGCGTACGCTGACACCCTGGGCCGCGTAGGCTGCTACCACCACCTGCGTCAGCAGCCCGCCATCCGGCTCGCCTTCACCGGCCAGGGGTGGATAGTCCCCGGTGGCCAGCAAAACCGTGTCGGCCGGTGCAGCCGTGCCGCACAAGCCTATCCCCAGGCCCAGCCCGATTAGCAGTCTGCGCCAGGGTATTGACATCAGTCCTTCTTTTGCTTGTCGGGTGTGAAGAAAAGGCTCAGGCCCACTGCAATCAAAATCACTGGCCACCAGGTCTTGACCAATTGCGCCAGACTGATATCAATCAGGCCCAGATTGCTCAATAAAAAGAAGGTGCCCACCAGCACCAGCACGATTGCCGCCACATTGCCCCGCATGTTGACTCCTTGGAATGGGAATGGATGTAAAGGCCATTGTCGCCAGTTCTTCCCGTGCAGGGCAATACATGCCCCGGCAGGGCGATATCATGGCCGCTTTCATTTCGGGAGCCCTCCATGGACACGTCCAAAGTCAGTAGCTGGATCGACACTGCACAACCCATTCTGATCGCCTTTGGCCTGAAGGTCATTGGCGCGGTAATTGCCTTCATGGTGGGCCGCTGGCTCATCCACCTGGCCACGCGACTGGTAGGTGCCGCCATGACGCGCCAGGAGCTGGACCCCACCGTGCAACGCTACATGGTGAGCCTGATCACTGTCTCGCTCAACATCATTCTGGTGGTGGCCATCTTGGGCTACTTTGGCGTGGAGACGACCACCTTTGCAGCCCTGGTGGCGGGTGCCGGTATCGCCATCGGTGCGGCCTGGAGCGGTCTGCTATCCAACTTTGCGGCCGGCATCTTTTTGCTGGTGCTGCGCCCCTACAAGGTCGGTGACTATGTGACTGCCGGTGGCGTAGAGGGCTCGGTGCTGGAGATCGGCCTGTTTGGCACCAGCATCAACACGCCTGACAACGTGAAGACCACCGTGGGCAACTCCAAGATCATGGGCGGTGATATCAAAAACTACACCGCCAACCCCTACCGCCGCGTGGACTTGGTAGCCCAGTTGGCCGGTAGCGCTGATGTGCACAAGGCCATGGGCCTGCTCAAAGAAGCCGTGGGCCAGGTGGCGAACACGGCCAAAGAACAGGGCGTGGATGTGGAGATTCTGGAATTCAACGAGTTTGGCCCCAAGCTGGCCGTGCGCCCCTATTGCAACAACAAGGACTACTGGCAGGTGTACTTTGACACCAACAAGACCATTGCTGACACGCTGGGCAATGCGGGCTTCCCAGTGGCCACCCGCCCGGTCAAGGTGTACCCGGTTTAATGCGGCAACCGGTGGGTCAAGGCAAGACCTTGCCCCACTCCTGTTCATAAGTGATCACTAGGACCTGGTTCGACAAGCGATTCACCTCCGCGGGCACACGCGCCATGTCTTTCGGAAAATCAAACAGCAGCGGCAGGGTTTGCGGCGTCAAAAACCGCAGGCCTTCGGGCAAAGCCGTGGGCATGCGCCAAGGGCGGCGGCTGGCCAATAGGTAGCCCCATTCACCGAAGCTAGGCACGTTGGCGTGGTAGGGCGTGGCGGTGAGCCCGACCGACTCGATCGTAGTGGCCACCGTCCAATAACTCTGGCGCGCCACCAACGGTGAAGTCGTCTGAATCACCGCGTAGCCGCTGGCCGACAGCCGCTCGGCCAAGAGGGCATAAAAGCTGTTGGTGTAGAGCTTGCCAATCGAGAAATTGGTCGGGTCGGGGAAGTCGACAATGATCACGTCAAAAGTGTCAAGAAGCGCCGGGGGCAGAACGCTCTGCTCCGTGTCCCCCGCCCTACGGGCTCCTCCTTTTACCTGCGCAGAACGCTCTACCCCCACACTCCCCTGCAACCACTGGAACGCATCGGCATTGACGATGGTGAGTTTGGGTGACGACAGCGATCCGCCATTGAGCCGCACCATGGCTGGGTCTTGGGCGAACAGGCGCGTCATATTCGGGTCCAGCTCCACCAAAGTGACGCTCTCCACGCTGGGGTATTTCAGTACCTCCCGCACCGCCATGCCATCCCCCCCACCCAGCACGGCCACGCGCCGCGGTGCGCCAAAGGCCGCCATGGCCGGATGCACCAAAGCCTCGTGGTAGCGGTATTCGTCACGCTCGGCAAACTGCAAATTGCCATTCAAAAACAGCTTGGCACCTGTGCGTCCCTGGGTCACCACCACGCGCTGGTAGGGCGAGGTGGCGGCCAGCACGATGCGGTCCTGGTAAAACTTGTCTTCCGCCAAACTGGTCACCGCATCGGCCTGCACAAAGCCCGCCGCTAGCACCGCCAGCGTCAGCCCGCAGGCCACGGCATGGGCCGCAAAGCGGCGTAACTCGAAACGAAACACCCACAGCGCCCACAGGGCCACCGCAGCGTTCAGCAAGCCAAACAGCAGACCGGTGCGGATCAGCCCGAGATGCGGCACCAGCACAATCGGAAACGCCACCGACACGGCCAACGCGCCCAGGTAGTCGAAGGTCAGCACCTGTGAGACCAGGTTTTTGAGTGCCACTTCGCGCTTGAGGATGCGCATCACCAATGGAATTTCCAGCCCCACCAGAATGCCGACGATGCCCACCATGCCGTAGAGCAGCGCTCGAAAAGCGCCAGGCGCATAGGCATGCGCCATGAACAGCAAAGCAGGCAAAAAGCCACCGGCCAGTGCCACCAGCAATTCAATGCGCAGGAAGTGGGCGGGCAACTGGCGGTCAAAAAATCGCGACATCCAAGAGCCCACGCCCATGGCGAACAAGTAGGAGCCGATGACGGTGGAAAACTGCAGGACCGAGTCGCCCAGCAGATACGAAGCGAGTGCCCCCGCAGCCAACTCGTAGACCAGCCCACAGGCGGCTACGACAAAAACGCTGGCTAAAAGCGTGACCTCCAGGGGCCGGGGTGCATCCCTAGACAAGCGTGGGGCCTAATGAATCGCTGCAGCCACGATGATGCTGATGCCCAAACACATAGCAGCCACTACCAGAGCCAATGCCTGGTTTTGCTTTTCCACAATCTCGCCCCACAGGTCGTAGGGTGTGATCTTGTCGATGATCACAAAACACAACCAAAACACCGCTACACCGATCAAGGCGAACAGCAGTGACGCGAGAATCGCACCGGGTTTAATCAGTTCCATGTCCATGAGACTCTCCTAGTAAATACCAACATTATTTGTGTCCACCACCGCCCGAGTAGCCCCCATACGAGCCTGCAGTGCTACGGTAGCCGGATGACGAAGACGAGCAGTTTTCGACCTGAGGATCACAACTGGAGCAACGACTCAGTAGCAGGGATAACAGCAGCAACACCACGACCAGCACAATGATGCTGGTGATGCCCATGCTGGGCGCTGCGCTAAAGGGTGCCACGTCGTCACGCTCCAACAGGTCTTTCTTGCCCTCTAGGCCAAAGGCCTTGGCTACCGTGTCGCTGGGCAGTTGGTCACCCGTGGACCACACCACCTCGGTGCCGCTCTGCTCCTGCGACAGCAGGCGTTTGCCATTTGCAAAATCGCGGTTGAAGGTTTTTTGGCCGCGCTGTACCAGCCAATAAAACTCACCACACACATAATTGGTTTCGGCGTCGTAGCTGTATTTCAATTGAAAGGGTGTTCCCAGGTAAGTGGCGCTGCTGGCATTACCACCCGCCCACTTGGGCGCACCGGTGGTGGGTCGCACCAGGCTCCAACCTTCTTCAGAATCCACCAAAAAGCTGAAGCCCTTTTTCTGGTTGTAGAGCAGGTATTCACTCCAGCCAAAGTGTTCGTCATCACCCGGTGCTACGCCCATGCGGTGTTGAAAACCCACCACTTGCCACTTCGTACCTTGCAGCTCACCCAGCGTACCTAAAGGAATCAAGGGCTGGACAGGTTCATCCTGCTCGGCCGACTTCAATTCACCGCCAATGCCGGCACTCATATCGATCAGGCTATTGCAGCTACCGCAGGTGATGCTCTTGCTGGTAGCCAAGGTGACGGTCACGGGCGCGCCACAGTGCGGGCAGTTAAATTGGCGGCCTTTTTCTTCTTTAACCGATTCGTCTTTCAGACCCTTGAGCTGCAGATCGTCCAGCTGCACCGCCGTGCCACGCGATACCAGCGGCGGGCTCGTGCCGTAGTCAATACTGAGCACATCGTTATCGCCGCGCAGCTCCACAACCGTGAATTTTTCGCCCAGGGGTGGCAGCTTGGGCAGTTCGCCCTGCGCGCTGATGAGCACGGCCTGCTGTTTGCTGGCCACACTAAAAGGTTTGCCATTGATGGCAGTATTGGCACCCACCACAAAGCGATCTGCCGCGGGCAATTCGCTTTTGTTGTCGGTGGGGAAGGCAAATACATAGGCGCCGTTGTCTTCGGCCAGCCAGCCGGTCTGGCCATCGTCGAAGAAGGCGTTCCACTCCGCCCAAGTGCCGTCATCGGTCTTGAACTGCAAACGCCCGATCAGCGTGAAGTTGCGATCGTTGAACTTGCCGGTGGCAAAGAGTTGTAGCGGGCTGTGGTCGTCAAACACCTCGGCCATCTTGCCCACGCGCGACAGCACGTCGCCGCTGCGCACCACCGTGCTCTGACAGTAGCCGCAGACGGCGTGTGTGGATTGCGCAGAGCGAAACTCCACCGGCGCACCGCACCCAGGGCAAGGCGCGGTGTAGGAGCGTTGGGTAGCGCTGACCAAGGAGGGAGGGGAGGTAGAGGGTTGTGCGTAGGTAAAGGGGGGCCCGGCCCCCGATGGCTAGGCTAGCTTCTTGAGCAGCTCCGCCTTTTTCGCGTCAAATTCTTCGGCGGTCAAAATGCCCTTGGCCTTCAAGTCACCCAGTTTTTCTAGCGTTGCAATGATGTCGTCGGGCTTCAAGCCCACCGCTACCGCAGCGGCAGCGGCTGGTTGCGCTTGCAAACCGGCTTGCAGGTTTTGCGCCAGCACCTGGCCCAGCGCGACACCCGCGCCCAGCCCCATAGCATCACCCGCCACACCGCCACCCCCACCGCCGCCTTCGGCAAATTTGGGGATTGCCTGTGCGGTCTGGTACTGCATGAATTTGCCCATGTCGTTGCCGACCATGCCCATGCCAATTTTTTGGTCCAGGATTTTTTGCAGCTCTTCGGGCAAAGACACGCTTTGCACCGTCATGCTCTCCATCTTCAGGCCCAGCTTGGCCATTTCGGGCTCCAACTGCGCGCTCAAGGCCTTGGCAAACTCCATCTGGTTGGCGGCCAGGTCCAGGAAAGGAATACCGCTGGCGGCAATGGCGGTGCTGATGTTTTGCATCACCAAGCCGCGCAACTGTCCATCCACATCCGACACCGAATAGGTTTCGCGCGTGCCCGAAATCTCGGTGTGAAACAGCTTGGGGTCAGTGATACGGAAGGCGTAGTTACCAAAAGCGCGAATGCGCACAGCACCAAAGTCCTTGTCGCGGATCGTGATGGGCTGGGGCGTGCCCCACTTCTGGTCGATTTGCTGGCGGGTACTGAAAAAGTACACATCGCTCTTGAACGGGGACTCAAACAGCTTGTCCCAGTTCTTCAAATAGGTGAGCACCGGCAGGGTTTGTGTGGTCAGCTTGTGCGTGCCGGGGCCAAACACATCGGCCACCTTGCCTTCGTTAACGAAGACGGCCATTTGCGACTCGCGCACCACCAGTTGGCCACCGTTCTGGATTTCCATGCCAGACATAGGAAAGCGCCAGGCCAAGGTGCCGTCGCCATCTTCGGTCCATTGAATAACGTCAATAAACTGTTTCTTGATGAAATCCATCAGTGCCATGGCGGGGTTCTCCTGGATAAGGTTGTGGTTACCGGAGGGGAATGATACACACGGCCCACCCCCATAAAAAGTCGGGGTTAAGCTCGCGCCCTTATGAGCCTGCTTTTCACCCCCATTACCTTGCCATCGCCCCGCGGTGGACTCACCCTTCCCAACCGCATGGTTGTCGCACCCATGTGCCAATACTCAGCCATAGACGGCCAGGCCACTGACTGGCACCTGATGCATTGGGGCAACTTGCTCAACAGTGGGGCCGCGCTGTTCACCATTGAAGCCACCGCCGTGGTGCCTGAAGGCCGCATCACCCCGGCCTGCCTGGGCCTGTGGGACGACGCCACCGAAGCGGCGCTGGCTAACAACCTGCACCGTGCACGCAAGCTGGCACCCCACACCGCCGTCTGCATTCAGTTGGCCCATGCCGGGCGCAAAGCGTCAAGTGCCGTGCCCTGGGCAGGCGCGCAGTTACTGCCGTCAGAGCAAGGGGGCTGGAAGCCTATGGGCCCCTCGGCGGTCGGATACAAGGCCAGCGAAGCGCCCCCGCTGGAGATGACCACGGCGGATATGGCCCGCGTGCGCGACGCCTTTGTCGAAGCCGCGCAACGCGCAGACCGCATGGGGATAGAGGCTATTGAAATCCACAACGCCCATGGTTACCTCTTGCATCAATTTTTGTCACCCTTGAGCAACCAGCGCACCGACAGCTACGGCGGTAGTTTTGAAAACCGTATTCGCTATCCCTTGGAAGTGTTTGCCGCGGTACGCGCCGCCTTTAGGGGCGTCCTGGGCTTGCGAATTTCAGCCTCCGATTGGGTAGAAGGTGGTTGGGATGGTGACCAAAGCGCTGAGTTTGCTAAACGCCTGAAAGCTTTGGGCTGCGACTTCATCCACGTCTCATCGGGAGGCATTTCTCCTTTGCAGAAAATTACGGTGGCACCCGGTTACCAAGTCCCCTTGGCGCGCCAGTTGCGTGAAGCCAGCGGCATGGCCACCATGGCGGTGGGCTTAATCACCGAGCCGGACCAAGCAGAAGCCATTTTGCAAGCGGGTGATGCCGACATGGTGGCGCTGGCACGCACATTTTTGTACCAACCACGCTGGGGCTGGCAGGCTGCTGCCGCATTGGGCGGATCGGTGCAGGCCCACCATGCCTACTGGCGCTGCCTGCCCGCGGGCGCTGCGGGTATTTTCAGCGACACGGTTATCGGTATGCGCTAAGGCTTAGTGCCGACTGACTCCCCCTTCCATTAGTCTCTTTCCCAACCTATTAGGACTTACATGAAAAATTGGACCCTCGCGCTTTCTGCGCTGTCATTGCTAAGTGGCCTGAGCAGCTCAGCACGCGCCGATGATGCTTTGAAGGCCGCTGTAGCGGCTAGCCACCGAACACCGGCTTTTGTCGCGCGCGATGCATGGCGCCACCCCGTGGAAACCTTGCGCTTTATGGGTATCACCCCGGGCATGACCGTGGTCGAAATCAGCCCGGGCGGCGGTTGGTATACCGAGATTTTGGCCCCCTACCTGCGTGACAAAGGCCAACTCATATTGGCCGCCAGTGACCCGGCCTCCAGCAGCGAATACGCGCGCCGCGGTGCCGAGCGCCTGAAGAAGAAACTTGATGCCCAACCGACGATCTACGACAAAGTAAAGCTGGGCGTATTTGAGCCACCGGCCAAGCTGAGCTACGCGCCTGCAGGCTCGGTCGACCTGGTGCTGACTTTTCGCAATGTGCACAACTGGGCAGCTGAAGGCGAGCCGGTCACCAAGGCTGTGTTCCAGAGCATGTACGACGCGCTGAAGCCCGGCGGTGTGCTGGGCGTGGTAGACCACCGCCTGCCGCCCAATCGCCAGTTCGACCCCAAGTTTGAGAGCGGCTACGTACATGTGGCCTATGTGCTGCGCATGGCGCAGAGCGCGGGCTTCAAGTTGCTAGACCAGTCCGAGATCAACGCCAACCCCAAGGACACAGCGGACCACCCCGGCGGCGTATGGGCCCTGCCACCCACCTATACGAACAAGGACAAAGACCGCGCACGGTTTGATGCCATTGGTGAGAGCGACCGCATGACCCTGAAGTTCGTAAAGCCCTGATAATCAAACGCTTTTTTAGGCCCCACCGGGGCTGGCTCTCCACCGTGAAGGATGAAACCGTTATGCGCACTTTTCCATTGAATGCCGTCCTGGCGGCCCTCTTGCTCTCTGGCGCGTCCGCCATGGCACAAACCGCTGCGGCCCCAGCCCCCGCTGCTGCCGCTTCGGCACCCTCTGGCCCCACGGTGCGGCCTGAAATGGGCAAGCATCTCGTTGAAGCGCAGACCCTGCTGAACGAGAAAAAGTACGCGCAATCGAAAGAGAAGTTGCAACTGGCCAGCGCGCTGGCTGACAAGCTGCCCTACGAAAACTACCTCATCACGCTGCTCAGCTTGAATGTGGCCGTCAACGAAGACGATGCGGCCAATTCCTCCAAGTTGATGGAAGAAATGTTGAGCCTCAATGCGGTGGGTAAGTGGGCGTCGCAGGCGGACATCATTGCCATGCTGCAAAACGTGGGCGTGGTGCAATACCGAGCCAAAAACTACACCCAAGCTGCCATGTGGACGGAGCGCAACCTCAAAGAAGGCGGCACCAGCAGCTCGGTCAAAAATGTGCGCATTCAGTCGTACCTGTTTGCCAATGACTTCCAGCGGGCCACCGCGCTGGCCGAAGAAGAAATTGCACTGAGCCAGAAGGAGGGGCGCGCGCCTGCAGAATCCTATTTGCAAATACTGGCGCAAGCGCGCGGGCAGCTCAAGGATGCAGCCGGCGGCACCCGTGCTATGGAACTCTTGGTGACCCACTACCCCAAAGCGGACTACTGGCAATCCCTGGTGAATCGGCTGTGGACGCGCCCCGATTTAACGCCCGCCCTGCACCTGGACGTATTCCGCCTCGGATTTCAGGTGGGTGCACTCCAGGAAACCAGCGACTATGCTGAATACATTGACTTTGCACAGCGGGGCGGTTTCTCTGCCGAAGCGCTCAAGGCCTACGACCAAGGTGCAGAGGCCGGACTTCTGGGCACCGGCGACAAAGCCGAAACGCACAAAAAGCTGCGCGCCAAGCTGGCCGCCGAAGTCGAGCAGGACAAAAAGACCAGCGCCGCTGACATCGCCAATGCCCTGAAGAAGCCCAACGGTATCGCCATGGTCAATCTGGGCTACAGCCTGGTTGGCCAGGGCCAATTTGAAAAAGGCATTGAGCTGTTGGAAAAAGGCATCGCCAAGGGTTTGCCCAAGCGACCCGAAGATGCCCGCCTGCACTTGGGCATTGCCTATGCTTTAGCAGGACAAACGGACAAGGCCAAGCAAGTCTTCGCCACGGTTTCTGGCAAAGAAGGGCTGGACGAACTGGCACGCTACTGGACACTGGCTTTGCGTAAACCCTAAGCGTTTAGGTGCCGCGCAAGTTGGTTTTTTCAACCCACTTGCGCGCACAATGGTGTGCCACACATCTCTACAGGAACTTCGTCTATGAGCAAGCTGTCTCTCCTTGACCTGGGTTTTTTCATTGCCGAGACGGAGGCCAGCCCCAAGCATGTGGGCGGCTTGTTGATATTCAAGCGGCCTGCCAAGTCCACGGCGGCCTTTGCCAAGAACCTGTATGAGGAATACCTGCAGGGGACCAGCGTCAAGCCGCCCTTCAATCGCACGATCAATTTCACGTTCAAGCCCATGCCGATTTGGGAGGACGCCGCCAAGGTCGACCTGAGCCAGCACGTTTTCTTCCACAAGCTCCCCAAGGGCAAGAACGATCGGCATGCCCTGTACGAATTTGTATCGCGCCTGCACACCCCCATGCTGGACCGCAGCCGTCCATTGTGGGCCGTGCATGTGATTGACGGCCTGGACGATGGCCGTTTTGCGCTCTACCAAAAAATGCACCACGCCTATGCCGATGGTGTGACCATGGCGCGCTGGACTGCGGAGGGTCTGTCCGAATCGCCTGAGCAAATGGACATCACGCCGGTGTGGACACTCAAGCACGGTGGCTATGGTGCCAAACGGGCCAAAGCCAGCCAAGAGCTTCTGCAATCCACATTGAAAGAAGTGACCGGCAATGGCCGTCGCTTTTTGGGCATAGGGCGACTGGCCGCCATGCTGTTTCTGGAAAGCGTCAATCTGACCAAGAATGCCATCGCACTGCCCTTTGTCTCCAGTGCCAAAACGCCTTTAACGGGGCAGGTCACCTCCGGACGCCAACTGGCCACCGCCAGCGTATCCATGGAGCGAGTCAACAAAATCCGGGCCAGCACACGCTCTACCTTGAACCACATTGCCCTGACTTGTCTGGACGGTGCACTACGCCGTTATCTGCAAGACTTGGGCATTGAGCTGCGTCGCCCCATCACCATCCAAATGCCCGTCAACCTGCGCAAAGAAGGCGAGAAAACCGCGGGTAACAAAATTGGCATTATTCAGGTGGAGTTGTCACCCCCGACCGATGATCCCTATGTGCGCTTGCGCAATATCGGCTACTCCTTGCGCAATGTACGCACCATGGTGGATAGCGTTGCGCCAGAAGCCATTGAGTCTTACACCATCATCACCGGGCTGGTCGCGCAAATTGCCGAGTTGCTGAAGATGAGCAACAAGATGCCGCCGATGGGCAATACCCTGGTGTCCAACGTACCCGGCCCCAAAAACTACCTCTACATCAAGGGTGCACGCATGGAAGAAATGCACCCCATCAGCACGCTCCCCCCCAGCAACTTGCTCAACATCACCTTGTTCAGCTACGCCGGTGATTTGTTCTTTGGCTTGATTGCCACCGACGAACTCCCGCACCTGGAGAAGCTGGGTGAATACGTGGGCGCCGCCTTTACCGAGCTGGAAGCCTCCGTTCGCGACGCGCGCTCCTGAGTTGTTGATGCGCTACAACTGATTTCCAGGGGTAGCATTTGAATCGCACCTTTGGCTCAAGTCTGGTCTGGCGGCTGTGCCTGCTGATCATGCTGTCCCTGGCCGTATTTGCGTACGGGGGCTACCACCTGGTTTTGCAACCTGCGATCAATGAGTTGGCGCGCTCGCAAATGAGCAGCGTGGCGCAAAAGGTGCAGAGCAAATTGGAAAGCTCCTTCGCGAGCGTGGAAACCAGCCTGCGCACCAGCCGCAATTGGGGGGCTATCACGCAGGCACAGCCTACTGCCGAGTTTTTGCCACGCTTCAAAGATGTTTTTATTCCCATCTTGCAGCACCAAGCGGATATTTCAGCCATCGTCTTCAGTGACGAAACCGGGCGCGAAGTCTTGCTGGTCCGCACCCAGGACGGCAAACTGGTCACCCGCCTGAGTGACCCCGCCCGCCAAGGCAATACCATGGAATGGCTGACCTGGAGCGCAAGCGGCCAGCTGCTGGGGCGCGAAATCCGCAGCATTGACTACGACGCACGCACGCGTCCCTGGTTTAAGGGTGCCATGGCCCAGACCAGTGCCGAAGGCCTGTTCTGGACCGACCCCTACCTCTTTTTTACCAACAACGAGCCCGGGTTCACCGGCGTGGCCTACTGGACAGGTGGCGATGGCAAGCGCTACATCATGGCTCACGACGTACCCATGCTGGGCTTGTCGCAATTCACATCCAAGCTGAGGGTCGCACAGCGCGGTATCGTGACCCTGCTGGACGACCGGGGTGCCCTGCTGGCAGTGCCCCGGCAAGAAGGGCCCACGTCCGTCAGCAGCGTACAGGCCAGCTTGCTTCGTACCGCCAGTGAGTCCGGCATCCCCGTCTTGCAGGCGGGCTACGCCTACTGGCGCGCGCAGGGTAGCCCATCGTCGGTCATTGCCCAGTTTCGCCATGGCAAGGAGCTGTGGTTTGGCATGTTTGAGCCCACCGAGGCAGCGGGGCGCATTGCATGGCTGGCCACTTTTGCACCCGCCGATGAATTTCTACCCACGGGCCCCCGGGCCATGGCGTCGTTGATCGCCATCACGCTGTTGGCCATGGGCTTGGCATCTTGGGTGGGATTGCGGGTGGCGCGGCGCGTGGCACGCCCTCTGGAAATACTGACCCTGGAGAGCGAGCGCATTGGCCGCATGGAGCTGGATGCCCCGGTGTCCAACGGCGGAGTGCTATCCCGCTGGTCCGAGGTTAAGCAACTGGGCACAGCCTTGAACACCATGCGCGAACGCCTGCTGGACGCTACGGCCTCGCTGGAGCAAACGCGCCAGGAGCTAGAGCTGCGCGTGGTCGACCGAACCCAGGCCCTGGCCAGCCAGATCGTCTTTATTGAAGCGCTTCTGGACACTATTCCCAATGCCATCTTTTACAAAGGCGCAGACACCCGATTCATAGGCTGCAACCGCGCTTACGAAACCATGTTTGGGGTGAACCGATCGCAATTCATCGGCAAAACTGTGCTCGATCTGGACTACCTGCCTTTGCCAATCCGCCAGGCCTACCAGCGGGAAGACACGCGCGTCGTACAGGATTGCAGTCGCATCTCCCGCAATGAAGACCTGGTGTTTGCCGATGGTCTGGTGCACAACACCCTGTACACGGTCACCGGGTTTGCCAACCCGGATGGCTCATCGGCGGGCCTGATTGGCGTCATTGTGGATGTGACTGAACTGAAGTCTGCCGAGCAGGTGGCTGTGAAGGCCTCGCAAGCCGCCCGCGCTGCGGCCGATGCCAAGGCCATGTTCCTGGCGAATATGAGCCACGAAATCCGAACCCCCATGAATGCGATCTTGGGCTTGACGCACCTGGTGCTGCAGATGGAGCTGCCGCAGCGCCAGCGCAGCCACCTGGAGAAGGTCAATTCAGCTGCACAAGGTCTGCTGCTGCTGATCAATGACATTCTGGATTTCTCCAAAATCGAAGCTGGCAAGATGAGCTGTGAGAACGCTGAGTTCTCACTGGACCAGGTCATTTCGCATTTGGTCGATGTGCTGTCCATGCGCGCACGCGACAAGGGCTTGGAGCTGCTGTTCGATATAGCCAGCGATGTGCCTGACCGGCTGATGGGCGACGCCGTGCGCCTGGGCCAAGTACTGACCAACCTGTTTAGCAATGCGGTGAAGTTCACCGAGCACGGCGAGATCACGCTCACCGTGGTTTGCCTATCCAAGAGCCTGGACCAAACGGTGCTGCGTTTTGCCGTGCACGACACCGGGCTGGGCATGAACGAAGCCGAAATCGCCAAAGTGTTCAGCGCCTTCACCCAGGCCGACAGCTCCACCACCCGCCGCTTTGGCGGCACCGGCTTGGGCCTGAGCATCTGCAAACACATTGTGGAATTGATGGGCGGCAGCATTCAGGTGGAAAGTACGCCGGGCCAGGGCAGCGTTTTCTCGTTTGACGCCAGCTTTGGCGCGGTGATTCAGAGTGACTTGGTGGAACCCGAACCCACCGCCCTGAATCTAGCCGGTTTGCGCGCCCTCATCGTGGACGACAACGCCGCCGCGCGCCTGGTTTTTGAGCATATTTTGCAAGGCCACGGGCTGCTCACCCAGACCGCCGGGCACGGCGAAGACGCGCTGGCCGAACTGCTGCGCGCCCACGCTGCAGGTCAGCCCTACCGCTTGATGCTCTTGGATTGGAAAATGGCCCGCCTGGATGGCGTTCAAACGCTGCGCCGGATTCAAGCCAGCCTGGGTGCCGACGCGCCCCTGTGCATCATGGCCACGGCCTACGACCCCGACACCTTGCAAGAGGAGCTGGGGACCACGCCTGTGGCAGCCATTGTGCAAAAGCCGGTGACCGGCAAACACCTGCTGGAGGCCATTCATGGCGCTTTCCAAAGCGGGCCCAGGCCGGTAGAGCACAGCAGGCCGCCCACCGGCACCGCCAATCTGGCCGAGCTGCACCGCCTGCTCAGCGGCACCCATGTGCTGCTGGTAGAAGACAACGTGACCAACCAAGAGCTTGCGATGGAGCTGCTTGCTGCTGTGGGCATGACCGCCGACATTGCCAATGACGGCGAGGAGGCGCTGGGCATGCTGGAACAGCACACCTACGCCCTGGTGTTGATGGACTGCCAGATGCCCGTCATGGACGGATTTGAAGCGACCCGCCGCTTGCGCGCCCAGCCCCGGTTGGTCGACCTGCCCGTGATTGCCATGACCGCCAATGCCATGACCGGTGAACGCGAGCGCTGCCTGGCGGCCGGCATGAGCGACTACTTGAGCAAACCCATCGACTTAGGGCTTTTGTATTCCAAGCTGGTGCACTGGGCTCCCCGCGAAGGGCGCACCGGTGCCATGCTCACACTCGATACGCTGGCCCCCACACCCTCGACACCACCCACGACACCAGCCGCCGCTGCAACACCCAGCAATGCGATCCTCGACGAAGCCAATGGCCTGGCCCGAACCAATGGCAACCAAACTCTGTATGAACGGCTGCTGCGCAAGTTCAGCGAGCGCGAGGCCGACACGCCCCTGCGCCTGGAGGCCGCCTTGCGTGAAGGCGACCGCGACACTGCGCTGCGCACCATCCACAACTTGAAAGGCATTGCCGCCACCATTGGTGGCCATAGCCTAAGCGCCGCCTGCCTGACGCTGGAAAACGAGCTGCGCAAGCCCAGCCATGCGCCCCAAAGCGTTGTTCAGGCCATGCAAAACTGGCAATCCGCCTTGGCCCAGGTGCTGGACTATCTGCAACGGCGGGCGGCCTCCGCCCTGGACACGGGCGTGACCACATCAACCACGCCAGACACCCTACCGCCCGAAGTGCGAGCCCTGTGCCACGAGCTGCACAGCGTGTTGGTCGCCAACGATGCGCGCGCCAATCGCCTGGCCGAGGCCCTGGCCGAGAAACTGCGCGACACCCGCCTGGCCCCAGAAGCACGCCAGGTGGCCAAGCATGCAGCGAGATTTGACTATGATGAGGCTTTGACTGCGCTACAGGCTCTGCAAGAGCAGCTGGACTAGCGAGCGCCCCCGCCCAAGGAGACCGACCATGCCCGACCTTCGGGAGCGTAGAACCATACTGGTGGCCGACGATGTACCGGAAAACATCGAACTGCTGTCCTCCATTCTGGAAAACGACTACAACGTCAAGGTCGCCACGCATGGCGAAAAGGTGGTGGAGATCGTCTACTCTGACGCCCCACCCGACCTGGTACTGCTGGATGTGATGATGCCGCGCCTGAACGGCCATGAGGTCTGTCGACGCATCAAAGCCAATAGCGACCGCAACAAAATCCCCATCATTTTTGTGACCACTATGACCTCGGTGGAAGACGAGAAACTGGGCTTTGATTTGGGTGCGGTGGACTACATCACCAAGCCGATCAGCCCGCCCATCGTGATGGCGCGTGTGCGCACCCACCTGGCGCTGTACGACCAGTCGCGCGAGCTGGAGCGCATGGTGGCCCAGCGCACCAAAGAACTGACCCATTCGCGCCAGCAAATTATTCGCAAGCTTTGCCGCGCGGCTGAGTTCAAAGACAACGAGACTGGCAACCATGTTTTGCGCATGGCGCACTACGCCATGATGCTGGCCGCGCAAATTGATTTGCCCCAGTCGGCCCAGGAGATTTTGGGCCTGACGGCCCCCATGCACGATGTCGGCAAGATTGGCATTCCCGACCACATCCTGCTCAAACCCGGCAAGCTCGATGCCCAAGAGTGGGAGATCATGAAGCAGCACCCCATTTTTGGCGCAGACATTCTGGGGCCAGACGATGACCACCTGCTCAAAACCGCCCGCGCCATTGCGCTGTCGCACCATGAGCGTTGGGACGGTACCGGCTACCCCTATGGCCTTAAAGGCGAAGCCATACCGCTGGTCGGGCGCATTGTGGCGGTGGCCGACGTGTTTGATGCTTTAATCACTGCCCGCCCTTATAAGCGCGCTTTTTCAGTTGAAGAGACGATGGAATACATGACCACGCAGGCTGGCCGCCACTTTGAGCCACGCCTGATCGATGCGTTGGTAGCCATCCTGCCCGAAGTGCTGAAAATTCAAGCGATGTATGCCGACGAGCTTGGCACAGTCCAAGAACTGGAGCCCGGGCGGTCTTAATCCCCTTTTCGAATCTGCTTTCCCATGACTGAAACCCTCGCTGAAACCCCTGTCGATATGCCTGTTGACGCTCCCCAAGTGGCCGCTGCCACCGAAGAAACCCCTGCTGCCGCGCCTGCACGCAAACCCGCGGGCGGCGCAGCCCGCATCCAGGGCAGCATGCCCACGCTCGAGAAATTGGCGCAGCTCTACCCGGCCTTGTTTGGCGCGGTGTTTTTGCCGCTCAAGCGCGGCATCTTTCAAGAGCTGCTGAGTGCCCACCCGGAGCAGTTTGAGCGCGATGCGCTCAAAGCCGCACTGTCGGTGCACACCCGCTCAACCCGTTATCTGAATGCCGTGGCCAGCGGCCTGGCCCGCCACGATCTGCAGGGCGCAGCGGTGGAGCCCATGGCCCCAGAACACGTCTACCAGTCTTTGCTGGAAGTCTTTCGCCGCCGCCAGGCCAAGGCGGGTGAAGACCTGTCGGCCAAGCTGCGCCAGCGCATAGCTCAGGCCTTTGTGGCATCCGGTTTGTCGCGCGATGCCTACACTGAGCTGGTGCAAAGCAAAGACGAAGCCGCCAACGCCACGCTGGAGCAAGCCATGGCAGACGCGGCCGAGTCAGATGCCAAGGCCGAGGCCACCCGGCGCGCCTTTGAAGCCAGTGGGCAGACAGTAGAAGCCTTTGCCGACATGTACGGCCTGCACCCCAAAGCCGTGGCAGACGCGCTGAGCCGCGCCACCCGCTGGACGCAGGCCTAGACCACCGCACCATGCAAAAGCTGCGCCCCCCGACTTGGCTACCGAGCGTGTTGGCGTGGGGCCTGCTGTGGCTGGGCAGCAGTGTGCTGGCCGCGCCCGCAGCCGCAACCGCGCCTGTACCCGCATCGCAAAAGCTGAGCACCGCGTCTGAGCGCTCGGGCTTCACCGTCACCGGCCGCTACACCGAGGCCGTGGCGCTGTGCCAGTCCTTTCAAAAGGCCTACCCCGGCGTGGTGCGCTGCCATCGCTTTGGCACCACCCCTGAAGGCCGCCCCATGGTGGCCCTGATTGCCAGCCGCAGCGGCGTACACAGCCCGGCGCAGGCGCGCCAAAAAGGCCTGCCGGTGCTGCTGGTGCAAGGCGGTATTCATGCGGGTGAGATTGATGGCAAAGACGCTGGCTTCATGGCGCTGCGCGAGCTGCTGGACCAACGCCAGGCACCCGGTGCGCTGAAGCGCCAAGTGCTCATTTTTGTGCCGGTTTTTAATGTGGACGGGCACGAACGCTTTGGCGCCTGGAACCGCCCCAACCAACGCGGCCCTGAGGCCATGGGCTGGCGCACCACCGCCCAAAACTACAACCTGAACCGCGACTACGCCAAGGCCGATTCGCCCGAGATGCAGGCCATGCTGGGCCTGGTCAACGCCTGGGACCCAATTCTGACCGTGGACCTGCACGTAACCGATGGTGCCAAGTTTGAACACGACATTGCCATCATGGTGGAACCGGTGCACGCTGGCGATGCTGCGCTGCGCCCTATCGGCCTGGCGCTGCGCACAGCGGTGCTGTCCGATTTGACGGCGGCGGGGTCGTCACCGCTGCCCTTTTATCCCTCCTTTGTCGTGGAAGACGACCCCAGCTCTGGCTTTGCCGACGGTGTCTCTGCGCCGCGCTTTTCTACCGGCTATTTCTTGACCCGCAACCGCTTTGGCATGCTGGTGGAAACCCATTCCTGGAAAACTTACCCCGAGCGCGTGCGCAGCACCTTCCACACCGTGGTATCCGTCGTTCAGCAAACCGCGCAACACGGCACCGCTTGGCTGGCGGCGGCCCGGTTGGCCGATGCCCACGCGGCGCAGTTGGGCGGCCACAGCGTTGCGCTGAGCTACGAAGCCAGCCCCCAGAGCCGCAGCATCGCTTTCAAGGGCTACGCCTACACCCGCACGCTGTCGGAGGTATCGGGCGCGCTGATGACCCGCTACGACGAGTCCACCCCCCAAGTCTGGAACATCCCCCTGCGCGATGACGTGCAGCCCAGCATAAGCGCCGCGGCACCCCACCAAGGCTACTGGGTGCCCGCTGCGTTTGCGCCCCTGGTGCGCGCCAAGCTGCAGCAGCACGGCATCACCTACCGCACGCACGCGGCGGCGCAGCCTCCTGTCAGCCTGGAGGTCTTCCGGGCCACCCAGGCCCAATGGGATGCCAAGTCCACCGAAGGCCACCAGCGCCTGAACCTGCAAGGCAGTTGGGCTCCTGAGCAACGCAGCCTTCCCGCAGGCAGTTTGTTTGTGCCCATCGCCCAGCCCAAGGCCCGCCTGGTGATGGCGCTTTTGGAGCCGCTGGCACCCGATGCACTCGTGGCCTGGGGCGCATTCAACAACGCATTTGAGGCCAAGGAATACATGGAAGCCTATGTGGCCGAAGACGTAGCCCGAGCGCAACTGGCCGCCGACCCGGCCCTGGCCCGCGCCTTTGCCGACCGATTGGCCGCCGACCCTGCCTTTGCCAAAAGCCCACAAGCTCGGCTGGAGTTTTTTGCCCGGCGTCATACTTCGTGGGATGAGCGCTACCAGCTCTACCCCGTCATGCGACTCAATACCCCACCCACCCCATGAAACACCTTGGCGCACCCCTGCACAGATGCCTAGTCACCGCTTGCTTAGCGCTGGCCCCGTGGCTTGTTCAGGCGGGGTGCTCCAAAGTGATGAACACGCCAGTGGCACCTTCGGGCCAGGGCGTCACCATCGACGGCAGCACCATCAGTGGCATTTACCCGGAAATCTTACGCAGCAACCAGAGCAAGGACACCTGCCTGTTTGCCCTCTCGGCCGTGCCCCGGGCGCGGCTGGAGCTGCTGTTTGAGAACGGTGTGGCCGACGTTTTGATCCCCGCCAGCAAGACGGTGCGGCGTGATGAGTTGGGCACGTTTGTGCCCCTGAGCTACAGCCGCGCCGTGCTCATTTCCTTGCAGGGCGAGCGCCCGGCTATCAAGTCGGTCCGGGAGTTGCTGGACCAAAAAGACCTGAAGCTGGCGCTGGTTCGCGGCTACGACTACGGCCCGGTGTACCAAGAGATGGCCGCCGAACTCACCCGCCAGGGACGCCTGCAGTGGGAGACTGACCCCTTGAGCGTGGCCCGCCTGCTCAAGAACGGCAGTGTGCAGGCCACCGTGATGGCCCCGACCATTTTGGCTGGCACCGTCGCGGAAGACGAGCGCGTGCGGGATCTGGCGGACAAGTTGCGGTTTGAGGGCATCGAGGAGCTGCCTTGGGTCAGCAACGGGCTCTATATTTCCAAGGCCCTGTCAGAGGCGGACCGCCAGGCCTTGCTGGAGTTTTTTGACCGCGTGGCCAAATCCGGCGCGGTGTGGAAGGGCTTTCAGCAGTACTACGCGCCCCTGGTACTCAAGGTCGGACTCAAGCCGCGCTGAGCCCCCCCCCTAAGCTCCAGTACCCATGCCTGCTGATACCGCACACATTGACCAGCGCCTGACCGATCTGGAAATCAAGGCCAGCTTTACCGAAGATTTGGTGGAGCAGCTGAACCAAATCATCATCCGCCAGCAGCAAGACCTGGATGCGCTGGCGCGGCAGATCGGGCAACTGCGCGAGCAATTGCCGGAGGCGGGCACGGGCCAGCCGCGTGGTGCGCGGGATGAACTGCCGCCGCATTACTGAGGGCTGGGCTACGGGTTCTTTGCAATCGTAGGAGGCCGGGCTGTGGGCGCTCGCTAGAGTCTGGGCGGCAGCGCGTTTTACTCCGTGTCCCCCGGCCTTTGGCCTCCTCCTTTTACCTGCGCAAAACGCGCTGCCGCCCAGACTCTCGGTCCACGTCAGTCGACTATCAGACTTCCTAATGGCGGTGCTATTCGGTTCGTTTGGCGTCAGGCTTACTCCTAATTTAATAGCTGCTCCCGCACTATCCACGGCCTCCAAGGCACATTCAGCTTAGAATTTGCCATCACTTCAGAGTCTTTGCATGCAGCACACCCCCGGCCCCGAACTCCAGGCTTTTTTTGACCAACACGGCATCCGCGATGTGGAGTGCATCTTCCCCGACATCTCGGGCTACCCGCGCGGCAAGCTGATGCCCGCACGCAGCTTTGCCAGCGGTGCCGAGCTGCGCATTGCACAGGCCATCCCCATGCAGTGCATCACCGGTGACTACTCCTACGACCCGATCTTTCCGGACTCCGACCCCGATGTGCGTCTGGTGCCCGACTACAGCACTTTGAAAATTGCGCCCTGGAGCAGCACGCCGCGCGCCTTCGCTATTCACGACTGTTTTGAGCTGGACGGCCAGCCCTGCGCCTTTGCGGCGCGCAGCCTGCTGCAAGAGGTGGTGGCGCGCTACACCGCTCAGGGCCTGACCCCGGTGGTCGCGCCGGAGATCGAGTTTTATCTGACCGCGCCCAACAACGACCCCACCGTACCGTTCACCGCGCCCCTGGCCCGCAACGGCAAGGCCGAAGTCGGTCAGTCGGCCTTCAGCCTGAACATGCTCAATGAACTAGCCCCGTTCTGGGACGAATTCCGCAGTGCGCTGGTCACGCTGGGCATCAACGCCGACACCTGGATTCACGAAGTGGGCATGACCCAGTACGAGATCAACCTGATGCACGGCGACCCGGTGGACGTGGCGGACCAGGCGTTTTTGTTCAAGTACGCGGCCAAAGAAATCGCCATCAAGCATGGCATGAACGCCGTCTTTATGGCCAAGCCCATCTCGGGCGCGCAGGGCAGCTCCATGCACCTGCACCAGAGCGTGGTGGACGCCAGCGGTCGCAATATCTTCAGTGATGCCACCGGGGACGAGACGGCGGCCTTCGGCCACTTCATAGCCGGGCTACAGAGCTACATCCCCGATGTGATGCTGATCTTCGCGCCGTTTGTGAACTCCTACCGCCGCTATGTGTCGGGCAGCCAGGCGCCGGTCAATTTGCAGTGGGGTTACGACAACCGCACCACCGGCCTGCGCATTCCGCACAGTGGCCCGGCCGCGCGCCGCGTGGAGAACCGCATCGCCGGTGCCGACGCCAATCCCTATCTGGCGATTGCCGCATCACTGGCTGCAGGCCTGGCAGGTATGGACGAAAAGCTGACGCCTACACCTGCCCTCGCACCCAAGTTCAACAGCAGCGAGCTGGGCCACACCCTGCCCCGTAGCTTCTTGCCCGCGCATGCGCAAATGTTTAGTAGCCAGAAAGCCCGCAAGCTGCTGGGCGATGCCTTCATCACCGGCTTTTGCGCCGCCAAGACGGTGGAGTACGACAGCTACCTGCATGAAGTGGGGGCGTGGGAGCGTCGGTTTTTGGCGCCGCAGGCTTAAGTCACTTGCCCGCCCTGCAGCGAGCATTTGCTATGAATGTAGTAGCTGCTCCCGCACTATCCACGGCCTTAGTGGCATATTTCGCTAAAAGTCACCGCCATTTCTAAGCACTATCGGCGTTCTAGACCGTGGATAGTGCGGGAGCAGCTATTTTGTTGATAGCAAACTGCCGTACCTTACAAGGGTGACTCCTAATCCGTAACGGATGCACGCGCGGCTGAATAACCCAGTTAGTTCGGATTGTCCGGGTTGTCCTTGCAGATGAATTCGCAAAGCTTCCTGACTTCCTGCTTGTCCGCCTTTTCACCCTTCACACGGCTATCTTCTTTCCCAGCGCGTTCTTCTTGGTTTCTTTTTTCTACCTTTTCTGCCTCATGCTTCGTGCACTTCTTCATGCATGCTTTCTCATTGAAAGCAGCGTGAGCCGGTAGGGTGGCAACGGCAGCCAGCATCATCACAACAATCGCAAGATTCTTCATCGTCACGCTCCCAGTAAGTTATCTCTCAACGCGTCAGCTTTCGCGCCACCGTCAGCTCAGCAAGCGAACTGCCACGGGCCAGCGCAACCACTCAGCCCCGAATAACACGACTATTTGTCGCCTTGGCAGATGTCCTCACACGTTCGCCGAATTTCTTGACTGCTCTTCTTTTCGTTTTTGCCTTTGCTTTCCTCTTTTTCTACCTGGTCTTCCTTCTCTTTGTTATTTGCTTTCTCTTTCTCATACTTAGTGCACTTTTGCATGCACCGCTTCACATCAAACTCTGCATGGGCTGGCAGGGCTGCAAAGGCGAGCGCCAACGCTCCCAGAACCGAAATATTTTTCATCATGTCTTTCCCAGAAATTGCTTGATTAAAGTGTGAGTTGTAGCACTCGATTTGGCGCTGAGCGTGCAAGGCCATTGGCAAACAACACGCCCGCTCAGCGTGGACAGGATTCGCCCTAGCCCTCGCAAATGGTCAGGCACACCCGTTTGACTTCTTGCAAATCCACTTTTCCGTCCTTGACCTTGCCCTCGGCTTCTCCAGCCGACCTTCTTTAATCCTGTCTTCCATATCTTCTTTGATGACCTTCACGCACCGCTTCATGCAGGCTTTCGGGTCCCAATCGCCATCCGCCGCATAAGTTGGCACGGTGGCAAAGGCAGCTACAACAATCCCCAGAATCGCTAGTCGTTTCATCGTCTTTCTCCTCAGTTTTCCGTTACTCACAGTTTCAATTCCACCGTCAAGCGCAGGCTGGGGTGGGAGCTGCTGGTGGTCAACAAGCGGGTCACCTCATCCTGGCCCAGATAGTCGTCCACGCGCTGCGATGTTTTGCCCAGCAGATTGTCCAGTTTGAACACCAAGCGCGCATCTTTACTCAGCTTCCAGTTGGCATTGGCACCCAAGCGAAACAATTGTTCGGTGTAGACGCGTTGGCTGTCATTCTTGCGTATCCAGCCCGAGGGCAGCCAGCTCGCATCCACATCCAGTTTGAGTGGCAAGTCTTTGGCCGCGTAGCTGGCGCTCAGCTTGGCGCTCCAGGGCGATTGGGAATCGAGCCGATTGTCCGGGCCGGGCACGCTGGACACGGTGGATTGGGCCAGGCCCAGGCTGCCACGCACCTCGATAGCAGGCAGCGTTTTCCAGAATTCACGCAAGGCCAACTGCAGCTCCACGTCAATGCCCTGCACCAGCGCCCGGCCCAGGTTAGAGGGCCGCGCCACGTAGCGGGGCACGGCGGCCCAGGGCACGGTTTCCAGCGTAATGTCGGTGCCCACTAGGTGGTGGATGGAGCGGACAAAATACTCTACGGCCACCTGGCTGTCACTGCCCAGACTGTGTTCGTAGGACACATTCAGATTGATGGAGCGCTGGGGCAGCAATTGGGGGTTGCCCGCTTTGTCGGCCGTATCCAGGCTGTTTGCACCACACAGGGCATTGGCAGTGCACAGCGCCAGCGGGTGAATTTGGGGCCGCGCCGTAATTTCAAGAGAGGATGGCAACTTGTAAGCCTGCCCGACGCTAAAACGCAGTTGACGGTCTCCATCTTCGTCCAACTTTTTGGCCACATGCACGGAGGGCGACCACACCACCGTGTGGGTGTCGCTGCGGTACTGGCCTTCCACCTGCGAAAAGCGCCGTGCCTCGGATGACAGACCCACATTCAGGGCCAGCGTGTCGTCCAGCTCCCATTCGTCTTGCGCAAACAAGCGGATCTGGGTTTCGTTAGATTCGCTTTCGCTGCCCAGCGCATCCAGACTGGGGTCAGGTGTACCGTTGACGCGGTAACTGAAACTGCCACGCTCGCGTCCGCTGCTTAGGGTTCCCCCAGTCTTGAGGGTATGCCCGTCAAACAAGCTGGTTTTGTAGTCCAGTTTGAGTGAGTCCCGTTCTGCGTCACGGCCCTGGGTGTTGCTGTGCGCTGTCACCGCCGACGCCTCGGCGCTTTCCACACGCAGCGCATCCGCCTTAAGGTTCAGCCGGGTGGAGTTCCAATTCACCTCCAGCGAGCTTTTGTCATCGGGACGAAAGCTCCATTTCAGCGGCAACTGCCACCACAAGAGGGAATTCGTGCTCTGTTGCTGTGCTGCCAGAGCCCTTCCATCGCCCCAAATCCTGTTTTCGCTACCGTTTTGCTCTTGCTGCATCAACGCGCCGGTAGTTGAAACATGGAAGGTGTGGCGCGCATTCGGCTTGTAGTCGGCAGACCCAGTCACAGAAAAGTTGGGGCTTGCGCCTCGGATGTTTTCAGTACCCTGCCACTGCACTACCTCGCCCAAACCTGCGCGGCTCAAGGTTTGTAACCACGCTTTGTCGGTCGACGATGTGCTGCGGCTGGCAGACACGTTGGTTCGATAGCTCCAGGGCGAACCTTCCTCGCTTTGGTTGGTAGTCCATTCAACACTGGCCCCGCCCCCGCCCGCTTTGGTGCTGCCCTCCATACTCAACTGCGAGTCCGTCTTCTTGGCAATCTTGCGGCTAATGATATTGATCGTTCCCGCAATGCTGTAGGGGCCATATTCCGCCATCGTGGATTTGACGATTTCAATCTTTTCCACGCGCGTCAGCTTGAGTTCGTTCAGGTCATCGCCCCCACTGGGCGGCGCACCATTCACCAGTATCTGGGTGTAGCCCGGCAGGCCCATCAGCCCGATGCGGCCATCCTTGCCATAGGTGACGGCAGGCTCGCGCCGCAGCAGCTCGGCCACGTTTTGCAAGCCGCTGTCTTCAATGCGCTTGCGGCCGATGATGATTTTGCCGGCGACAAACTCTTTGCGCGCCTCCGTATCCGTCTGGCTGCCGGTGACCACTACGTCGGGCAGCACGGGTGGTTTAGGCGGAGCCTCTTGGGCCATTGCAGACGCTGCCAGGCTGGCCGCTAAGACACCAACGTGCCAACTTTTCCGCCCGCTCTTTTTCCAAAACTTGCTCACTGCGAACTCTCCCTGGGTATCTCGTTTGAAATTTAGGTGGGCACATGGACAAGCTGCCCTGCGCTCCAAACACGGCGACTATATACAAGGGGTTTCGACATAAATACGACAGGCCCCTCGCGCGCGCATCGGCCTTTTTTGACGGTAGGATCGCCCGCTATGAACCCACTCACCATCATCGGCGCTGGCCTGGCCGGCTGGACCACCATCCGCGAATTCCGCAAGCTCGACACCACCACGCCCATCGTGCTGGTCACTGCCGACAATGGCGACTTTTATGCCAAGCCGTCCTTGTCCAACGCCTTCGCCCAAAAGCGCACGCCGGACCAGTTGGTCAGCACCCAAGCCGCCAAAATGGTGGAGACCTTAAACGTGAGCTTGATGGCGCACACCCAAGTGCTGGCGCTGGACACTGCGGCCCAAACCCTCACCGTGCGCACCTCGGCCACCGCCGATGCGCCCGCCAGCGACACCACGCTGGCCTATAGTCAATTGGTGCTGGCCACCGGTGCCCAGCCGATCCGCGTGCCGCTGGCGGGCAATGCGGCAGATCAGGTGCTATCCATTAACAATCTGGAAGACTTTTCAAGCTTCTTTTCGGTGCTGAAGGCGCATGGAACGTGCGGGAGCAGCTCTGAAAACGATAGCAAAACGGTGGTCATCATGGGCGCAGGTTTGATCGGCTGTGAGTTTGCCAACGACCTGATCCAGGGCGGGCACCAGGTGCATGTGGTGGACCCGATGGCGCAGCCCCTGGCCGCGCTATTGCCCGCCGCCGCCGGTACGCAAGTGCAAGCCGCACTGGCCGCCGTGGGCGTGCAATGGCACTTTGGGGCCACGGTCCAGTCGATCGACAACGCGGAGCCCAGCACGCCCCTACGCATCACCCTGTCCAACGGCCAAACGCTGCAGGCCGATGCCGTGCTCAGCGCCATCGGTCTGCGCGCCAACACCGCCCTGGCCAGCGCGGCCGGCATCGCGTGCGAGCGCGGCATCGTGGTCGATGCGCATTTGCAAACCTCGGCCAACGCGGTGTTTGCCTTGGGTGACTGCGCCCAATACGCCAGCGCCGGGCAGCGTACCTTGCCCTATGTGATGCCCATCATGAATGCGGCGCGCGCGCTGGCCGCGACGCTGGCGGGCACTGCCACGCCGCTGGTGTTCCCGCTGATGCCGGTCACCATTAAAACGCCCGCCTTGCCCACCGTAGTGGCCGCACCCGCGCCCGGCCTGGCCGGGGAATGGCAAGAGGAAACGGTAGAGGCGGGCGGCGCGTGGCGTTTCATGAATGCAGCGCAAGTTCAAAGCGGATTTGTGTTGACGGGCAAGCAAACCGCACGCCGCATGGAGCTATCCAAAACCACGGCAGTCTGAATAAAGTCATACCAGTTCTGCATGAAAGATGTGGATTTCCACATCGCACGGGCTGGGGTGCGGGGTCTACAATGCAAAGCCCATGACAGAGCATCGGGCCCTGCGCCTTCGCAGCAGCCCCCTGCTACACAGGATGTACGATGCCCGATCCGTCTTCGCTTTCGCCTCTCCCCACTCCTTTGCCCGTGTCCAGCTCTGCTGAAAAAGCAGCCCAGTTGCGCCAGGCCGCGCTGGAATACCACGAGTTCCCCACCCCCGGCAAGATCGCCATTTGCGCCACCAAGCAGTTGGTCAACCAGCACGATTTGGCGCTGGCGTATTCGCCCGGTGTCGCCGCCCCGTGTGAAGAAATCGTCAAAGACCCGAACAACGCTTTCAAATACACCAGCCGTGGCAATCTGGTCGCGGTGATCACCAACGGCACGGCCGTGCTGGGCCTGGGCGATATCGGCCCGCTGGCCGCCAAACCGGTGATGGAGGGCAAGGCCGTCCTGTTCAAGAAGTTTGCCGGTATCGATGTGTTTGACATCGAGATCAATGAAAAGCACGACCTGGACAAGCTAGTCGACATCATTGCCTCGCTAGAGCCCACCTTTGGCGGCATCAACCTCGAAGACATCAAAGCACCCGACTGTTTTTATGTGGAGCGCAAGCTGCGCGACCGCATGAAGATTCCGGTCTTCCATGACGACCAGCATGGCACGGCCATCGTGGTTGGCGCGGCTTTGCTCAATGGCCTGAAGGTGGTCGGCAAAGACCCGAAGCAGGTCAAGCTGGTGACCTCGGGCGCAGGTGCTGCGGCGCTGGCCTGCCTGGGCTTGCTCGTCAAACTGGGTATCCCCCGCGAGAATATTTTTGTCACCGACTTGGCGGGCGTGGTCTATGAGGGCCGTACCGAGCTGATGGACGAAGACAAGATCCAGTTCGCCCAAAAGACCGATGCGCGCACGCTGCGCGAGGTCATCGTCGGTGCCGACATTTTCTTGGGCCTGTCCGCCGGTGGGGTGCTGAAGCAAGACATGGTGAAGTCCATGGCCGCTAACCCGCTGATTTTTGCGCTGGCCAACCCCACGCCTGAAATCTTGCCCGAAGACGTCAAAGCCGTGCGTGACGACGCCATCATGGCCACCGGCCGCACCGATTACCCGAATCAGGTCAACAACGTCCTGTGCTTCCCCTATATCTTCCGTGGCGCGCTGGATGCCGGGGCCTCCACCATCACCTTAGAGATGGAGATCGCCGCAGTGCACGCGATTGCCGAGCTGGCCCAGGCCGAGCAGAGCGAAGTGGTAGCCGCCGCCTATGTGGGCGAGCAATTGGCTTTTGGCCCCGAATACCTGATCCCTAAGCCGTTCGATCCGCGCCTGATGATGAAGATCGCGCCTGCGGTGGCCAAGGCGGCGGCCGACAGCGGCGTAGCCCTGCGGCCGATTGCCGACATGGACGCCTACCGCGAGCGCCTGCAAAGCTTCGTCTACGCCTCCGGCACCACCATGAAGCCGATCTTCAACGCCGCCAAAAAGGCCTTGAAAAAACGCGTGGCCTATGCCGAAGGCGAAGACGAGCGCGTCCTACGGGCCGCACAAATTGTGGTGGACGAGCGCCTGGCCCTGCCCACGCTGATTGGCCGCCCCAAAGTGATTGTCGAGCGCATTGAGAAATTTGGTTTGCGCCTCACCGAAGGCGTGGACTACAGCGTGGTGAATGTGGAACAAGACCACCGTTACCGTGATTTTTGGCAAACTTACCACCAGATGACGGCACGTAAGGGCGTAACCACGCAAATCGCCAAGATCGAAATGCGCCGCCGCCTGACCCTGATTGGCTCCATGCTGCTGCACAAAGGTGACGTGGACGGTCTGATCTGCGGTACCTGGGGCACCACCGCCATTCACTTGCAATACATCGATCAGGTCATTGGCAAGCGCCAAAATGCTGGCAACACCCCCGAAAGCCAGATTTACGCCTGCATGAATGGGCTGATGCTGCCGGGGCGCCAGGTCTTCCTGGTCGATACCCACGTCAACTACGACCCCACAGCCGAGCAGTTGTGTGAGATCACCATCATGGCGGCGGAAGAAATGAAGCGCTTTGGTTTCAAACCCAAGGCGGCACTGCTCTCCCACTCCAACTTTGGCAGCAGCAACGAGCCCAGCGCCATCAAGATGCGCACCACCTTGGCGCTGCTACAGCAGCGTGCGCCTTGGCTCGAAGTGGACGGAGAAATGCACGGTGATGTGGCGCTGGACAGCGCAGCGCGCAAGGCCGTCATGCCAGGCAGCAGCCTGACTGGCGACGCCAATCTGCTCGTTTTGCCAAATATCGACGCGGCCAATATTGCCTACAACCTGCTGAAGACCGCCGCGGGCGGCAACATCGCCATCGGACCCGTGCTTTTAGGTGCGGCCAAACCGGTGCATGTGCTCACCGCCAGCACGACAGTGCGTCGTATTGTAAATATGACGGCCCTGACGGTGGCCGACGCCAACGTGTCTCGTTAAGGCCTTGGGCGTAAGTTAGCGCACGCTTTACTGAAAATTTACCCTGTTGGCCCTGCCTCATTTTTGAGCAGGGCCTTGCTTTTTCCGCCCGGATACGCGACACTAGCGCCCTTGAGTTGCTTGGGGTTTACCCGAGGCTTGGAGGGGGTTTACACCGTGCGTTGGGCAAAATTCAAGTTGGTGCTTACAGGCCTGCTTTGGGCTTCAGTACTTCTCGGAAGCCAGGCTTACAGTCGGCAAGACGCTTCTAACGGAGCGCAAGCCACAGTAAGCCGGGCGGAACTGCCCCGCCAAGGCCTTGAAACTTACGAGCGCATTTTCCAAGGTGGCCCCTTTCCGTACGACAAAGATGGTTCGGTATTCGGAAATCGGGAGCGGTTGTTACCGCCTTACAAGCGGGGTTACTACCGCGAGTACACCGTGAAGACGCCCTCTAGCCGCAACCGTGGAACCCGCCGCATCATTTGCGGTGGCCAGCCTAAGCAACCTGACGCCTGTTATTACACGGCCGATCATTACGCGAGTTTTCGCAAGATCGTGCCCTGAGTTTGATTTTTGTACTTTAAGAAAGAGAAGCGGGGATGGAAATGCCACTTCGAAATGTCCGGCCGAACATAGTTCAGTCGATTCGCGCCTTTCGCGTGCCAGAGCTACAAGAGGCTGCCCAAGGTTTGGGACACCACTTTTTGTACGCCAATCTGGCCAATGCGCAAACCAAGCAAGACGTGCTCGATCTGATCGGCCAACAGTTCATTTTGCCCACCCACGGTGGCAAGAACTTTGACGCGCTCTACGACAGCATGACCGACCCGGTGCACAAGTCCGGCCCACAGCCTGGCTTTATCGCCGTGCTGGAGCACATCCCTGCCAACGTGAAGTTTGACAAGGAAGCGCGCGAGCAGCTTCTGGACATCTTCCGTGACACGGCCGATTACTGGGGAGACCGGAAGATTCCATTCCGGTGCTTCTATTCTTTTCTGTAGCCCGTTCTGCACACACCAGCCAAGCAGAACGGGCGAACGAGGCAAGCAGCACATTCCCAGCGACCGATATCGTTGCGGAAATCAACACAGTGACGGAAGCCGGCGAGAAGATGCCAACCGACAAACTGTTGGATGTGTCCCCCCTGGCGTTGCGCATGAGCAGCCCTTTTAACGCAGGGTATTGGTTGGCGGCGGCGTAGCTGTTGCCCCCACGCTCCGCCGCTGCGCGGGTCGCTGCCCCCCGAGGGGGCTAATTCGCCTTGGGGCGGCCCGGCGGCGAATTGCATCTCTCTCCGGCTACTCCGCTGGGTAGTAAATTACCGGAAAGCCCATCTTGTGATGGGCTTTTTTTACGCTGCGTGCAAGGCGTCTACTTGTTGCGCCAGGGCCACGTACTCGTGGACCGGCACTTCTTCGGCGCGGCGTTTCACGTCGAACTCTCCAGCGAAGCCTTGTGCTTCCAGCCATTGGCCGAGGGTGTGGCGCAAGAGTTTGCGGCGTTGGCTGAAGGCGACTTGCACCATTTCACTCAGGCGCTTTTCATTCAAGATGGGGGGCTGGGCCAGGGGCACCATGCGCACCACCGCACTATCCACCCGCGGCGGCGGATCGAAACTCTCGGGCGGCACGAACAGCACATTTTCCATGGCGTAACGCCACTGCAGCATCACACTCAAGCGCCCAAACGCAGCGGTGCTCGGAGAGGCCACCATGCGGTCGATGACTTCCTTTTGCAGCATGAAATGCTGGTCTTCAATGCAGCCCACGTACTGCAACAAGTGGAACAGTATGGGTGTGGAGATGTTGTAGGGCAGGTTGCCCACAACTCGTAACTTGTTGGCCCCCACGCTTGTCGTTTCACGTACTGCGCTGCCCCCCAAGGGGGCTAATTTTTCTTCGGGCGGCCGGTCGAAAAATTGCCCTTGTGCGAGCTGCGCGAAGTCCACCTTCAGCACATCCGACTCGATCACCGTGAGCTGCGGATGGTCGCGCAGGCGGTGGGCCAAGTCGCGGTCCAGCTCAATCACGGTGAGGTGTCCCAGCCTTTCGACCAGGGGTTGGGTCATTGCCGCCAGACCGGGGCCAATCTCCACCATGCGTTGCCCGGCTTGCGGATGGATGGCGTCCACAATGCCATCGATGATGCCGCCATCGGACAGAAAGTGCTGGCCGAAGCGCTTGCGGGCAATGTGTTTCATGCGCTCAGAGCGGTGGCTCGCGCATTTCGACAAAGGCGCGACCGCGCACATCACGTGCCCAACTGGTGTAGGCCTCTTCGTAACGGCTCTCGCGCAACTGGGCGCGGACTTGCTCACGCACTTCGGCAGGCGTCAATTCCACGCGTTTGCGCTCGACCACCTGCAAAATATGCATGCCAAAACGGGAAGCAAAAGGCTCACTGAGCTTGCCCTCCGCCAAGCGGTTCATTACCTCCTCAAACTCCGGCACAAAAAGGCCCGGTGCGGCCCAGCCCAAATCGCCACCCTGGGCGGCACTGCCATCCTGGGAGTTTTCGCGCGCCAGGGTCTCAAAAGTCGCCTTGCCGGACTCCACCTGCTTCTTGAAGTCAAGTAATCGCGCAGTGGCGTCTGAGGCAGTTAACTGCGCGTTGGGACGCAACAGAATATGGCGTGCACGGGTCTGAACCGATGCACGGCTGGGTGGCGCTGGCACTTTGCGCTCGACGACCTTGAGGATGTGCAGACCGGCGTCCGAGCGCACGATGTCAGAAATGCCGCCCACCGCCAAACGCTGTGTCGCTTCCAAAAAGAGCGGTGGATACCGATCACCGCGGCGCAGACCCAATTGGCCGCCCGAGGTGGTGTCGGCGGCAGACAATTCGGTGACCAATTGCTCAAACGATGCGCCGGCACGCACACGTGCCAGCGTTTTCTGGGCCAGCTCTTGGCGCGCAGCGCGCACCTCGGCAGTGGCTTTGTCGGGGATGGCAATCAATATTTGCGCCAGGTTCACTTCCTGGGCGGCTGGGTCGTTGGCACGCTCCAACTCCTCGGCCAAAGCCCGGTCTACGTCTTGGTCACTGATACGCAGGCGGCCTTCCACTTCACGCTCACGCAAGCGAGTCAACAAAAACTGGTCGCGCAGCTGACCACGAAAGCGCGACAGCGCGATGCCATCCTTGGCCAGGCGGCGGCGCAGCTCAGGCACATCAATCTGGTTTTGGCGGGCAACAGATTGTTCTGCCTGGTCGACATTGGATTCATCGACCCGGATACCCATTTCGCGCGCGACTTGCAGTTGGGCACGCTCGCCGATCAGCCGCTCCAGAACCAGTTTGCGCAGCTCATCGGCTGGTGGCAGGGTCTGGGCTTGTTGGGCGTTTTCTTGCCGGATGCGCGTGATCTCCATGCGGAGCTCACCTTCAGTAATCGGCTCGGAATTCACCACTGCAATGATGTAATCCGCCTGCTGCGCGGTTTGGCCGTGTGCCAGCAGCGTCAGGGCGCTTGCCAACAGGCAAAAAGCAGGTTTCCAAATTCGAATTTTCATAGTCTCTCCATCTCAGTCGTAATTGCTGAAACGGCTGGGGGCCGTGCCAGGTTCACGCAAATTTTGGTATCGCGAAATATTTTGGGCAAAGGTCGATTGGGGATTGCGCCCAACGCCCAATCGGGTGAAGCCAACAAAGTCCAATTGAAATGCCAAATTCTCGGTCGCGCTGCTGGTGCTGGTTTGTACGCGCTGAAACACGACCCGCCCCAGCCAACAGCCCGCATCGTACTCGACGCCCAAAACCGAGTCGACCAGGCGTCGCTCGTTGAGGCTGTAGTTCATGCGGCCCACTGCGTAGTAGCGACCGACCCGTTCGCTGCTGGCCAAGGGGCCGTTGGGCGTACCGGAAAAACTCAGAGGCCATTGCCAACTGGTATCGACTTGCTCGCTGAGGCCGCTCTGAAAGCGGTAAGCCGCATTGAACACTCGGTGCTCACCAGGGCGGTAACTCGCCCCAATCGTGGAGCGCACCGATTGCTCGGTCTTGGCGTTGTATTGCACGGTGGAGTCCAACACCCAGCGGCTGTCTATATTGACCGAAGCACCCAGCAAAATATCGCTAAAGCCTGCCAGTGCAGGGCTGGTGGCGGGTGTCAACGTGACTTTCTGGTCTTCAAAGCGCAAGCGCTGGGCAAAGCCAAAGCGCGCGTACTGGGCACCGGTATCGGCATCCAGCAAGCGGGTGGTGACGCCCAGTGTCAGCAAGTTGTTGTCTGCAATTTTGTCGTGACCGACAAAAGCGTTGTCGGTGTAGATGCTGGCAAAGTTGAAGTCGTTGCCGGCCGTATCGTAGTTAGGCAGCAAGCGCTGGTCCCGGTAGGGCGTGTAGACGTAGTAGGCCCGGGGCTCCAGGGTTTGCACCAGGCTCTTGCCCCACAAGCTAGCCTCACGCTCAAACACCAGGCCGCTGTCCAGGCTGAAAGTGGGAACCACGCTGTCGGCCTCGCGCCGTCCGTTGGACAGCGCGTCGTCAAACTGGTAACTGCTCGCATGCAATTGCAGCTTGGGGATCAGGAATCCGGCCGGGGCCAGCCAAGGCCTGCTGATTTGCACCACACCCAGGCTACGCTGGGCATTGGGTTGCAGCGTAAGCGTGCGGTTGGATACAAACTGGGTGAAATCGCCTTCCACCGAAGCGTCCAACCCGTGCCAGTTGTCTAGCGCATAACGCGCAGTGAGCTGGGGAGCGCGGTCGTAGGGCGGCACGATGGGTGCCGTCACGTCTTGCAAGGTTTGCCATTGCAAAACCCGCAGCGAGGTGGACAGCGCACCCTGCCCCCACGATGCCACTAGATCATTGGGCAGCAAGCGCTGCGTCAGGGCCGGGCTGCTGCGGGTGAAGTCGCGCCAGTAGTCGTCGTCACTCACCCGGTTCAAATTCACACTGACACCCACACCGCCCATGCCGGTGTCTACGTTACCCGCATGGATCAAAGACACGCCCCAGCGGTCTGTTTTGCGCAATTGGTCACTGGGCATGTAGTTGGCCCGAATACCGCCGCCGTAGCTGGGCTCCAGGTAGCGGAACTCGGCACCCAAGTCCACGCCACGGGCCGTCATGACGGTGGGGGTCAGCGTCGCGTCGCGGTTCGGGGCAATATTCCAGTAATAGGGCAGCACCAGCTCAGCACCGTTCACATTGTCCAGACCCAAGGTAGGGGGCAAGACACCGGACTTGCGTTTGTCGCTCAGCGGGAAACTGATAGCGGGCACGGGCAAGATGGGCACGCCCTGAAAGCTCAGTACCGCACCGTGGGCGACGCCAGTTTCCTCATCGTTGTCCAGATCAATGCGCTTGGCCCGCAATATCCAGCCGGGCAGCCAGTCAGGCCCAGCCTCGCGGCGGCAGGTGGTGTAGGTGGCGTTGTGCACCGTGGCGTGGCTGGCGTCCTGAAAATCAGCACGGTCGGCCGTGCCGTGCGCATCATTTTGCAAAAACTGGTAGCTTGGCGCGGTAAAGAAACCCTCAAACGCATCGACCTTGAGATCGAGCAGCGGGCCTTCGTAGATGTTGCCACCCCGGTTGATGCGTACGTTGCCGGTGGCCACCGCGCGGTCGGTCGACTGGTCGTAGGTCAGGCGGTCGGCCCGAATCACGGTACCAGCCTTGCGCAATACGGCGCCGCCCTCCAGTGTGGTGTCCAGGTCCGGGCGGCCGGTGATGCGGTCCGCCTGCAAAAATACGGGGGCGGACTTGGCTGCGTCGGGCGGCAGTTTGTCTTGCAGAAGGGGGCTGGACTTGAGTTGCACAGCGTCCTGTGCCCAGGCCAGCTGACACGGGGCCACGGCGCACACCAACGCGGTGGCGGCCCAGAGGGGTTGGATCAACCCGGGTGTCAGGTCGCTCAAGCGAAAGCGCATGGTCAAGGGAACGGTGTCAACAAAAGGAGGCAATAGGCGGGGTTTGTAGAATGGATTATCCATGAGCCTTACTCCCCCCCCGATTCCCGTCCCCCAGAGTCCCGCTGACCGGCTTGCCCCAGACCTCAGCTTGCTGGCATTGACAGCACAGGCTACGCCAGAAGCCCCGCCCTTGGCACTGTATGTTGCGGCCGTGGACGCACTGGTGCAGTGGCAGACCCAAACGCTGCTTCCGGATCAACCCACTATGGACGCGGCGGTGCTGCTTGTGGGTCTGCAGGGCTTCAGCCACTGGTATTTGGGCGTTTACCGCAAGGCCGCGTTGGATGCAACGGCCCAGAAAGTATTGGACACCGCCTGTGCCACCATCGCCGCGCAGTGCCAAAACTGGCCCACGGTGCCGGTACACCAGTCTTTCACGCCCGCGCGTGTAGCTCGGCGTGCTGCAGAAGATACGGGGTTTGGCGTGCTGCCAGCCCCATCATCCGCCATTGGCCCGGTCACCTACGATATTGCGACGCTGGTGCGCGACCCCGAGCGAGTCTGGGACGAAAGCTTTGTGCTGGAAGTGACCATCCGCTACTGGGAACGTGCGCGCAAGGCCGGTCTACCAGTAGGCCAGGACTTCGGCGAGTTTTACCGGGGCATGGAATGGACAGGCTTGCAGCGCCATCTGACGCTGGTAGGCCAACTGGCCTGTGAAGCGGCGGAGGCGGGGGCGTTGACCACCGGCCCGGCAGAGCTGCCCGGTGCACCCGTGCTGCTGCATTACATACTTGCCACCTGTTCCCGCTACATCGAGCTGAAACCTCTGATGCGCTTGATCGAACGGATTGAAGGCCTTGAGTCAGCCGGCGGCTATGCATTTGGCCGTGTTTAGAGGCAAATACGCCTTTGAAGCCGTGGATAGTGCGGGAGCAGCTCCTATATTGATAGCAAACTGAACTATGCCACGCTTTTATTGCGCACAAGCCCTGGCCACGGGGCAAAGCTTGTTTCTACCGCCAGGCGCTGCACGCCATGTGCAAGTGCTGCGTTTGCAGCCAGGCTCAGACATCACCTTGTTCAACGGGTTGACCGAATCGGGTGGCGGCGAATTTGATGCCAAAGTAGTGCTGATGGGGCGCAGTGAGGTGCAGGTCGAGGTGGGTGCCCACCACGCCGTGCAGCGCGAAGCCCGGCTACCGGTGCATTTGGCCGTCGGCATGCCGGCCAATGACCGCATGGACTGGCTGGTTGAGAAGGCGACTGAGTTGGGTGTGGCCAGCATTCAGCCGCTGATGACCGAGCGCAGTGTTTTGCGCTTGAGCGGTGAGCGCGCTGACAAGAAGGTGGCCCATTGGCACAGTGTGGCGATTGCCAGCTGCGAGCAGTGTGGCGGAAACCAGGTGCCAGGTGTGCACCCGATTCGTACGCTGAACCAATGGTTGGCGGGGCAGGTACCGCCGCCAAACCCCCTGCATCGGCGCTTGTTGCTATCGCTGGGCGCGGATACGCAAGCCGTGCAGCTGCACGCACGCAACACGGATTTGCAACAGGTGACCTTTCTTTCCGGCCCAGAAGGGGGCCTCAGCGCCACCGAGGAGCAAGCGGCACGACAAGCGGGCTTCGAGGGCGTATCTCTGGGGCCACGGGTCTTGCGTGCCGAGACCGCTGCGCTGGCCGCATTGGTCGCATTTCTCGTCTGAACAACAGGCCGCGCTTATCAGGGTTTGTCCGCGCCAGCGGGCTGGCAAAAACGGGAACCACGGGTGCATACTACGCCTCCGGACCGGTTACTTTTTAGCCCATGGCAGCCAGGAGATTTGTTGTGATATCCGATTTGATAAGTGACTCCATGCGGGCCAAAGGCCTGAGCACCCTGATGCGCGGTGCTGGAATGCTGACGCGCTTCATCCCCATTCCACAACCCACGCTGTTGGTCGGGCCTGGCTCCAGTGGACGCTTGGGGCAGGCGATTGCAGGCTTCGGCCATACCAAAATCCTCATCGTCACCGACAGCATCATCTCCAAGCTGGGCTTGCTCAAAGACCTGACTGATGCATTGACCGCGGGTGGTGCCAAGTACGTGGTGTTTGACGAAATTACACCGGACGCACCGATTCCCTTGATTGAAAGAGGCATCGAGTTTTATCAAGCCCACGACTGCGATGCCATCGTGGCGTTTGGGGGAGGATCGTCCATGGACGCGTCCAAGGCCATTGCCGTCTCCATCTCCAACCCCAAGCCCTTGCGCAAACTGGCGGGCTACCTCAAGGGCCTGAAAGCCCCAGTACGCATCTATGCCGTGCCCACCACGGCGGGTACGGGTTCCGAGGTCACCGTCGCCGCGGTAATCTCCGACCCCGAAATGCACTCCAAGCTGGTCATCGTCGACCCGCGCATGGTGCCCAAGATGGCCGCGCGCGACCCGAGCCTGATGACGGGCCTGCCGCCCCACATCACGGCCGCCACCGGCATTGACGCGCTGACCCACGCCGTGGAAGCCTTTGTGGGCAACTGGACCACGCCGTATTCCGACGGCATGGCCTTGTCTGCCGTGGGTCTGATTTTTGAGAACCTGCGCACGGCCTACCGCGATGGCAAAAACCTGGAGGCGCGCGAAAAAATGTCGCTGGCCTCCACCTACGCTGGCTTTGCTTTCACGCGCGCCAATGTGGGATACGTACACGCCATCGCCCACCAGTTTGGTGGCAAGTACCACACGCCCCACGGCCTGGCCAACGCCATCATGTTGCCGCTGGTGCTGAAGTACTCCGCCCCCGCTATCACCGAGCGCCTGGCGCTGCTCGCGATCCGCGCCAAGGTCGGCAAAGACGGTGAAAACCGCGAGGTGCTGGCGCAAAAGTTTCTGGATGCGGTGGATGATCTCAACCGCGACCTGGGCATTCCGACCGTGCTCGATGCCCTGAAGGAAGACGACATCCCCGCGCTGGCAAAAGCAGCCTGCTGGGAAGCCCACACCGGCTACCCGGTGCCGCGCTATATGTCGCAAACGGTGTGTGAAAACCTGATCCGCAAAGCCTTGCCCAAGAAAACCGTGACGCCGTCCAAAGCTGCCGCCTCACCTGCTGCCAAAGCAGCGGCAAAGCGCAGCAAGAAAGCGTCCTGATTCGGGCCTGCCAGTTTCCTGATTGCGCGTGAGCGCCCCCATTTGAGTTCCACCGAGGAGTCGTTTGATGAAAAAAGTTGTCACCGTTACGCTGGGTTCTTCCAAGCAGGATTTCGAATTCAAGACCGAGTTTCTCGGCCAGAGTTTTTCAGTGCGCCGCCTGGGTGCCGACATGGACACCGGCAAAGCCTGGGAGCTGATGCGCCGCCAGCAAGCCAGTGCCGCCGCCATTGGCCTGGGTGAAATCAGCGACCACTACCACGTCGGCCTGCGCACCGTTATCAACAAAGACACCCAGCACCTGACCAATGTGGTCACCCGTGTGCCGGTGACCACCGGTGCCACGCTACGCCGCCTGCTGCAGGTGCGTGCCGTGCGCTATGTGCAAAAGGAACTGGGTAACTATTTCAACAATAACCTGGTGTTGTTTCTATCGGGCATGCGCAACTACGACATGGCCGTGGCCTTGTCTGACTACACCAAAAATCTGAGCTTTGCCGATGCCCTGTTTCAGACGGGTGCCCCCACCATGCTGACGTCGTTGGAGCAGTTGGAGATGTACGCCAAGGGCAGCGAGCTGATGCTCTCTAGCCGTACCGGGCGCGCCCTGGAGGCCGCACTGTCCAGTTTCAAAAACAAGCGCGTGGCCAGCGTTGTCGAGAAGTCGCATGTGATTGTCGGCACCTTTGCCGAGATCAAGGCCGTGGGTAACCCCGCCAACTTAGCAGGCAAAACCCTGATCACGTCAGCCGTCGACGATGAGCGCATGGCGTTTTTTACCAAGTGCAAAGTTAACTTGGTGGTCGATGTATCGCCGATGTTGTTTGAGAAAGTGGTGGGCATCAACACCATTGAAGCCATGATTTTGGCAGCACTCGACAAGCGCCAAGAGGAAGTGTCGGACGACGATTTCGACGAGATCCTCAACGAACTCGACATCAAGCCGCGCATGCTGCACCCCACCGGTAGCTTCCGCAACATCCGCCGTTTCGCGTTCGTCATTCACCCCTTGAGCCAGAGCTATATCCAGAAAGCCTTCCCCATCCCCAAGTCCACGCCCAAGTACGTGATGGACAAGATAGAGACCTTTGCGGCCCACATGCCGCCGATGGTTTATTGCAAGATGAGCAATATCATCTCGCCCACGGGTGCCGAGGCCGAAGGTTGGTTGATCTCGGTCGGGGGCACGCCTAAGGAAATGCTGTCGCGCAGCCCCGAGTTCACCTACCGCCGCCTGCTACACGCGGCCAAAATTGCGGAGAAGATGGGCGCGCAGATCATGGGCCTGGGGGCCTTCACCAAGGTGGTGGGCGACGCGGGTATCACCGTGGCGCGCCGGGCCGATTTGCCTATCACCACCGGCAACAGCTACTCAGCGTCTGGTGCGCTGTGGGCCGCCGCTGATGCCATGCGCCGCATGGGTCTGTTGACGGTCAACAAAAACAAAAAAGTGGCCGCCAAAACCATGGTGATTGGTGCCTCCGGTTCGATTGGTTCGGTGAGCGCACGCCTCTTGGCCATGTCGTTTGACGAGGTCTACCTGGCTGGCCGCACACTGAGCAAGCTGGATGAACTCAAAGCCTCCATCCTGAAGGAAACCCCAGACGCCAAAGTCTTCACCACCATCGACTACAACGAGCTGTTGGGCGATATGGACATGATCGTGACGTCTACGTCCGGCGCGGGCAAAGAGATTTTGGACATCATGAAGGTGAAGCCCGGCTGCGTGATCACCGACGTGGCGCGCCCCTTGGACTTGCCCGCATCCGATGTGGCCAAGCGCCCTGATGTGTTGGTGATTGAGTCGGGTGAGATTGATCTGCCGACCAAGGTCAAGGGCCTGAAGAGCATTGGTCTGCCACCAAACGTGGTCTACGCCTGCCTGGCAGAAACCATTGTGCTGGCACTGGAGGGCCGATTTGAAGTCTTCACCGTGGGCCGCGATACCGAGTGGGAGAAGGTCAAAGAGATCTACAAGTTGGGCCTGAAGCATGGCATGAAGCTGGCCGCCATTTCTGGTGTCAAGGGCGTGTACTCGGACGAAGACATTGCCAAGGTGGTCACTCTGGCCCGCAAGGCGCGCCTGACCTGGACGGGTACCAGCGGGGTGACGGCACCGGTGGCCCGCAAAGCACCGGCCAAAAAAGCCGTACCCGTCGAAAAGGTCGCAGCCAAGAAAGCCGCAGCCAAACCGGTAGTGGCGAAGCCCGCCCCGGCTAAGACGCCGACCAAAGCGCCCGCCAAGGCAACGAAGCCAGCTGCACCCGCAAAAACGGCTGTCAAAAAAGCACCAGCGAAAAAGCCGGTGGCACGCAAAGCTGCCAGTGCCGCATAAGGCACGGGCGGATTGAACCGCAATCTGTGGTTATTGGCCCTGTGTCAGGGCCTTTTTCTGACCAATAACGTCACCTTCATCGCCATCAACGGCTTGGTCGGGCTGAGTCTGGCCCCGCTGGGCTGGATGGCTACCTTGCCGGTCATGGGTTACGTCGTGGGTGGCGCACTGAGCACGGGTTTGGTTGCCAAAAGCCAATCCCGGTTTGGTCGGCGTGTGTCCTTCCAAATGGGCTTGGCCGTTGCCTGCATCTCTGCCTGCGGTGCAGCCTTGGCGGTCATGGCAGGCAGCTTTTGGCTGCTGGTGATCGCCACGGTCGTAGCGGGTTACTACAGTGCCAATGGCCAGCTGTACCGATTCGCGGCTGCCGAGCTGGCCTTGCCGAGCTTTCGCGAGAAGGCTGTGTCCCTGGTCCTGGCGGGCGGCTTGATTGGTGCCATTGCCGGGCCCAACTTGGCGGCCCGTTCCCGCACCTTGCTGGACACCCCCTTTGCCGGGGCTTACTTGGTACTGGCTTTGGTGTCACTGGTTGCCATGCTGCTGATGGCTTTCATTCAATTCCCCGAACACACACCGCCCACCGCAGGCCAAGCCCGCGGTGGCCGTCCGCTGTTGCAAATTCTGATGCAACCGACTTTGATGGTCGCCTGTGCCTGCGCAGCACTGGGCTACGGCGTTATGAATTTGCTGATGGCGGCCACGCCATTGGCCATGCAGCAGTGTGGTCTGACGTTTGACGACGCGGCCTGGGTCTTGGAGTGGCATGTGATCGGCATGTTTGCGCCTGGTTTTTTCACCGGCAGTCTGATCAAGCGTTGGGGTGCTTTGCCCATCATGGCCACTGGCGTGGCTCTGAATGGGCTATGTATCTGCATTGCCTTGAGCGGCGTAGACCTTCACCAATTTGTGGTCGCACTCTTTTTGCTGGGCATCGGGTGGAATTTTCTGTTCACCGGCAGCACCAGTTTGTCATTGAACGCCTACCGGCCTGAAGAGAAAGACCGCGCCCAGGCCGCGATTAACTTTTGTGTTTTTGCAGTAACGGCGCTCACATCATTCGCATCGGGCGCCTTGGTCACCACCAAGGGTTGGCATCTGCTGAATTGGGGCTCTTTGGTGCCTGTCGGCCTGACAGCGATTGCGCTGGGCTGGCTGTATTTCCAACAAAAGTCTTCGGCCGCAGCCGAGGGTGTTTAGGCGGCGCGCTGGCGCTTGGACATCCAGGCCTCAAATTGCTCCACGGGCATAGGGCGGCCAATGAAGTAGCCCTGCAGGGTGTGGCAGCCGGTATCGCGCAAGAACTGCTCTTGCTCCAAAGTCTCTACGCCTTCGGCCACCACGGTCAGGCTCAAGGCATTGGCCAGACCCACAATGCCGTTCACGATGGCGCGGGAGTCATTGTCGGTAGCGGTATCACTGACAAAAGAGCGGTCAATTTTGAGCTGGTTCGGGCGCAAACGCTTCAGGTAAGACAGGGACGAATACCCGGTCCCGAAGTCATCAATACCAATGCCCACACCCAGCTCGCGCATGCGCTCAATGATGCGTTGGCTGGTCTCTGTCTCAGACATCAGCACGCTCTCCGTGATTTCGATTTCGAGCTCAGCCGGGGAAATACCACTGCGGCTCAGCGCGTTTTGCAAACTATCCAACAGGCGATGGTCCCGAAACTCCTGTGCAGACACATTGACAGCCATGACGCCGATGGCCAGGCCCTTGGCCTTCCAGCGGGCCAGCTGTGCACAGGCCTCGGACAAGGTCCAGACCCCCATATCCGCAATCTTGCCGCACTCTTCTGCAATCCCGATGAAAGTACCCGGATACAACAAACCACGCTGAGGATGCTGCCAGCGCACCAGCGCCTCAACCCCCACCAGACGACCAGTTTTGGCATCCACTTGCGGTTGGTAATGCAACACCAGCTCGCCACACTCAATGGCTTGGCCCAGGCGCTGCTCCAGCTCCAGATTGGCTTGCAAGCGGGCATTGAGCTCGGAATGGAAGAAGCTGTAGCGCGCGCGGCCTAGCGATTTGGCCTGGTACATGGCCACGTCGGCGTGCTTGACCAAGGTCTCAAAATCGTCCGCATCATCCGGGAACAAGCTGATACCAATGCTGGCCGAAACCCGCGCAGTAGCCGTGCCCAAGCGCACCGGCTCTTCAACGACCTGGAGTACGCGCTGGGCCATGTCGCCCAAGACTTCCCATTGGGCAACATCGCGCGCCAAAATCAGAAACTCGTCCCCGCTTTGGCGGCACACGACATCGACCTCGCGCACTGTTTCGCGCAGCTTTCGGCTGACCTCCACCAGCAAAGCGTCTCCCGCAGCGTGGCCCAGAGAGTCGTTCACCGCCTTAAAGCGATCCAGGTCAATGAAGAAAATGCCAAAGCGCTGGCTTGAGCGCCGCGCCTGCAGCATTTCACGTTGCACCAGATCGACAAACAACGATCGATTGGGCAAACCGGTCAGCTGGTCGTACAGCGCCATCTGCTGAAGTTGGGCATTCTTGTTTTCGAGCTGGCCAAAAAGCTGCCCCAATTGCCCCTTCACTTGGCTGAGATGGCGCCCCAGCAGGCCCAGTTCGTCTTGCCGTTTCCAATCAAAAACTTCGGCGGGTGCACCTTCTCCCTGATCCAGCAAAGCCGAGGCCTGCGCCTTGAGCCGCTCTACCGGCTTGAGCACCCGCGACACAAGCAAAGGCATCAAAAACATCAGGCTTGCAAACACCTGCACAGCGACCAACCACAACATCTGACTGCGCCGCTCGCGCAACAGGCCTTGTCCAAAATTCGGGTCGAACCACAGGGTGACGGTGCCTAAAGCCTCACCACCCCGCAGCACCGGTTGGCTACGCTGGCGCAGGCGTTCTGCGCGGGTCTCCGCATCCAAAGACAAGGTGTAGCCGCTGCGCAGACGTTCCACCACGGGCGCGGCGGCCAAATGCTCCTCGATGCGAACAGCAATCACCTGGGGGTTCTCTAACAAACGACCCGCCGCCGCATCCAAAGCATTGCGATCCACCACCCACATAGGCTCCGCAATCGACACGCTGCCAATCGACATCAAGGACAACTCAGATTGCGCTATCAAGGCTTGCTGTGATTTTTGTGCCAGTTGCTGCTCCACTGTGAGCAAGAGCAAGGCCGGCGTTGTCACGCCGATCACGATCACCAACACCACGGTATCGCGCAAGGGTATGCCGCGCGCCCAACGCAAGCGCAGATGCTGCCAATAATGCCGCAGACTATTCATAGGGATGCGTCAGGAATTATCAAAAATTTTGATCCAACCAAAGCTTGAGCTCACGGAATACGGGCTCCGCATCCAGCTCGTTAAAAATCTCATGGTAAAGCGACGCAAAGCACACCGCCTTCACGACCGCTTTAGGCGCTGCGGCAGCAAAACGTTCACTCCCTTTGGGGTTCAGCAGGCGATCATCACCGGCATACAGCAGCAAGGTCGGAACCGTCCATTGGGGTGCAAGCGCCTCGACCTTTTCACCCGCAGTGGCGATGAAGCGACCCAGCCGCCCCGAGATGCGGTCATGTACCAGACGATCCGCTTTGTAAGCGGCCACCACCTCGGGATTGTGCGAGATGAACTGCGGCTTGACCCCATTGCCCACTCGCAAGTCAGGCCAGATTTTGGGCAGTACTGCTAGCAGCAGCTTTTGTACCGGGTTCAAGCCCGGATCTATCGCTGGCGAGGACATCACCAGGCCCTCCACAGGTCGCAAGGCCAAGGAGACAAACCGAGCCACCACCAGGCCACCCATGCTGTGACCCAGCAATATCAGGGGAGTGTCCTTCTGCATTTTGGCGCGCGTGCTGTCCACAATGTCGGCCAGATCGTCTAGTAGACGTGTGTCGGTGGGTAGGCTGCCCCGTGGGCCGCCGGACTCGCCATGCCCGCACTGGTCATAACCACGCACCGCGAAGCCCCAGGCATTGAGCCGACGGGCAACGTGGTCGTAGCGGCCCGCGTGCTCGCCCAAACCGTGCACAAGAATCACCACCCCGCGCAAAGCAATACTGGCTTCAAGCGGCCAGTCCTGGATCACGATGTTGTCGCCATCACTGGCAACGAAGGTGGAAAGCGTGGTTTCTCCGGACGAACTCATGGTGCAGCTTGCTATGACAGTTTCAAGGGAAACGGGCAATGACCTCAGCCACCGCAGCGGTGAGGCGTTTGGCGTAGGGCACGTGCAAAAATTCGTTGGGCCCATGGGCATTGCTCTTGGGACCCAACACACCACACACCATCATCTGGGCTTTGGGAAAGCCCTTGGACAGCATATTCATCAAGGGAATCGTGCCACCCTGGCCGATGTAGCCGCAGGGTGCGCCAAAGTGACTTTGGGACGCTGCGTTCAGCGCGGTTTCAAACCACGGCGTGGTGCTGGGTGCGTTCCACCCGGTAGCCTGCGACATGCCTTCAAATGTGACCCGGGCTTGGTAAGGCGCGTTGTCTTCCAGCAGGGCTTTGAGCTCCTGCACCGCCGTGGCAGCCTCCACCAGCGGCGGCAGTCGCAGGCTGAGCTTGAAGGCGGTGTAGGGGCGCAGTACATTGCCGGCGTTTTTCATCTCCGGAAAACCCTCCGCACCAGTTACGCTCAGCGTGGGTATCCAGGTGCGGTTAAGCAGGGCCTGCAATGGGTCGGTGGTGGTGGGCAGCGCAAAGGCGGTTGAGCCATCGCAGTCATAGTGCGCCCAGGGGAAGCGTTTGTAGATTTCATCGCCCAGAATGGCGGCCGTAGCCTGGGCTTGCGCCAAGCGGTCTTGGGGCACTTCACAGTGGAAACTGGCGGGCAACAGGCGGCCGGTGGCGCTGTCTTCCAGACGGTCCAACACCTGGCGCATGATGCGAAAGCTCGATGGCACCAGACCGCTGGCATCGCCCGAGTGCACGCCTTCGGTCAGGATTTCCACCTTCAGCGTGCCGCTGGCCATGCCGCGCAGGCTGGTGGTCAGCCACAGCTGGTCGTAGTTGCCCGCGCCCGAGTCCAGGCACACCACCAGACCAACATCACCCAGTTTGGGTTTCAGCGCGTCAATATAGGGCAGCAGATCGTAAGAGCCGCTTTCTTCGCAGCTCTCGATCAGGCCGACGATGCGGGGGTGCGGGGCATTTTGGGTTTTGAGTGCCTGGATGGCGGCAATCGCAGCATAGGCCGCGTAGCCATCGTCGGCACCGCCGCGACCAAACAGCTTGCCGTCTTCCATCTTCGGCGTCCAGGGGCCGAGGTCATTGCGCCAGCCGGAGAACTCGGGTTGCTTGTCCAGATGGCCATACATCAGCACGGTTTGGGTGGAGTCGAGCTTGGTGGCTGGCACTTCAAAAAACAGCACCGGCGTGCGGCCCGGCAGGCGGATCACTTCGAGTGTCAGGCCGCTGACCTTTTGGGCTTCAATCCAGGCGGCTGTGGTGCGCACTACAGTGTCCAGGTAGCCATTGGCCGACCAGTCCCCGTCGAACATGGGGGACTTGGCGGGAATGCGGATGTAGTCTTCCAGGCAGGGGACGATTTGGTCGTCCCACAGGCTGCTGACCTGGCTCAGGGTTTGGGCTGCGTCCAGCACGGACGGGGGGATACGGGCGTTCATACAAAGCTCCTGGCCCACAGGCCAAATTCGCAACACGTCATCATGCCATGGCTTGGGGCCATGTGGCTCAGATTTGACGCCAGATAAGCCCGCTGCTGGTGCCGCCTGGCGCAGTACCCAGCCGGGGCCGGTACTCACAGCCGACCCATCCGGTGTAACCCAAGTTGTCGATCAAATCCAACAGATAGGGGTAGTTCAGCTCGCCCTGGTCAGGCTCGTGGCGCTCGGGCACACCGGCAATCTGAATATGGCCGACCGCGCCGGTAGGCAGGTACTGGCGCAACTTCGTGGCTACATCCCCTTCCACGATCTGGCAGTGGTACAGGTCCATTTGCACTTTCAGGTTGGGAGCACCCACGGTTTGCAGTATCGCGTGGGCCTGGTCCTGGCGGCTCAAGAAATAGCCTGGCACATCACGCGGGTTCAGGGGCTCAATCAACACATCTAGGCCGGCCGCGGCTGCTACGGTGGCGGCTTGGGCCAAATTGTGCAGATAGGCGGTTTGAGCAGCCCCGCGCTCAGCCCCAGGCGGCACACACCCCGCCATCAGATGGATGCGAGGGCAGTTGAGGGCCAAGGCGTAATCCACCGCGAGCCGCATGCCGTAAGCGCACTCGGCTTCACGCCCTGGCACGGCCGCAGTACCACGCGCGCCATGCTCCCACGCGGTGGCAATGTCCGCTGCCTGCGCGCCTGCGGGTGGCGCATTGAACAGCACCAATTGCAGGCCATGGGCATCCAGCTGCTGGCGGATTTGCGCAGCCGGGTAGGCATAGGGGAACAGAAACTCCACCGCCCGGAAGCCATCGCGGGCGGCAGCAGCAAAGCGGTCTAGGAAGGCATGCTCGGGGTAGAGAAAGCTCAGATTGGCGGCGAATTGGGGCATAGCAAAGAGGGTTGAAAACTGGGTACATTGCAGGCTTGGGTGGCACCGTGGGGCGCTGCCGCTTGGTCTGCAAAAGGATTTCACCATGCTTCTGACCCGCCTACTGGCCGCCACCCGCCGCCTTTCACGCAATCTGTGCGGCGCTAGCCTCATTTTGCTGACTTTGTTGACTATGGGCGCAGGCGCAGCCAGTGCCCAAACCGTCCCGGTTCGGCTGTTGGTGGGTTTTCCGGCAGGGGGCGGCACCGACGCCATCGCCCGTACGCTGGCCGACAAACTCAAAGACGCGTTGGGCACCCCCGTCGTGGTGGACAACAAGGCCGGTGCGGGCGGACAGATTGCCGCCCAGACCCTGAAGGCCGCGGTAGCTGACGGCAACACCCTTTTTTTATCCCACGACCACACGATTTCCATCCTGCCACTGGTCACCAAGAACCCCGGATTTGACCCCGCCCGCGACTTTGTTGCGGTCGGTGGTTTTGCCACCTTCGTGAATGCCTTGGCGGTGTCCAGCGGCACGCCCGCCAAGTCGTTGGACGCTTATGTGGCCTGGCTGCGCAGTACGGCGGCTGGCAAGGGTACGGTGGGGGTGCCTGCGCCAGCGTCGGTGCCCGAGTTCCTGGTCAAAATGATCGGGCAAAAGTACCAGTTAGATCTGCAGGCCGCGCCCTACCGTGGCAGCGCGCCCATGATGGCGGACATGCTTGGCAACCAGATTGCGGCGGGTACCGGGTCGGTGCCGGATTTCATGGAAAACCACAAGGCCGGCAAGCTACGGGTGATTGCCGTGATGGGCCGCAGCCGCCAGGCGGCTCTGCCCGACGTGCCGACCTTCGCCGAACTGGGCTTGGCGGGTTTTGAAGAGCTGCCGTATTACGGCTTATTTGCCCCCGCAGGCACACCGCCTGCCACGGTAGAGCGCCTGTCTGCCGCACTGGCCAAGGTGGTGGCCCTGCCAGAGGTCCGTGAGCGCCTCACGGCCATGGGTTTGACCGTGGCGTATATGACGGCCGAGCAACTGAGTGCGCGCGAACAGGCCTACAGCCGCAGCTGGGCGCGCATCATCCAAGCCAGTGGTTTTGTCGCCCAGTAGCCCTAGGCCCATGCCAACCCACGCGCAGCCCAACCTGCCAACGCACACACCAACAAAACGGGCACTACCCCCTGCTTGAAACGCAGCAGTGCCACGGCTGCGGCGCTCGCAATTGCGATGGCAACCCAGTCCCAGCTTGCGTCGGGTTTGATCGCAATGTGCGTCAAGAAAAATAACGCCAGACTGGCCACTACCCCGACCACCGCCGCCGAAATGGCAGCTAGCGGCGCAGTAAATTGCAGCTTGCCATGGGTCGACTCCACCAGCGGGCCACCCGCCAAAATGAAAATGAACGATGGCAAAAAGGTGAACCAGGTGACCACGGTGGCGGCCAGCGCAGCGCCCCAAAACACCGCATCGGGCCCTAGCACCTGCTGGTGGTGGCCGCCCAGGTAGCCCACAAAGGCCACCACCATGATCAGCGGGCCGGGTGTGGTTTCTCCCAGCGCCAGGCCATCCATCATCTGCAAAGCCGTGAGCCAGCCAAAGTGCTCCACGGCACCCTGAAATACATAGGGCAACACGGCGTAGGCACCGCCAAACGTCATAAGCGCGGCCTTGGTAAAAAACCAGGCCATCTGCGCTAGCGTGGAGTCCCAACCCTGCCAAAGCACCAGCGCCCCCAGCGGCAGCAACCACAGCGCTGCACCCGCCACCAGCACCCGGGCCAGCCGCCCTGGGGTAAAGCGCGCGTGCTCGGGTGTGGGCGTGTGGTCGTCAATCACCCAAGCAAGGCCTTCCGGGGCGACCCCAGCCCCGCCGTGTGGAGACTTGGCCGCGGCAAACTGCTGCGGCACCCAGCGTGCAGCCAACCACCCCACCACAGCCGCTACCAACACAACCCAGGGAAACGGCACCTGGAAAAAGTAAACTGCTATAAAACTTATAGCTGCTCCCGCACTAAGCACGGGCGATCTTGAAGGATTCTTTAGTATTTTGGAGCCCATACGATGCACCGCTTGCACCACGATGGCGGCCACGGCGGGCTTGATGCCATAGAGCAGACCGGCCACCCAAGTCACTTGGCCAAAGGCCACGTAAATCCAGCTCAGACCGATCAGAATGAACAGAGAGGGCAGCACAAACAAAACGCCCGCCACCACGCCGCCCCAGGTACGGTGCATCAGCCAACCCAGGTAGGTGGCCAGTTGTTGGGCCTCGGGGCCGGGCAATAGCATGCAGTAGTTCAAGGCGTGCAGAAAACGGGCTTCAGAGATCCAGCGTTTTTCTTCCACCAGGGCGCGGTGCATGATGGCGATTTGCCCGGCTGGGCCGCCGAAGCTAATGAAGCCCAACTTGAGCCAAAAGGCCAGCGCCTGAGAAAAAGTAACGGGAGAGGGTGGGGTGCCAATGGGTGCGGCGCTCATAGCAGTGGAGCTCCAGTGGGGGTGGGATTCCAGTTGTGGGTTTCGTCGACCGCTCGCACCCGGTCTTGGCACCAGGCGTACAGCGCGTCGTACAGCGGCATGGCAGCCTCCAGCATGGCGTGGTCGTCGTGCGCATGCAGGCGCGACAGGCCCAGTGAGAGGGCCAGCAACCCGGCAGACTGGGGTGCCAGATCCAGCCGGTCGGTGTCAGCGCCGCGCACGACCGTGGCCAGTAAGTCCAGCGCCTGGTCTTGCAGATCGAAGCCCCGTAGCAAAGCATCAAAACTGCACAGCGCGCCGACGTGCGACACCGGTGCGCCAGGAATGTCATAGGCCACCGCGCCCAACACCTCGGCCTGGCGCAAAACCTGATCGGTGGGCACATAGAAAAACTCGGCCCGCGTATCGATGAAGCGGCGCAGTAGCCAGGGGCAGACAATGCGGTCTATCTTGGGCCGCTCGCGCGTGATCCAGCGCGAGGGCCGTTCACCCGTCACGCCCCAATCGGCGCGTTTGGCAAATGTCAGCGGAGGCTGGGCACGCCACTGGGCAATAGCCTGCGCGTCGTCGTGACCTTCTTGGCCACCCTCTATACCACCTACCAGCACGCGCGCAGGCCAACCGGCAGCGCGCAACTCTGCCACTGCATCTTGGCTCACGTTGTGACCGTAAACGCAGTACACCACCGCCTCGGCGGGAGGGTGTGTGGTTGCAAGACGAACCACCTCTTCGGGCGCACAGCGCAACGCACCAGCGACAAGGCGCGGGCTCTCGTCAAAGCGCGCCTGACGGCGTACATCCAGTACGAGTGGCGCACTGGCGCGGCCTAAGCCCGCATTGAAGGCCTGGGGAGAAATAGAAAAATAAGACGGATTTTGGGTGTCCACGGAATACTCCTTTTGCGTTACCAGCAATTGGATGGGACACCATCTTGGAGCCTTGGTGGGCTCGACACCGGGGAGCTGAAACCCCGACGGCGTCACTGTAGCACAGCGCTTTATCGCGTTAGCGTGTAGACCGACGTACCCGCCATCAGGTTGGGCGCAAAGTGCACGGCGCGGCCGTTTTGCAGGCCAAAGCTGCTTTGAATCTTCAAGCCGCTGCGCTCGGCCAGTGTGGCCAAGTCTGCGTGGGTGCCGACGCGGATATTGGGCGTGTCGTACCACTGGTAGGGCAGGCGCTTGGTCACGGGCATGCGGCCTTTGAGAATGCTCAGGCGGTTTGGCCAATGTGCAAAATTGGGAAAGGCAACGATACCCAAGCGCCCCACGCGTACCGTCTCGCGCAACATGGTTTCGGCGTTGCGCAAATGCTGGAGCGTGTCGATCTGCAGCACCACATCAAACGAGGCATCGCCAAACAGCGTCAGGCCCGCGTCCAGATTGAGCTGGATCACATTCACGCCGCGCTCCAAGCAGGCCAGCACATTGGCGTCGTCCAGCTCCACGCCGTAGCCCGTGCAGCCGCGTTCCTTTTGCAGGTAGGCCAGCATGCTGCCATCGCCACAGCCCAGGTCCAGCACACGCGCGCCGCGCGGCACCAAGGCGGCAATGGCTTGTTGATTCAGGATATCGCTCATGCTGGTGTGGCCCCCACGCTGTTCGCTACGCGTAATGCGCTGCCCCCCAAAGGGGCCGTGCCTTGCTTGGGGCGGCCCAGCGCTGCGGTTACCCCCACGCTGGCGGCAATGCCATCAAAGTACGAACGTACGGCACACATATACCGCGCGTCGTCCAGCAAAAATGCATCGTGGCCATGGGGGGCGTCGATCTCGGCATAGCTCACGTCGCGGCGGTTGTCCAGCAGGGCTTTGACGATCTCGCGGCTGCGCTGGGGGCTGAAGCGCCAGTCGGTCGTGAAGCTGACCAGCAGGAACTTACAAGTAGCCCGCGCCAGCGCCTGGGTCAGGTCGCCGCCAAAGGCACGCGCGGGGTCAAAGTAGTCCAGCGCGCGGGTGATCAGCAGGTAGGTGTTGGCGTCAAAATACTCGGCAAACTTGTCGCCCTGGTAGCGTAGGTAGCTCTCGATTTGGAACTCCACGTTCTGCGTCGAATACTTGTAGCCCGAGGCGTTATCCAGCAGGGTTTCCTTGAGCTGGCGGCCAAACTTCTCGTTCATCACATCATCACTGAGGTAGGTAATGTGACCAATCATGCGGGCAATGCGCAGACCGCGTTTGGGGACCACTCCGTGCTCGTAAAAATGGCCACCATGGAAATCTGGATCGGTGACGATGGCCCGGCGCGCCACTTCGTTGAAGGCAATGTTTTCTGCCGTCAGGTTGGGCGCACTGGCCACCACCACCGCGTGGGCCACGCGCTCGGGGTATTGCAGCGTCCAGCTCAGCGCCTGCATGCCGCCCAGGCTGCCACCCAACACAGCGGCCAGGGTCTGGATGTCGAGCGCATCAAGCAGTCGGGCCTGGGCGTTGACCCAGTCTTCGACGGTCACCACTGGAAAGTCCGCGCCGTAGACCTTGCCAGTATCGGGGTGCGTGTGCATAGGCCCGGTCGAACCAAAGCAGGAGCCCAGGTTGTTGACGCCGATGACGAAGAACTGGTTGGTGTCGACCGACTTGCCAGGGCCAATCATGTTGTCCCACCAGCCCTCGCTTTTCTCCTGACCCGCATACACGCCCGCCACGTGGTGCGATGCGTTGAGTGCATGGCATACCAGCACGACATTGGACTTGTCGGCATTGAGCGTGCCGTAAGTCTCGTAACTCAGGGAATAGCCATGGATGGACGCGCCGCTTTGCAAGGGCAAAGGCGCATCAAAGGTCATGGACTGTGGCGTAGCGATCAGCATAAAAACAAAACCCGGCAACGCTAAACGCGGGCCGGGTTGCAATGCCAAAAGGCGGGTCCGTGTTTAGCTGAATTTATTAAGCGCCCGCAAGCTGGAGCAAATTGGCGCTGTAGGGATTGAGTATAGCAATGCCAGCTGATTGAGAGCTACGCCGCCCACTTGCGGCCTTGCGCAGCGTAGTCCAAAACCAAGTGAAATACGTTGTCGCAAGTGGACTGGAAGAGTCCCCTGTCGTAGCTGTCCAGCGGCAATTCCCGGTCCAGAACCTCGGCAACGGCCGAACGCACGATCCGACGTGTTTGGTCTGTTTTGTACCAATCTTGAACCAGTACCTTGGGTTGCTCATCTTGCAATCGATGCAAAAGTGCTTTCGCCGCGAGCTTCACCTTTTGAGTTTCTACCTGTGTCATGGACTCTTTGCAAAGCAGATCAAAAATCTCCAGCTCGTCCTCCGTCAGACCCTCCCGCACATGACGCTCGGCTTCCGCTGTCAGATCTTGGCTGAACTGCACCAACTGCTCGAAGTACTGCTCCGTCGAAGAACCGCCGGCGTTGTAGTTATCGATTATTTGCTGAAAGCGCTGGCCAAACGGGCTGCGTGCGCTGTTCTGCGCCAGCATCAGCTCCAGCTTGTGCGCAATGAAGCCGCGCAAATCTGCAATTTCAATGTTCTTGTACACCGCTGCGCCAAAGTCCTGGCGCAACTTGTCAAAGTCAATCCGGCTCAAGTCCCACGTACGTCCGCGCTTGATGATTTGGTACTGCGCTTCAAACTCTTTGGCCTTGAAGCCTTCCGTGTTGTTGACCACCACACTTTCGTCCAGCAGCTCCGAAATACGCTGTGCCACCTTGTCGATGTCTTGCTGCTCCACCAGCGCCTCTGTCACGCCACGCAGATACGCAAGCGCAGCCACCACACGCGCCTTGTTGCGACCCAACACTTCTGGCTTACACGCCTCATAAAGCGAGGACACCGTGTTCTCATAGACATAAAACGTGCGCCGCAGTTCGTCATTGCCAAGCAAGGTGTTTGCAAAGTCGTTGAATAAACCAACCTTAGTGAAGACATCTTGGGTCGCCAGCACCTCCCTCAGCGCAACACCGCTCACGGAGCAATACACCAGTGCCTGCTCTATGGCATCGTCTAACAACGCAAACAGCGCATCTTTGTCACGCACAGGTGGCTCATCCAGCCCCTCTTCACCTTGTGCGTAGTCCTTCAGCGCCTTCTTCATGTTCCGAAAGACGTTGTAGTAATCAACGATTTCGCCGTTTTTCTTTTCCACACCATTAATCCACCAAGGCGTCACTCGGTTCGCCCGCGCAATGGTTTGCATCAGGGTGTGGTCTTTCATGGGCTTGTCCAGATACAGCGTGGAAACCGTGGGTGCATCAAAGCCGGTAAGCCACATGGCGCAGACGAATACCAGTTGTAGCGGGTGCGCCTCATCCTTGAAGTTGGTCTCCACATCGTGGCCATGTGCATCCAAACGGTTCATTCGCTCGCGGTGTGGCTTGATATCGAGCTTTCGGTCAGCAAACTTTGTCTCTTCACCCGCTTCTTCGCTGATTACCACCGCCATTTCTACCCGGCGCATCCACTCAACCGTCTTTTTTAAACGCTGCTTTTCTACGTCATTAGCCGTCTGGCTGATGCGTCCTAAAAGCGCTTTTATCTCGGCCTTCCAGTGCCATTGCACCTTGTCAAACATCTTGACGGCAGTGAACTTGTCCACCGCAACCACCATGCCCTTGCCCAGGTAGCCGCGGCGGGGGAAGTGGTACACGATATCTTTGGCAATAGTCTCAAGCCTGTCATCGCGCGTGATGACCTGCATCTCGGTGGCAAACCGTTTTTCTAGCTTCTCCTGCTGCGCTTCATCGAGGTTTTCTTCCTCAATGATCTGGTAGAACTCTTCGCTCAAGTCCTCGTTTTGCACCAGCATCTCCGGCACGCGCTTTTGGTAAAACAGCGGCACGGTGGCACCGTCTTCCATCGACTGCTGGAAGGTGTATTCCGATACGTAGTCACCAAACCATTCATTGGTCTTACGTTCGCGCCCTAGCAGGGGTGTGCCGGTAAACGCCAGAAAGCTCGCGTTTGGCAACCCTGCTCGCATGTTCTCCGCCAAGCTTTTGTACTGCGTGCGGTGCGCTTCATCCACAATCACCACAATGTCATTGCGTTCAGATAACACCGGATACTTGACACCCTTGGCATAGCGAAATTTCTGAATCAGCGTGAACACCAACCGCTTGTTGAGGCCCAAGAATTTGCGCAGCTCTTCGCTGTTCTTGGGTTGTGCTGCATCCTGCTGCTTCACCGTGCCCGTATTCAAGAAGTTGCGGTAAATCTGACCATCCAGATCTTCCCGATCCGTCACCACCAAAAAGCTGAAGTTGCCAGTGAGTTTGCGGAAGATTTTTCGCACATAAAACACCATGGAGAAGCTCTTGCCCGAGCCCTGCGTGTGCCAAAAAACTCCCAGCTTGCCGCGCTGGCCTGCGGGCTTGGCATTGCGCTCTTCAAACTGCGCCAGCGCGTGGTTAACGCCAATGAACTGGTGGTTCTGCGCAATGATCTTGTTTGTCTCACGGTGGAACAGCACGAAGTTTTCCACGTAGTCCAGCAAGCGCCCGCGCAGGAACAGACCTTCTACCAAGCGCTCCAGGCTGGTGCCGGTTTTGGCAATGTCTGCGCGGTCTATCTTTTCTTTCTCATCATTCACCCGCAGCCAGCCAAAGAAATGCTCCCACTGCCCGGTCAAGCTGCCCAGGCGGGTTTCCACCGCGTTGGACAGCACGCAAAACGCGTTGGTTATGAACAGCTGTGGAATGTCGTGCTTGTAGTTGGTCAGGTTGTCGGTGTAGGCGGTCTTGAGCTTCACGTTGGAATTCTTTAACTCTACAAACACCAACGGGATGCCATTCACATACAGCAGCACATCGGGTCGCCGGTAGTCGGCAAAGGCTGCCGTGCCAGTGGACTTGATCCACAGCTGGGTCACAGCCAGAAACTCGTTGTTCTTCACACCCGCTGGGCTGAAGTCAATCAGTCGCAACTGTTCTTGATGGCGCCGGCCCTGCGCGTCGTCATAACTCACGGTGATGCCATCGCGCAGCAACCCATCCACCTCACGGTTGGCCGCCACCAGACTCATGGCTTGGCGCCGGTCCGCCAGACGGGCCAGCGCTGCATCCACCGCCTGTTCGGGAATATGCGGGTTCAGTTTGAGCGCTGCCCGCTTCAGGCGTGCGGGCAACAGTACATCGCGCTTGTCTGTGCGACCCGAGCCATCCTTCAAATCCGCGGGGTCGGTGGTGTTGCACTCCAGCACATCAAAACCACATACATGTTGCAAGCGCTGCAACAGCGCCTGCTCGATCTGGGCTTCAGAGATGAAGTTGGGCATGGGTGTTGATGATAAGGCGCAAAAAAACCCGCCGAAACGGGTTTCTCAGGGCTAGCGCCCGAACAGTTCAGAGTGCGTGCCTGCGCGGACAAAAACTACACAGTCCGCTTCCAATTTATAGATCAGCAGTAAATCACCCTTGGCATGGCATTCGCGGTGATCGGCCCATTCGCCACTGAGTTCATGGTCCAGCCATTCGGCCGGTAGTGGCCCCTCATTGGCAATCAACAACAGCATGGCGTCTTTCAGCCGCTGCATATCCTGTTTGCCTGAATGGGTCAGCTTCTCCCAGTCCTTGCCAAATTGCCGCGTGTGGTCAGACTTTCTTGGCAGTGGCGCGCGCTTTGCCTTTGCCGGTTTTTTTGTCGAGAGCATCAAAAAGTTCTTTCGCAGAGCCGTAACGTGCCGCAGTCATTGCGCGCGCCTCCATCATTGCCGCAACGGTTTCAGGCGTGGGCTTGCGGACCTCAAAGGGCAAGCCACCAACCTCCACCACTTGTCGCAGAAACAACCGGATGGCGCCGCTCAGGTCAAGACCCAAATCGGCGAGCACTTCGGTAGATTGTTTCTTCAAGTCAGGCTCAATCCGTGACCGGATTTCGGCTGACTTCCCATACGTTGCTGCTTGCATAGTGTTTGTATTTCAGTATGTGATGCGTTTGCGTTTTTACGTTTGCGGTGAATTCAGTATTTAAATTTAGTGTTTGGATTTTTTGCAGTACGTAGCTGCAATGTAGCTACAAATTGCGCCTACGTCAACACGGCGTTGCCTGGCGGCGCGTTTAGCCTGCCGTCGTGGCGTCTTTGCCTACCAACCCGAGGTGCAAGTTGGCACCAACCGCCCGCGCCAGCTTGACCATGGTTTGCACCGACAGATTGGCCGTGCCACGAAACAGCCGCGTGACATAGGCGGGTGATGTGCCCAGGCGTCGAGCAAGCTCCGCGTTGCTGACCCCCTGGGCGCGCATGCGCGCGTTCACCTGCGCCAAGAACTCGACCACCACACAGGCCGACTGCCCGCCATCAGAGTCGGCAACACGTGCCATTAGCACGCTGAAAGATTGGGTTTCCATAGACATGACTGGATATTGGACGGACTGGAGTATTAACCTTTGAGTTAATGCTCGTCCAGCATCATCACGTCTTGGTTGGGTTCGTAACCGCCATGTGCGTATCGGCGTGGAAGGAAGAGGTTACCAACGAAAACGACCGCTAGCCCTCGTGTAATGTGCGCAAGCAGCTATCAAAACAATAGTAATGTGCTAACCCGCCTCCACCATCCCCGGCGGAAAGTGGATGTCCAGCGCGTTCACGGACAGCTTGCCGGAGATCAGGCGGGGCAGCAGAGCGTCGCGGGTGGCTTTCAGGACTTCGTTTTGCTCTGACAACACTCGCTTCGCATCAAACAACACCTTCACCTTTGCCGTGAAATCCTCGATCAACCGATTCGGTGGAAACAACAGCTTATTTGAGTACGCCTGCTGACGGCTAAGTCCTGGCACTGCCGAATCGTTGTTGATGAAGTTCATCGAGCGCAGCAAAAAGACCAAGTAATAGAGGCTCGCGGCTGAGCGCACAAAGTAGGCCGTGTCGATTGGAAAGAACGCCCGCTCTGACCAAAAGACACTACCGACATTTCCCTTGCGACCAACCACAATTCCTGGGCCATCGACTAGGGACGTGCTGTGCGCGCCAACCACGCCGCCTGAACCGTAGACCGGGACCGTGCCACTCTGCCGGTCTTCATCCTTCAGCGCCTTGCCGTAGCAAAGCTCAAGAACATCACCCAAACTGCAGACATTCCAACCCGCTGGAACACCCCTGTCTCGCGCTACATTCTCATGACCGGGAAAGCGCAGGCGGACGAACCATTCGAGGTAGATGTCTTCGGCCATGCGCTCCAGCAGGGTGATGCGGCGCTGGTTGTTGGCGATCAGGTCGTCGTAGGCGGAGAGGATGGCGGCTATTTTTTGCTGGGTTTCAATTGCTTTTGGGAAGATTACCGGAACTCTTTCCAAAATACCTGTGTTTAGGTTTGGCATGGTGGCGCCAACTGCCTGCCCTTCAATCCATCCAATTACTGACTGCGTTGAAAGGTATCGGTGCAAGAACTCTGAACTTACAGCTGCTGATCCCAAAGTCACTTTCAGGCACCCTGTGCCGCAAAGCCAACCTACATTGGTATCGCGAACCAGTGCTTGCCTTCCTATGTCACCACGACGACCATAAACTATGTCGCCAAGCTTCAGTTTGTGCCGTTTCAGCCGTTGAACATGGTTCTCTGAAACGCGTGCAATCCTGCGTGTGGAAATCAGTCCGTTGTTGATGTCAGCGGGCATAACTACGGGAGTGCCCTCCTGCTGATAGTCACTTTCATGAAGTTGGGAGCCAAAGGGACCGGTTTGAATTGAGCCGCCACCCTTTTTGCAAATCTCACCAAGCGTGGATATTGTCCAATCAGTCATTCCTCCCCCGCCAACAAAGTCACATTCCCCGCAATCACGTCTTCCAGCGCCCGCGCCTCCGCATTCAAGCGTGTCAGCTCGTCATTCATCTCCAGCAGGCCGCTGATGAACTCTTCTTCGGTCTTGCCGTCTTCCTCAATCACCACGCCCACATAACGGCCGGGGTTCAAGGACCAATCCTGCTCGGCCACTTCAGCACGCGTGGCCAGTTTGCACAGGCCGGTCACGTCTTCGTACTTGGCTTTGGGAAAGCGCTCTTGCAGCCAGGCGATGTGGGCAAACCAGCTTTCGGATTCTTTCACCTCGGTGTGCAGCGCTTCCAGCGCGGTCTTCAGAGCTTTGGTGGTGCGCTCAGTGCTGCCGCGTTTGCCTTTGGCCTGGGCGGCATCGGCCTGTTGCTTTTCCAAGTGGCGCAGGGTTTTGTCCAGCGCCTTCAGGTCTGCATGCAGCGCGGTGAAGAACGGTGCGAAGGCGGCGTGCAGTTTGTGTTGGGCGGTGTTTTGGGCATCCAGCGCTTTGGCTTCCGCAGGCGCAGCCCGAACGGACGTGTTTGCCGCGGTGGTGATGCTGTCCATGTAGGTAGCGTAGCGGTCCTCCAGCTTGGCCAGGCCTTTCCACTGCTTCTTCAGGTCCGTCACGGTCTGGCGGGCGCTGGGATCTTCCAGCGCCTCAAAGAGCTGGGCGCACAGCGCGTCGATACTGGCTTGGTGGGCGTGCAGGCTGGTCACGCCCTGGGCAAAGTAGTGGTCTACCAGCGCTACAAAGTTGGCGCGCCGGCCTTTGTGTAGCTGGCTGATGACGGCGATGTTGGCGACCTGCTCGTCGCTGAATTCACGGTGGGCGCGGTCGATCTGGGTAAAGACGTTGCGCGCGTCGATGAACAAAATTCGCTCGTCGGTCTTGCCTTTGTCAAAGAACCACAGCGTGGCGGGCAGCGTCACGGTGTAGAACATATTGCTGGGCATGGTGAGCATGCCGTAGATCAGGTTGGCCTCAATCAGCGCTTGGCGTATGTCCGCCTCAGAATGCCGCGCATCGCTGGCGCTGTTGGCCATGACCAGCGCGGCGCGGCCCTTGGGCTTGAGCGATGTGGCAAACAGGTTGATCCACAGGTAGTTGGCGTTGGGCACGGTCTCCAAACCAGCTTCGGCCTTCTTGAGCTTGGTCTTGTTACGCGGGATACCGTAGGTGTTGAAGCGTGCGTCTTTCTCTACCGCCGCTACGGATACATCGTCCACGTTAAACGGGGGGTTGGCCATCACGTAATCGAACTGGCCGAAGCAGCCGTGTGGGTCTTCTGTATAGGTATTGGCCTGTATCACAGTGCCGCGCAAGCCGTTGACGGCAAGGTTCATCTTGGCGAGCTTGACGGTCTCTAGCGTTTTTTCCTGGCCATAGACATAGATGCTGTCTTCTGCCTTGCTTTGGGCGCCCGCGTCTTCGCGGTGGGCCGCGATGAACTCTGCGCTTTGCACAAACATGCCACCGGAACCGCAAGCCGGGTCAAATACCTTGCCGCCATGCGGCTCGATGATTTCAACCATCAGCTTGACGACTGAGCGCGGCGTAAAGAACTCGCCGCCGCCCTGGCCTTCGCTCAGGGCGAAGTTGGCCAGGAAATATTCGTAGATCTTGCCAAACAGGTCTCCGCCTGCATCTTGCGGAATGTCGGAAAAGATTTTCAGCAGGCGCTGGGTCAGGCCGCTGTTTTGCGCGGAGCGGGTGAGGCGAAAATACTCGTCATGCGGCAGCACGCCAGCCAGCTCGGGCTTGTATTCCTCAATGGCCAGCATGGCTTTCTTGAGGGCGTTGGCAATGTCGATTTTTTCGGGGAGCTTCAACAGATTGTCATAGCGGGCGTGGTCGGGCAGATAAAAGCCGCAGCGCTCGATGGCAATGTCTGATAGCTTTTTCTCGCGGCGACCGCCCTTGAGCTGCTGGTATTCGGCCAGGATGGCGGCTTCATGCTGGCGGTATTTGTTGTCGGCAAACTTCAGGAAGATCAGGCCCAGCACGGGGGTGGAGTATTCGCTGGCTTTGAGGTCCGAGTTAGCGCGCAGGCTGTCTGCGGCGCGCCAGAGGTCGGCTTCTAGTTTTTTGAGCTGTTCTTTATTCATGGGGGGCGATCTTGCCTGAGATTCAAGCCACCGCCTTGCCTTAAGGATGCATGGGAGTTGCTGACTCTGCGCCCAAACGCAGGGCTATCCCGGTATCAAGGGGCTTGAAACAACTGCTCAGTACGCTTCAAGAAGGCGCTCACGTGCTGCCCGTCCACCAAACCGTGGTGCACAAACACGGCCACCGGCATGCGCCAATGCCCCCCGTCTTGAAACACTTGGCCCACTGAAATTTTGGGCTCACAACTCTCCGTGCCATAGCGCCGCGCGTGCGTAAGACCGGTGAAGCGGATGTCGGGCAGGGCCGAGAAATGAATGTCGTTGTTGCGCACAACAGTGTCCTTCAAACCCAGGCCGCTGCCCTGACGCACCCGCAACATGGCAGCCTGTGCGGCTGGTACAAAGCGCGCAAAGTCCGGTTCAAAGTCGATCGAGCAAAAGCCAAACGTACTGTCTTCCCGCGCTACCGTCACATTGCAGTGCACACGCTCGTACTCCACCACCGCACCGCCCTCAATGCGCTGGCGCATGGCATCGGTGTCGTTCACAGCCTGCAAGATTTTGTGCAGATACGTCAGGAAGAAAGGCTGACGCTGCTGGCGGCAATGGGTGAAGGTGGCGGTGCAGTCCAGATTCACCACCAGGCCATGAAAGGGCTCGTCCAGGCTGGAGAAAAACTCAAAGTGTTCGCGTCGGTTCCAAGTGGCCAGGTCTATGGTTTTTTTCATGCAGATTCGGGGTTAGCAGCATCCAGGGGCCAGCGATACGCCAGCACGGACGCCAGTGGGTAGGCATTTTCGCAGACCGTACCCAACTGGTTGCCACCCCACAAGAACACCTGCTCGGCACCTGCACGCACAAAGAAACCCACATGCCCTTTCCAGCTGGCAGGATCATCGCGGTACAAGACCACGATGCAGCCCACGCGCGGCGCTTGCAACGACTGCCCCCATTCCAACCAGGAGCGCGCCAAGGCGGAACCGGTACCCGCCAGCCCCACCTGACCCAAACACCAATTGGCAAAGGACGAACACCAAGACACCTTGTCGTCATAGCCCGCAACATTGGTACCTGTGTGGTAGGCCCGAATGCGCGGATTGCAGGCTCCCACGGGCGCAGGCACAACGCCTGCCTCGGCATACGCCACCGGCAACCACGGGGCGGCTTCCGGCATCTCAGCCGCCGCAACAACTCTGTCTTGCAATTCCATGGACTCAAGCAGGCGGTAAGCCATCAAACCAATTCTGCAGAGCGGCACCATACAGCGGCTTGCTGGCCAAGTAGCCCTGCATCACATCACAGCCCAGTGCGGCAATGGTGGCGCGCTCCGCTTCGGTTTCTACGCCCTCAGCGGTCACCATCAAATCCATACCGTGGCCCATTTCGATCATGGCTTTCACCAATTTCTGCGAGCCGGGTGCCGTATCAATTTTGTCGATAAAGGCACGGTCAATTTTTAGCTCGCTGACCGGCAGTTTTTGCAAGTAGGCCAACGAGGAATAACCCGTGCCAAAGTCGTCAATCGACAAGGGCGTGCCCAGATCGCGCAGCGTGTGCAGCAGGGCGATACTCTTGTGGGGGTCTTCCATCAGGCCGCTCTCGGTGATCTCCAGGCGCAGGCGCTTGGGCTCCACGCCGCTGGCCTGGAGCAACTGGCCCACGCGCACGGCAAAGCCTGCATCTTGCAAATCACGCGTGCTCACATTCACCGCTATCGTGAGGTGGGGCTGCAGGGGTGCCCACCGTACCAGGGTACGCAAGGCTTCACGCAACATCCAGTCAGTGACCAAGGTGATGTAACCGGTCTGCTCGGCAAAGGGCACGAATTCAGCCGGTGACACAAAACCCCGGCTGAGGTGCTGCCAGCGCACCAGCGCCTCAGCCCCAACCGCCTTTCCCGTGGCCAAGGAAAACTTGGGTTGTAACCACATCTGCAATTGCGATTCGGCTACTGCACGGCGCAGGTCGGTTACCAAACTCAAATGGTCCAGGCGTGCCGCCTCTTGGGCTTCGCTGTGCCAGGCGTGGCCTTGTGCCGTGCGCTTGGCGGTGTGTAAGGCCACTTCGGCGTTGCGCAGCAGCGTGCCTACCGGCAGAGGCGTTGCGGTACTCGCGCTGTCGGCATAACCGATTGAGACATCCATATCTACCTTGTGGCCGCTGCACTGCACCACTTCGGACATTGCTGCCTTCAAGGCCGCATGCAGCGCTTGTGCCTCAGCCCGCGTGGGCGCACAAAAGGCGGCCGCAAAGGTGCCGCCCGAAAGCCGTGCCACGGTCGGATCGGGGCCAATCTGTTGCGCCAAGGCAGCTGCGGAAAATACGGCCGCAGTACGCTGCCCCAGTTGCCGGATCAAGGTGTCACCTGTGGCGTAGCCCAGGGTTTCGTTGACCACCTTCAGGCGGGCCAAGTCCAGCAGAGCCACGGTGTTGGGTGCTATCACAGGCGTTTGCATGGGCTGCAACAGCGCCGTGCGATTGGGCAATCCGGTCAGGGCATCTTCATAGGCCAAACGCACGATTTGTTCCTCGCGCTGGGCCACGGTTTCAGCCATGGTGTTGAGGGCGCCCCCCACACGGTCTATCTCGGTCGTGCCCGTGGTGGGGACGCGGCTGGCGTAGTTGCCTTGGGCAATGTCCCGCGCGGCTGACTCCAACGCGCGCAGCGGGGTCACCACACTGCCAGTCGTACGCCACGCCAGCCAGGCAGCCAACACCACCACCAGAATCGACAAGGCAGTGGCCCATAGCGTAGCTTCGCGAAATAGGACTTGGGCATCGTCGAGTTGACTCTGGATGCGCTCCCGCTCGCGTTGCAGCAGAACGTTGGACTCATGCAACATGGCACTCAAGGCAGGCGTAAAGAGTTCGTTGAGGGCCTTGGTTGCCGCTTCTCTGTCCTCTGCTTCTACGGCCTCCGCGGTTGCGATGTAAGCAGCCTGATAGTCAGCCCAACTTTTCTTCAATCGAATCAGGGTTTCTTCTTGTCCTGAGTCCTTGAGGTCGTCGGCAAGCGACTCAAGAATGTTGTCAATGGTTTTGGAGCGTGCGTCAATTTCAGCGTATTCGGGGATTCGTTGTTCGCGCGTGGTATTCATGAGCCGGACCAAAGGGGTGCCGACTCCTTCAGTTTGAATACCCAGTTGCTGCACCCGCAGCAGGCGCTGCATGTCACCCTCTGCGAATTGGCGAGTGATCTCACTCACATTGCGAAACTGCAAACCAATTTGACTCAAGACCAGAAGCATCAATACAACCAATATGCCAAAGCCCAGTGCCAATCGGCGGCCAATGCGCTGGGGCCAAAACCCCGTGGTTCGGGGTTGAGCGTCTTGTAGTTCAGTAGGGAGCGCCATAGCAACAAAACAGTGGGTTCAAAGAGCTTGGTCGGCTCCGGTCATGGTGGGGTTTTGTACAAAAAACCCCAGAACCAGTTGAGAGGCAATGGCACCCGGAAACCATTGCGCAAAGTCCAGACTAGGCGCTTGGTCCAACGCGCGTCCCATCGCGTCCCCAGCCAGCAAGCGCTCCAGCAAATCGGCCTCGCCCGGCAGTACTTGACGAAACTGCGGGCGCAAGCCCTGGCGCCAGACCAGCACGTCCTGCCCCACACCCGCACGCAGCTCGACACCCACCTCTGCAAAGCTGGGAGTGCCGTGCACATGGGCTCCGACCATGCTAGCTACCGGCCAAGGGCTACGCAGCACAGCACAACCGGGTGCCAGGTGCAGACCCAGGTGGTCCGGGTCTTCGGTGGTGAGCAATGCCAAGCTGGCGGGATCTGCCGCAGCATCAGCCACCGTAGCGCAGCGGTGCAAGGCCCACTCCACCCGCGCCACATCGGCCACATAGGGATCTTCTTGCAATTGCGGGCTGTTGGCCAAGAAATCGGGCAAGGCATCGCCCCACAACGCCAGATCACCCCGCGTGGGCGGGTGGACATGCCACAGCGCACGCGCCAAGTCTGCCGCGCTGTCGGGGCCGAGCAATTGCGCCACCACAGGGTAGGCGGCAAGCAGCGCGTGCTCTGCCAGCATATGGCCATTGGATTTATAGGCTTTTAGGCCTCTAGGGCTCATGGAATGTGCGGGAGTAGCTCCTGATTTAGTAGCATTCTCTACGAGCTCATCAAAAAGTAGACACAACAAATCTTGCTGCTGTGCGGCCAAACTGCTCATGCCACCCCCCTGGTGTGCGTGGAAGCCACCACGGCACGGGCCCGGTCAGCTTCTCCTAGCAACACGTCCAGCGGAGGAATATCGGTATCCCATTCGATCAGCGTGGGCACCGGGCCAAAACGTCGCACGGCATGACCATACAAACGCCACACCGCAGCACACACTAGGCTGCCGTGGTCGTCAATCACGATGTCTCCGTGCACATCATTCACGTGGCAGTGGCCCGCCAAATGCATCTCGCCCACACACTGGAGGTCAATGGCATCCAACCAAGCGCGGCAGGCGGCCTCAGGGTCTTGGGCCGGTTCATCGGAGGCAAGGCCCGCGGCTTTCGAGGCGTTTAGCGCGTTGACATAGATATTGTTCACATCCACCAATAGGCTGCATCCGGTACGCCGGGCCAGGGCCATCAAGAACTCGGTCTCTTGCCAAGCCGCCTCTTCGGGTGGCGCTTGCCACGCTATGTACGCTGAAAGGTTTTCCACCATGAACGGGCGCCCCAGGCGCTCTTGCACCTGGTCCACGTGCTGACACAGCACATTCAAGGCCTCAGGGGTAAACGGGATGGGCAGCAGGTCGGAGGCATGCACCAGCTTGCCTTGGTACAGGCCGCGCGCAAAGCATGCGTGGTCGCTTATGCGCACTGGGTCGATGCGATCCACCAAAGCGGCCAGTTGGTCCAAATGCCAGGGGTCCAGTCCGGCTGCAGAGCCTAAGCTCAGGGCCACCCCATGCAGGCTGATGGGGTAGTGCATGCGCCCTTGCTCCAAAACGGCCAGCGCAGCCCCCCCCTCGGCAAAGAAGTTCTCCGAGTGAACTTCCAGAAAATCCAGTGCGGGCTGCTGCTCCAGCAGCGCCGCGTAATGCGGGTGCCGCCAGCCAATGCCCACATTCGCAGCTTGGTCAACGCTGCCCGCAGAGGCAGCGTCACGCTCAGATTGGGGCATGGCGACGGTCGCTCGGGAGCTGCTTACTTCTTCACCGCCTGGGCTTTGGCTTCTTCAGCGGTAAGGCCTTTCATGGTTTTGCAAGTGCCCTTGGCCACATATTTCCACTCGGACTTGTCCATGTCCACCTTAGACTGGCCCGCGCAAGAATGCGCACCGCTGGCGCTGGCGCAGTCGTTTTGACCGGCTTTGGCAATACCAAAGCATTTTTCTTTTTCCTGGGCTGCGGCGGGTACCGCCAGCATGGACATAGACATCACAGCAGCCGCAGTGGCGGCAATCATTGCACGTTGGTTCATGGGAAAACTCCTGAAGTTGTCAAAAACAAAAATCAACCTGGAGGCCCCACCACAATGCAGTTGGCCAGCCTCTGGTTACGGTTTAGTCCGGATGCCACCCGCTTTCTTACACACCCGATTCAATTAATTCAACGCGCAGATGCGGCTCCGGCCCGTGCTGCGAAATCGGCAGCCTTTAAACTGTACTCCACCTACCGCACATTGGGCCCGTATGACCGGCTTTGAAGACCAGATCGTTGCGCTGCAAAGCTACCTGCTGAAATTCGCGCGCTTGCAGCTACGCAACGACGCCTGGGCAGAAGACGCCGTATCCGAAACCGTACTGGCTGCATTGGCCAAACCCCAGGCTTTTGGCAATCGCTCGCAGCTCAAAACCTGGCTGGTAGGCATCCTCAAACACAAAGTGATTGACGCACTGCGCCACCACAGCCGCGAAATAAGTACCTCACCCATCAGCGATGACAATGCCACTGACCCGATGGACTACATTGCCTTCAAGGCCGACGGACACTTTCAAGAAGCACCTGCGGACTGGGGCAACCCGGAGCAGGACATCAGCAGCCGCCAGTTTTTTGAAGTACTAGAGGCCTGCGCCACCCAACTACCCGCAGTACAAGGGCGGCTTTTTCTGATGCGCGAGTGGCTAGAGCTCTCCAGCGAAGAAATTTGTAAGGAATTGCAGCTCACGCCGACCAACCTGTATGTGCAATTGCACCGAGCCCGACTGCGTTTGCGGGCCTGTTTAGAGCTCAATTGGTTTGCAAAGACGGAGGTGTGATGTTGTTTTTGAGGCGCACTTGTCGCGAAGTTACAACTATTTTGGTGGCGCGCGAAGACCATGACTTGAGCTGGGGTGACCGCCTCGCGCTACGGCTTCATCTATCCATTTGCGACACCTGCCCCCAGTTTGAGAGGCAAATGCTGACCATGCGCCACAGTTTTCAGCGTTGGCGGCATTACGCCGACGGTGAAAACGGTGCCCATTCTGAAAATAAAAATTAGCTTGGCTTTGTGATTTGTCGCATAATGGTTTGGTATTGCTTTTTAAGCGGCATACAGGTTTGCGGTGATTTGCCAGTTTCGCGTCTGCTTTAAGTCTTCATTGGTTTGTTGATTGCGGGTTTGGACTCCATCGCGTTTTGAGAGTTATTTTGAGGAGTCCTTCATGGGCAACAAACTGTACGTAGGCAACCTGCCTTATTCTTTCCGTGACGAAGATCTGCAACAAGCGTTTGCAGCACACGGTTCCGTTTCTAGCGCTAAAGTCATGATGGAACGTGACACTGGCCGTTCCAAAGGCTTCGGCTTTGTGGAAATGGGCAGCGACGCTGAAGCACAAGCAGCCATCAATGGCATGAACGGTCAACAGTTCGGCGGCCGCGGTTTGGTCGTTAACGAAGCCCGTCCCATGGAGCCACGTCCTCCCCGCACTGGTGGCGGCGGTGGTTACGGCGGCGGTGGTGGTGGCGGCGGTTACGGTGGTGGCGCTGGCGGCGGCGGCGGTCGTTCCGGTGGCGGCGGCTACGGCGGCGGTGCTGGCGGTGGCGGTGGACGCTCCGGTGGCGGCGGCGGCGGTGGTTACGGCGGTGGCCGTAGCAGCTACTAAGCTACTACCCGAATTGGGAGCTAGTCTCCCAGTCAATCAAGGGCCTTAGGGCCCTTTTTTCATGGGCAAATGGCAAGGGGCATCACACTTCGGTCGCACGGCGCTTGCGCGGACGACCCGACAGCGCTTTGTCATACAGTGCGTTCGGCAAGAGGCGCAATAACTTGGCAACCCAGCCCATTTGCCAAGGAATCACCCGATAACTGGCACCCACGGTGATTGCCGCAAACGCCCGGTTCGAAAAATCATCGACCTGCATCAAAAACGGCATCGAATAGCGATTCTGGCGGGTGAGCGGCGTATCGATATAACCCGGGCAAATGGTGACGACCTTGACACCCGAATCGCGCAGCTCACCCCGCAGACTTTCACAATAGGTGATGACTGCGGCTTTGCTAGCGCAATAGGCGCCATGCCCGGGCAAGCCGCGAATGCCGGCCACGCTACCAACCCCAACCAGGCGGCCTGAACCCCGGCGAACCATTCCATCGATAAATGCGTGGAACGTGGCGGCCAAGCCCACATTGTTGGTCGCAAAGGTACGTGCCATCACGTCCAAGTCAGCCCGGTCTGCAGTGTCCATGCCAACACTGATGCCAGCGTTGGCAATCACCACGTCGGGCAAACCTTGCTGCTGTAGACACAATTGGGCAGCGGCCACAATGCTGTCGCTGGCCGCGACATCGGCGCTATACACCGCATAGCGGTCAGCCTGCAAACCGCGCTCGGTGGCCCAAGCCTGAATCTCAGCGGTACGGCGTGCCACCAAGGCCAATGAATAACCCGCCTGGTAGTAGCGCCAGGCCAATGATTGACCAATGCCGCTGGAAGCGCCGGTGATAAATACGAGTGGGGTCATGGCGGCACCTGGTGATGGGTTAAGGGGTGCTGGGATCCAATTTGCTGCGCACGTGACCGCGCATTTGAATCACCTGCTCAACATTGTCGTAATCGAGGGTGTCTGCACTGAAGCGGTCTTTTCCGCGAAGCAGCACTACAGGCTTGTGAGATATCACGCGCTCCGTTGTCATGAAAGCATGCAAAAACTCTCCCTGGTATTCCATGCGTGGTAACGCAGTGCCGCCCTCCGATGCACTGGCCTCCCGCACCACCACGGCGTTACCCAACAATTGCACTTCCGATGTGTCCTCATTGGTCAAGCCGCGAGTCGCTGTTGCGGTGGTCAGACGCCCCTTGTCGTCATACGACTTGATACGAATACCGTCAATCTCCAACCACTGGGTATCCGGGTAGTGCCGCGCCTTGTCGCCCAGTACCTCACTGCGCACGCGTCCATCCGCATCAAAAGTGCGCACTGAAAAACCATTCATAAAGTAATCCGGATCATGGGTCAGCGGCTGTTGCGTCGTTGGTGCACCCACGGGAGGGGCACTGTGCACCAGCCAATACGTCGCCAAGGCCAACCCGGCCATCATTAGCAATGGCAGGTACAACACGAATCGATCCCAAGTGTCTTTGAACATGGCGGTGGGTGTTATTGGGTGTATTTGTCGAACAAGTCGACGTAACGACCACTGGCCACCATCAGCAGATCGCAAAACTCGCGCGCTGCGCCGTGTCCACCAGCCGCCTGCGTGACATAACTGGCGATTGCCAGCACTTCGGCATGCGCATTCAGCGGCGCGCACGACACCGCGCACCGGCGCATCACCGGCATATCCGGCCAGTCATCACCCATAGCTGCCGCCTGCGCCCAGGTCAGCCCCATAGCTTGCAAAGTTTGCTCCGCACAGGGCCGTTTGTCTTCCGTGCCAAAGTAGGCATGGGTTATCCCCAGGGCCGTCAGCCGAAGACGCAAAGGCGCAGAGTCACGCCCAGTAATGACCACCGGTGTAATGCCGGCCTGCTGCAAAAGTTTGAGACCGTGACCATCCAGCGTGTTGAAGCGCTTGAGCGTCTCGCCCGATTCGGAGATCAACAGACCCCCATCGGTCAGTACGCCATCCACGTCGAAGAATGCCACTTTGACATCTTGGGCTTTCAGTAGCAAAGCCGGATCAAATTGAAGTACGGGTTGCATCAAATCACCTTGGCCCGCATCAGGTCGTTGCTATTCACTGCACCGCACAGGCGCCCGGCATCGTCTACCACCAGCACGCTGGTGATTCGGCGGCTTTCCATCAAGTCGGCGGCGTCCACTGCCAGCGCATGGCGGCTGATCACACAAGGGGATGCGTGCATCACATCAGCCGCCGTCTTGGCACGCAGGTCCACGCCCTGCTCCAGCAGGCGGCGCAAGTCGCCATCGGTGAATATGCCCAGCACGCGATCTTCTGCATCCACCACGGCGGTAGCACCCAGGCCCTTGGCGCTCATCTCTCGCATCAGTTCGCTGAAGCCCGTGCCCGGCAAAACCCGAGGCGTGGCATCACCAGATCGCATCACATCGCTGACATGGGTCAGCAGCTTGCGGCCCAAAGCGCCGCCAGGGTGAGAGCGCGCAAAGTCTTCGGCGCGAAAGCCTCGGGCATCCAGCAAAGCCACCGCCAAGGCATCACCCAGAGCCAGTTGGGCTGTGGTGCTGGCCGTGGGGGCCAAATTAAGAGGACAGGCTTCTTTATCGACCGCGCCATCCAGCCACAGGTCGGCATGCTTGGCCATCGTGGACTCGGCATTGCCGGTGATGGCAACGATGGGCGTGCCCAAGCGTTTGAGCACCGGCAGGATGGCGGTCATTTCCTGAGACTCGCCGCTATTAGAAATGGCCAACACCAGATCATCAGGGGTGATCATGCCGAGATCGCCATGGCTGGCTTCTGCGGGGTGCACAAACATGGCGGGCGTGCCGGTCGAGGCCAGCGTGGCGGCAATCTTGCGGCCGATGTGCCCGCTCTTGCCCATACCCATCACCACCACCCGACCGCGCAGGGCCAGAATTTTCTCCATGGCTTGTGCAAAAGAAGGTCCGACGCGCTGCTTCAAGCCCAATATTGCCGCCGCTTCAATGTCAAAAGTTTCGTGGGCCAGCTCAATGGCGCGTTGGGCGTCCAGACGGGACGGCGGGGATGCAGGCATGCTCATGCGCGCATTTTATAGAGCCGCGCTTCTCTTGCTAGTATCGGTGCATGAGTGCCCTCGAAATCACCTTGCTGTATTTGCTGGCCGCCGTGGTCGGGGTGGTAGTTTGCAGGCTCTACAAGCTACCACCTATGTTGGGTTACCTGGCCGTTGGGGTGCTGATCGGGCCCAATGCGTTAGCCTTGTCCCAAAACGCCGACGGAGTACGCCACCTGGGGGAGTTTGGTGTGGTGTTTCTGATGTTCGTGATCGGGCTGGAGTTCAATTTGCCCAAATTGCGATCTATGCAAAAGCATGTATTCGGGCTGGGTCTGCTGCAGGTCACAGTCACCATGGTGGGCAGCATGCTAGCCACTTGGGCGCTTGCCGCGCTAGCCCCCCAGTTGTGGGGCATGAGCTGGCAGACCTCGCTGGCGCTGTCCAGCGCCTTGGCAATGAGCAGCACCGCCATCGTCGTCAAATTGATGGTGGAACGCATCGAGATGGAGTCCGAGCACGGCAAACGTGTCATGGGCATTTTGCTGTTCCAGGATTTGGCGGTAGTACCGCTGCTGGTGTTGATTCCCGCGTTGGGTGCATCCGGCGAACAATTGGTGCAGTCACTGGCTATGGCAGGTTTGAAGGCTGCGGTGCTTATTACCGTGTTGCTGGTGGGCGGACGCCATGTGATGCGCTGGTGGCTGACCCTGGTGGCACGACGTAAGAGCGAGGAACTGTTTGTACTGAACCTGCTTTTCATCACGCTGGGGCTGGCCTGGCTGACCGAGATGGCGGGCTTAAGCCTCGCGCTGGGCGCTTTCATTGCCGGCATGTTGATCTCGGAAACAGAATTCAAGCACCAGGTGGAAACCGATATCCGCCCTTTCCATGACGTGCTGCTGGGCCTGTTTTTTATCAGTATTGGCATGCTGCTGGACTGGCGCCTGGTGTTGGAGCGTTGGCCTTTAGTGTTGCTGTTGGTGATAGTGCCCATTCTCTTCAAAGCTGCTGTGGTGACTGGGCTGTCCCGCGTGCTGGGTGCCAGCACCGGTGTCTCGCTGCGCACCGGTTTGTATCTGGCGCAGGCCGGTGAATTCGGCTTTGTGTTGCTGACACTGGCGCAACAAAACGCGCTGGTGCCGCCCGCCCTGCTGAACCCGATTCTGGCCAGCATGGTGCTGTCAATGCTGGCTACGCCCTTCATCATCATGTACAGCAACCGCATTGTCCTGAAGCTGGTGGCCAGTGAATGGTTGCAGCAGTCATTGCAAATGACGTCGATCGCGCGCAAGTCCATCAACACCAATCGGCACGTGATTATTTGCGGCTACGGGCGCTGCGGTCAAAACCTGGCGCGCATGCTGGAGGCCCAAGGCATTCCCTATATGGCGCTGGACACCGACCCGGACCGGGTGCGCCAGGCCGCCGCCGCGGGGCATTCGGTGGTGTTTGGCGATGCGGGCCGTTTGCAAGCGCTGATGGCGGCGGGCTTGGCGCGCGCCAGCGCGGTGGTGATCACTTACCTAGATATTCCCGCCGCGCTGAAGGTGCTGGGCAACACCCGTACCCATGCGCCGCAGGTGCCGGTGATTGTGCGCACGCAGGACGACCTGAACTTGAAACAACTGCAAGACGCCGGTGCCACCGAAGTGGTGCCTGAGGCGATTGAAGGTTCGCTTATGTTGGCCAGCCATGCGTTGGCTTTGGTGGGCGTGCCCATGCGCAAAGTGATTCGCATCGTGCAAGACCAGCGCGATGCGCGCTACAACCTGCTGCGTGGTTATTTTCACGGTGCCGACGATAACTCGGCCGATGAGATCCACCATGAGCGGCTATGTACCGTGAGCCTGCCGCCTATGGGCCGCTGTATCGGTCAAAGCATCCAAACTCTTGCACTGGAGAGTTTGGGCGTGAGGATTGTTAGCCTCAGACGCAATAGCGGTAAGTCCTTAGTGGTCTCCCAGCAGACTGTATTGGAGCATGGAGACACACTGGTTTTGTCTGGCGAAGCAGCGCACCTCGCCTTGGCTGAGGCAAAACTGCTCAAAAGCTAAGTCCTGACGCGGTCGGGTCGGGGGCACAATACAGATGCTCTTAGCTCCGCCCTATGCAGGGGAAAAATTTATGCAAAACATCAGCATCAACGAATACTTGCGCAATCACATTCGTACCGTGCCAGACTGGCCAGCACCCGGCGTCCAGTTCAGAGACATAACCCCATTGCTCCAAAACGCAAAAGTCTTTCGCGTACTCATTGACGCGTTTGTTCATCGTTACATGGATCCTGCATTGCGGCCCGATGTGGTGGCTGGCTTGGATGCCCGGGGATTTATTCTAGGATCGGTTGTCGCCTATGAGCTCAATGTAGGTTTCATTCCGATTCGAAAAAAGGGCAAGCTGCCCTTCACCACCGTAGAGGAAACTTATGAGTTGGAATACGGAAGCGCGACGGTTGAACTCCACACAGATGCGGTGAAGCCTGGCAACAGGGTGCTGCTCATCGACGATCTCATTGCAACGGGCGGCACGATGATGGCGGGGAAAAAACTGCTTGAAAAACTGGGTGCCCATGTCATGGAGGGAGCTGCAATAGTCGACCTGCCGGAGCTTGGGGGGTCTGAAAAGCTGAAAGCTTCAGGACTACCGCTTTTTACGCTGATCGATTTCGCTGGCCACTAGTCCTGCGATGTAGCTGCTTGGCTAGTTTAGGTCCCCGTATTGGGTGCCACTCAGCGGCGACGCTCTGCGATCAACATCAAATTCTTCTTGTATTTCAGGCAAAGGATTGCGACGTCCGGAGCGAATAATTTCACCCGGCGCAGACAACGGTGCTGGTATCGCCGCTGCAGAAATCGCCCTTTTGAAAGCCGCAACTTCATCCGCGTGAAGGGGATCAAAACGGGGCTTGGCTGCGACCACCGGAGCGAGTGTGGGAGCCAACGGAGCGGGTGATGAATTGGCGGAGAGTCCTGCAGTGACATGCTCATTGATCCGCCAATACACTGCGGTCACCAGTATGTCATGGCGGGTTTTGGCGCTTTGCGCAATTAACCCCTCAATTTCTGCGAGCCGCTCAGGACTTGCTGTGTCTTTGCGCGTCAAGTCCATCATGATCAAATATTGACGCCCACGGCTGTCTAAGGACAAGACCTTGAATTTGTAGCTAGCTGAAAGCACTCCCGCTCGCGTCATTCCGTCCCGAACAACTGCGTATAAGAGTTCGCGTCGCTCCAAGCGCTCAGATTTTCGATTGGCGGCATTGCTGGAGGCAGTCCTGTCTCCCCGATTTGCGCTGTTCACATGGTTGAAAGGCACTGTCGCATCAATATGCGCGAGACCAGAACTCTGAGCCCCGGCAGCCGATTTAACTGCAGGTTTTCGCGCGAACCATTTAAACAGCGACATTGTTAACTTTCTACTTCAACGATACCACCAGTGTAGTGCAGCTATTTACCGATGCAAAACTTGGAAAAAATAACGCCCAGCAAATCGTCTGACGTGAATTCACCGGTGATCTCGCTCAGCGCGTTTTGCCCTAAGCGCAGCTCTTCGGCCAGTAAATCCAGTGACTGGGCCTGCGCCCGCAAGTGCTGGGTCGCGATCTCCAGATGCTGTTGCACCCGCAGCAAAGCCTGCACATGGCGTTCCCGCGCAATGAAAATGCCACCGGCTTGCGCTTGCCAACCTGCCGCATTTAATAGCGCCTGCCGTAGCTCCGCCAAACCCACACCGGTTTTGGCCGACAGCGTGATGCCGCCGCGGTCTGGCAGGGTGTCCACCGAGTCGACTTTGTTCCAAATATCGATCACCGGCGTGTTTTTAGAGAGTCTTAGCTCCAGGGCCCGCGTAATGTCTGCCTCTCCAGCTATGTAATTAATAGCATCCAGTCGGGTTAGATCGTGGATGAATAACACGGTGTCGGCATCTTCGATAGCCTCCCAGGCGCGGGCAATGCCGATTTGTTCGACCACATCGTCGCTATCGCGCAAGCCCGCAGTGTCCACCACATGCACCGGCACACCTTCAATCTGAATCGTCTGCTCCACGCGGTCGCGCGTGGTGCCAGCTATCGGCGTAACGATGGCCAGCTCAGCACCGGCCAGCGCATTGAGCAAGGAGGACTTGCCCGCATTGGGCTGCCCTGCTATCACGACCTTGATGCCCTCACGCAGCAGCGCACCCTGGGTCGCGCTCTGCTGCACACGCTGCAGGGCGTGCTGCAAACGCTCAAGCTGGCCTTGGGCATCTGCCTTTTTGAGGAAGTCAATTTCCTCCTCGGGGAAATCCAGCGTAGCTTCCACCAGCATGCGCAGGTGAATCAGCGCGTCACGCAGTGAATGAATCTCTTTAGAAAAAGCACCTGACAAGGAGCGACTGGCGCTGCGCGCCGCGGCCTCGGTGCTGGCGTCAATCAAATCCGCAATCGCCTCGGCCTGGGTCAGGTCGATCTTGTCGTTCAGAAATGCGCGTTCGGTGAATTCACCGGGGCGGGCCAAGCGCAAGCCGTTGAATTGACCTACGGCCATGCAGCGGGCCAGCAAAAGCTGCAAAACCACCGGGCCGCCGTGGGCCTGCAGCTCCAATACGTCTTCACCGGTATAGGAATTGGGGCCTTCAAAGTAGATAGCCAGTCCGCGGTCAATCACACCGCCCTCACCATCCTGAAACCCCAGATAGGTCGCCTCGCGCGGCTTCAGACTTTTCCCACACAACCCCTGCACCACCGCAGCAATGTCGGGTCCAGAAACCCTAACAATCCCCACTGCCCCCCGCCCCGGCGCGGTAGCGATGGCAACGATAGGAACTTGATTACGAGGCAGCATAGAGGGGGAGCTTATATCAGGGACACCACAGAACCGGCTTTGCCGGGCTGTAGGTGTCGCCCCCTGGGGGGAGGCGCCCAAGGCGCCTCGGGGGGTTATTTGAACTTCGGCAAATTGAACTGCGGCGGCACACCCATGCGGGTATTGATGATCCACTGCTGGGCAATCGACAAGATGTTGTTGGTAATCCAGTACAGCACCAGGCCCGCCGGGAAGAAGAAGAACATCACGCTGAAAATCAACGGCATGAACCACATCATCTTGGCTTGCATCGGGTCAGGTGGCGCCGGGTTCAACGCGGTTTGCAGCAGCGTTGTCAGCGTCATCACCAGCGGCAGGATGAAGTAGGGGTCAGGCGACGACAGATCGTGGATCCACAGGGCCCAGGGCGCATTGCGCATCTCCACACTGGACAACAGCACCCAGTACAGCGCAATGAACACCGGAATCTGAACCATGATGGGGAAGCAGCCGCCCATGGGGTTGACCTTTTCCTCGCGGTAGATGCGCATCATCTCCTGCTGCATCTGCTGGGGGTTGTCCTTCAGGCGCTCGCGCATTTCCATGATCTTGGGGTTAACCGCCTTCATCTTGGCCATGCTGGCGTAAGCCTTGGCGTTGAGCCAGTAGAACGCGATCTTCAGCAGGAGCACCAGGGCCACAATCGACCAGCCCCAGTTTTGAATGACGGTGTGCAATTGGTCCAGCAGCCAGTACAGAGGTTTGGCCAGAATGGTCAGCCAGCCGTAGTCTTTGACCAGCTCCAGGCCCTTGGCCAGGGCTTCGAGCTTTTTCTCTTCTTGCGGGCCGGCAAAGAAAGTGGCATCCATCGACTTGCTAGCGCCCGGCTCGATCGTGCTCAGCGGCGCGACCATCGTGGCGCGGTAGCAGCAGTCAGCCATCTCAGCACCGATGTCCACACCATCCAACGAGAATGTGCGCTCTACGCCTTCGGGCAAGATCCAGGCGCTGGCAAAGTAGTGCTGCACCATGGCCACGTAGCCGTTGTTAGCAGTTTTCTCGTAGTCCGCTTTTTTCTTCTTGATGTCTGCGAACTCGACCTTCTGGTACTTCTTGGCCTCCGTGTAAACCGCAGGGCCCGTGAAAGTGGAGTAGAACGAAGATTCGCCTGCGGGCTTGTTGCCATCACGCACCAACTGCAAGTACAGCTGCGGTGCAATCGGTGCTGCCGAGGTGTTGGTCAGCGTGTGTTTGACGGCAATGTCGTAAGCGCCACGGCGAATCGTGTAGGTCTTCACCAGCTTGATGCCGCCCACATCCGCAGACGTGAATTGCAATACCAGTTCATTCTCACCATCGGCCAGCGTGCGCGGGCCAGTCACGGTCGTCGGTGTTTTGTGGGTGGGGAAAGATCCACCGGTGGTACCCGCCACCACACCGGTCTGGGCCAGATAAATACCGATCTTACTGTCATCCAGCAGCACAAAATTGTGCGACTTGTTCGCCATGTCGATGTGCTTCAGGAACTCGGCACGCACCAGAGAGCCGCCTTCGGTATCAAACGTCAGCTTGACCACATCAGTGGTCACGTCAAAGCGCACTTTAGGAGTCACGGGCGCAGCGGGGGCGGCGGCTGGAATCGCACCAGCCACAGGTGCAGCGGGTGCCACGGCGTTGGGCACACCAGAATCGAGCCCTGGCTTGGCAGCAGCGGGCGCTGCAGCAGTCACGGCAGGCGGCGTGGCGCCTGGGAAGAAAGTGGCTTTTTTGCCATTATGGATTTGCCACTGGTCCCACAGTAAAACCATGGAGAAGCCAAAAATCACCCACAAAATGGTGCGGCGAATATCGTTCATGAAGTCTTCTTTTCAGCAGTAGGGGAAAGGAGTCGGCGAAACAGCCGGGGAGGCTCGGCGGGTACCGGATCATGGCCACCCGCACACCAGGGGTGGCAACGGGCAATGCGCGCCACGGTTAAATAGCTGCCCGTCAGCGCGCCATGGGCGTCTAACGCACCCAGGGAATATGAGGAGCATGTCGGTTCAAAGCGGCACGACGAGCCGAGCCAAGGGCTCAGGAACAAACGGTAGGCGCGAACCACGCCCATCAGAACACGCTTGATCATGCCACCACCGCACGGGAAAACAGCTGCTGCAGCTCGGTGCGAACCGCACGCTTCAAAGCATCGGAGGTGGCACTCACGTACTGCGCACGATCAAAAGCCGCACGCAAACGAACCACATGGGCTGCATTAGCCAATGTGGTTTCAAGTTCGGAGCTCAGGCTGTAAATCTGGCGCTTGATGGCGTTGCGGGTTACGGCCCGCTTGGCCCACCGCTTGGGGACCATAGCCCCCAGCCAGACCTCTTCAAGAGGAAACAGTGGCACGGCTAGCTCAGACTGCACCGGCGTAGCTGTAGCCACCAAGGGGCAGCAATGCAACGCAAAGTGGGCCGTTCGGGCCAAAGTCCGGCCAGCCAAAGCTGCCTGAAACTGGGGTCGGGTTTGTAGCCGCTGCATATCAATAGTCACCCAAGCTGGTTTTCAGCAGGGTGCCCAGTTGCCAACGGCAGCCGACCCGAACCGTCAATTAGACGGCCAGACGCTTGCGGCCTTTGGCGCGGCGTGCATTAATCACGGCGCGGCCACCACGGGTCTTCATGCGAACCAGAAAGCCATGGGTACGGGCGCGGCGGATTTTGGAGGGTTGGTAAGTGCGTTTCATAGTAATCTCTTCTCTAAGCCCCAGACACAATCAGGGCAACCCGCGATTATCGCAAACTTTCTGAACCAGGGCAAGGCCTTACGCGGCATATGGTGCGTAAAGCGCTAACTTGTAACGATTTATAAAAATTGTGGATAAGGTTTTGATAAATTACAATTCCCCGCGCAGCAACGAACAACTATCCACAGAAGCTGACCACCACAATGACAGCGGGACATCCCTTCACACCCCCCAACTCGCCCGGATTTGAAATCGGCCAAAGTCTTTGGCAAAGTTGCGTCGATCAACTGGCCCAAGAGCTACCGGAACAACAGTTCAACACCTGGATCAAGCCCCTCACGGCCGCCGTGCAGGAGGATATGACCAAGGTCACGATTTTTGTAGCCAATCGCTTCAAACTCGACTGGGTGCGCGCCCAGTACAGCGGCAAAATTGCCAGCATGCTCGAGAAGCTGTACGGTCAGCCGATACCCGTTGAGTTAGCGATCACTCCCAGAGAAGTGCCTGCCAAACAAGCTTATGCACCGGCGGCGGCCCAAACGGCAGCGATTGAAGAATCATCGGAGATGGGCGAGGATCTGCGCGGTAGCGTTCCTAAAAACCGGCTCAACAGCATGCTCACTTTTGAGACGCTGGTGGAAGGTACGGCCAACCGTATGGCCCGCGCGGCGGCCATGCATGTGGCGACTATGCCTGGGCATTTGTACAACCCCCTGTTCATTTATGGTGGTGTTGGCCTGGGTAAGACCCATTTGATGCACGCTGTGGGTAACCGGCTGCTGGCTGACAAACCAGGCAGCAAAGTTCTCTACATCCATGCGGAACAATTTGTCTCGGATGTGGTTAAGGCCTACCAGCGTAAGACTTTTGATGAATTCAAAGAGCGTTACCACTCTCTGGATTTGCTGTTAATTGACGATGTGCAGTTTTTTGCCAACAAAGAGCGCACCCAAGAAGAGTTCTTTAACGCGTTTGAAGCTCTGTTAGCCAAAAAGTCCCACATTGTGATGACCAGCGACACCTACCCCAAGGGCCTGGCGGACATCCATGAGCGTCTGGTTTCGCGTTTTGATTCGGGTCTAACGGTGGCGATTGAGCCGCCCGAGCTGGAAATGCGGGTGGCGATTCTGATCAACAAGGCGCGCGTCGAGGGCTCGGAAATGCCCGAGGAAGTGGCGTTTTTTGTGGCCAAGAACGTTCGCTCCAACGTGCGTGAACTAGAAGGCGCTTTGCGCAAAATCTTGGCGTATTCGCGGTTTAACCAAAAAGAAATCTCGATTGCGCTGGCCCGCGAGGCGCTGCGCGACCTGCTGTCGATCCAGAATCGGCAAATTTCTGTGGAAAACATCCAGAAAACGGTGGCCGACTATTACAAGATCAAGGTCGCCGACATGTATTCCAAGAAGCGCCCGGCCAGTATTGCCCGGCCGCGCCAGATTGCGATGTACCTGGCCAAGGAGCTGACACAGAAGAGTCTTCCGGAAATTGGAGAATTATTTGGCGGGCGCGACCACACCACGGTGCTACACGCGGTGCGCAAGATAGGCGGGGAGCGCCAGCAAATGACCGAGCTGAACCAGCAATTGCACGTCTTGGAGCAAACGCTGAAGGGTTAGTCAGAAAAAACGCCAAAACCCCAAAAAAGGGGCCCAAAGCTGGGAAAATGGCAGGATTTCATAAAAATTAGGCCGCCCAGTCCAACGTGCCACAACAGACATTAATGAAGAGGTTGACATGATCGTATTAAAGGCAACGCAGGACACAGTCCTCTCCGTTCTGCAATCCGTCGCGGGCATTGTTGAGCGGCGGCACACCTTGCCGATCCTGGCCAATGTGATGGTGCGCAAAACGGGCACATCCCTGCAAGTCACCACCAGCGATCTGGAAATCCAGATTCGCACCACGGCCGAGCTGGGTGGCGACACTGGCAACTTCACCACCACCATCGGCGCGCGCAAGCTGATCGACATCTTGCGCACCATGCCTTCAGACCAGACCGTGTCGCTGGAGTCCAGCCAGAGCAAGATCATCCTCAAGGGCGGCAAAAGCAAATTCACTTTGCAAACCATGGCGGCAGAAGACTTCCCGCTGGTGCAAGAGTCCGCCAACTTTGGCCCCGCATTCAGCGTGCCGCAAAAGGTGCTGAAGGGTCTGCTGAGCCAAGTGGCTTTTGCGATGGCTGTGCATGACATTCGCTATTACCTGAACGGCATCTTGTTTGTGGCTGAAGGCAAGCAGTTGAGCCTGGTGGCCACCGACGGCCACCGCCTGGCCTTTGCCAGCGCTACGTTGGATGTGGAAGTGCCCAAGCAGGAAGTCATCTTGCCGCGCAAGACCGTCGTAGAACTGCAGCGTTTGTTGTCGGACGCCGAAGGCGCGATCGAAATGCAATTTGCCAACAACCAGGCCAAGTTCCTGTTTGACGGCATGGAGTTTGTGACCAAGCTGGTCGAGGGCAAGTTCCCGGATTACAACCGCGTCATCCCCAAGAACCACAAGAACAGCATCACGCTGGGCCGCGATGCTTTGTTGAAGACTTTGCAGCGCACCGCGATTTTGACCAGCGACAAGTTCAAGGGCGTGCGCTTGAACATTGATCCTGGGTCCTTGCGCGTGGCTTCCAACAACGCCGAGCAAGAAGAAGCCGTGGACGAGCTGGACATCGACTACGGCGGTGACAGCATTGAGATTGGTTTCAACGTGACCTATCTGATCGACGCCTTGGCCAATATGAGCCAGGAGATGGTCAAGCTGGAGCTGTCGGACGGCAATAGTTCGGCCTTGTTCACCATTCCGGACAACGCTACGTTCAAGTACGTGGTGATGCCGATGCGGATTTAGCGCTATTAAATTTATAGCTACCCGCGCAATCAAACCCCCGGCCTCCGGGGGTTTGGTCATTAAAGAATCGAGAGAAAGTTAGCCATGACCGAAGAAAACAAAGCCCCTGTACCCGCTGAAAACCCAGACGATTCAGTGAACACTGGCGAGAGTGGCGCAGACAGCTCCAACTTCCAACCCACCATCGACACCAACCAGGCCGGCGCGACCGAGGCCTATGGCGAAGGCTCGATCCAGATTCTGGAAGGCCTGGAAGCCGTGCGCAAGCGCCCGGGCATGTACATCGGCGATACCTCGGATGGCACGGGCCTGCACCATCTGGTGTTTGAGGTCGTGGACAACTCCATCGACGAGTCTTTGGCGGGCCATTGCGATGACATCCTGGTCACCATTCACTCCGACAACTCCATCAGCGTGGTCGACAACGGCCGGGGTATCCCGACGGGCGTGAAAATGGACGACAAACACGAGCCCAAGCGCTCGGCGGCCGAAATCGCTCTGACTGAATTGCACGCAGGCGGCAAGTTCAACCAGAACAGCTACAAGGTGTCCGGTGGTTTGCACGGCGTGGGCGTCAGTTGCGTGAATGCACTGTCCAAGATGCTGCGCCTGACGATTCGCCGTGACGGCAAGGTGCATGTGCTGGAGTTCAGTCGCGGCTTTGTGCAGAACCGCATCACCGAAGTGCAAAACGGCATTGAAGTGTCGCCCATGAAGGTGATCGGCGAGACCGAGAAGCGCGGCACCGAAGTGCACTTCTTACCTGACCTGGAAATCTTTCAGACCAACAACGACTTCCACTACGAGATTTTGAGCAAGCGCCTGCGCGAACTCAGCTTCCTGAACAACGGCGTCAAGATTCGCCTGAAGGACGAACGCAGCGGCAAGGAAGATGACTTCTCGGGCGCCGGTGGCGTCAAGGGCTTTGTGAACTTCATCAACAAGGGCAAGACGGTGTTGAACCCCAACATCTTCCACGCCACGGGCGACCGCCAGAGCGACCAGGGCACCAATATCGGTGTCGAAGTGGCCATGCAATGGAACAGCGGCTACAACGAGCAAGTGCTGTGCTTCACCAACAACATTCCGCAACGTGACGGCGGTACCCACCTGACCGGCCTGCGCGCCGCGATGACCCGCGTCATCAATAAATACATTGATGAGTCCGAGATCGCCAAGAAAGCCAAGGTCGAAGTGAGCGGCGACGACATGCGCGAAGGCCTGTGCTGCGTGTTGTCGGTGAAGGTGCCCGAGCCCAAGTTCTCCAGTCAGACCAAAGACAAGCTGGTCTCGTCTGAGGTGCGCGGCCCGGTAGAAGACATCGTCAGCAAGCTGCTGGCCGACTACCTGCAAGAGCGCCCCAACGACGCCAAGATCATCGTCGGCAAAATCATTGAAGCGGCACGCGCCCGCGAAGCGGCACGCAAGGCACGCGACATGACCCGCCGCAAGGGCGTGCTGGACGGCATGGGCCTGCCTGGCAAGCTGGCGGATTGCCAAGAGAAAGACCCGGCCGGTTGCGAAATCTACATCGTCGAGGGTGACTCCGCCGGTGGCTCTGCCAAGCAGGGCCGCGACCGCAAGTTCCAGGCAATTTTGCCCCTGCGCGGCAAGATTTTGAACGTCGAAAAAGCGCGCTACGAAAAGCTGCTGACCAGCAATGAAATCTTGACGCTGATCACCGCCCTGGGCACCGGTATCGGCAAGGCGGGTGGCACCACCGGCAATGACGACTTCAACGTGGCCAAGTTGCGCTACCACCGCATCATCATCATGACCGATGCCGACGTGGACGGCGCGCACATCCGCACGTTGCTGCTGACCTTCTTCTACCGCCAGATGCCCGAGCTGGTGGAGCGCGGCCACATCTATATCGCACAACCACCGCTGTACAAGGTCAAAGCTGGCAAGGAAGAGCTGTACCTGCAAGGTGCCAGTGACTTGGACAACTTCCTGCTGCGTATTGCGTTGGTGAATGCCTCCGTGTTTACTGGCGGCCCCAACGGCACCACGATTTCCGGTGAAACGCTCTCTGAGCTGGCGCGCAAGCACCAGGTTGCGCAGGCTGTCATTGCGCGCCTGAAAAACTTCATGGACGCCGAAGCCCTGCGCTCCGTCGCCGATGGCGTGGCGCTGAATCTAGACACGGTGGCCGATGCCGAAGTGTCTGCCGCCGCGCTGCAAGCCCGACTGCCGGATGCCGAAGTGGCGGGTGAATTTGATGTGCGTACCGACAAGCCGATTCTGCGCATCAGCCGCCGCCACCACGGCAATGTGAAGAGCAGCGTGCTGACACAAGACTTTGTGCACGGCGCCGACTACGCTGCGCTGGCCGAAGCCGCCAATACTTTCAAGGGCCTGCTCTCCGAAGGCGCGCGCGTGATGCGCGGCGAGGGCGAGCGTCAGAAGGAAGAGAAGGTGTCCGACTTCCGCGAAGCGATGGCCTGGCTGATCACGCAAGCCGAGAACGGCACCAGCCGCCAACGCTACAAAGGATTGGGTGAAATGAATCCATCGCAACTGTGGGAAACCACCATGGACCCCACCGTGCGCCGTTTGCTGAAGGTGCAAATTGACGACGCCATCGAAGCCGACCGTGTGTTCACCATGCTGATGGGCGACGAAGTAGAACCACGCCGCGAATTCATCGAAACCAATGCCCTGCGCGCTGGAAATATTGACGTTTAGAGTCAAATAGGGCGTAGGGCACCAGAGTATGTGCTACAGATGACACTTCTCTGCGCCAATGTGTCATAGTTATTGCGATTGGCCTACATATTAGTAGCGAGCCATCAACGCAGAGTCTAGGTCCTCAGAAACATTGCGAAAATTCTCACATCGTGCAGAAACGTTAGTTGTGTAAATAGGACTACTTGTTCTCTGAGAATCGTTTTTTTTCATCTATTTACGTATTCCAACGATGTTGACTACCCAATCTAGAAATGGATTAGGTGCAAGGGTGGCTGTGCCAATGGTGATCGGCGAATTAGTGCCCGCTGCTATGAGATAGGCGCTTCCAATTGCCACATGCATACGAGGTCAAAGAGTGTCGACATACGGGCAACATGTGGCCCTTTGCAATATTCACCGATCTCGAAATCACCTTCCGATAGCTGGCCGACGGCCCAAGCGCGCAGCCAATGTCAGCTAATGGGGTTGCCATTTCAAAAATAGACTCGGTATCAGAACTATGAAACCGGCGATTAAGTCTTACGCTCCATGTGGAACCACTACGGTTTATCACTCATACACCAGCAACCCATCCACATCTGTGAACTTGCCATAAACAGCCGGGTTCTCCCCAACTGCCAACGCCTTAAAGTGCGCCGTGCCGCATTTGATCTTTCCGCCTTCACGGTCGCGCAGGTCTTCGTCGAACAGGCTGCTCTTGGTTTCAACCACGAAGAATAAGCGTTCGGTGCCGTCGCGCTCCACCAGCACGGCCCAGTCAGGGTTGTAGCTGCCCAAAGGCGTAGGCACCTTGAACCAGCTCGGGAGCTTGGCGTAGACCTTGACAGCGTTGTTCTTCTCCAGTTGGTCGGCAAACTCCCATTCCACTGCTGAATCAATGGCGACGTGCTCGTAGACGGACTTTTCAGTATTCATCCGGGCGTTGTGCTCGTTCAGGTAGCCCATCAGCGCGTTCTTGGGGTCTTCAAACAGTTCCTGCGCCCAATAGGCTTCATCGCCTAGTCGCTGGTATTTGATGCCGTCCACTAAGGCGAGACGCTTGCAGCGGTTGACGGATTCAGCGGCCAGCTCAATGAACTGCTGTGGGTTGCGCTTGAATTCGTTCAAGCGCATGCTCTCGGTCAGGATGCGGGCAATCGTCTTGCGCGTGAGTTGGGTGCGGTCTTGCAGTTCTGTGAGCAAGTCCGGCAGTTCAATGTCGTTCTCAACCAGCGTGACGGTGTCCGCACCTGCCTTTTCGGTGGCAGCTACGCCTGATTTCCCAATCGCGATACCTGCCTTGCGCCATTGCAGCCGGGTTTTGGCGATCTGCGGCATGTCGTTCAAGGCGTCGATGCACTTCTCGATCAACTTCTCATTGTCGAAGTGCACGCGGTATGTGGTCTTGTGCTTGATGCGGTCCCACAGGGCTTGAAACTCGGGGCTGACTAGCACCGACTTGCGCACAGCAATCTGCTTGCGTTCGTCGGCGTTTTTCACTTCTAGCTTACCGGAGAGTTTTTTCAGCACAGCCGCGATTTGGGCGCGCTGGGCTTCAAAGTCAGGGGGCAGCACCAGCGTACCGTCTTTCAGCGCGGTCTTCAGTGCGTCTTGAACCTTGCCTTTGTCCGTGATGTAGCCCTGCGCCCTCAAGTGAGCCCACAAAGTCTTCGATGCCTCAAAGCCCAATGCAGCAAGCTCTCCGTTCTCCAGTTCCACCGTGACCGCAGAGAATGCATGCGGCTTGACGATGCCGAAGTCGATACCAGCTTCCTCGTAGTCCTTCTGCAGCTTTTCGGCGAACTGCTCGTAGCTTTCCGTGGCAATCACAGTCAGGGTGTTGATCTCGAAGCCGCGCAGCCGCTCGCCTTGCTGGTTCACGCACAGTCGCAGACCACGACCAATCGTTTGCCTGCGCCAGCGTTCCGTCTCACGGGTGGAGAAGTTGCAAATCTGAAAGACGTTGGGGTTGTCCCATCCTTCCTTCAAGGCAGAGTGCGAGAAGATGAATTTCAGCGGCGACTCGAAGCCAAGCAGCTTTTCCTTGTCGCGCATGATGAGGTTGTAGGTGTCGTCATCGGCCGCCGTGCTGCCGCTTGTGTCCTTCACCATTTCCACTGTCTTGCCGCCCACCTTTTTCTTGTCTATGGAGAAGTAGCCGTTGTGCACATCTTCGGCGGCGGTGCTCAAGTCAATCTCGTTGAATAGGCTTTGGTAGTCGGGGTGCCGCGCCCACCGCTTGTATTCCTCTTCAAACATCAAGGCGTACTCTGCCTTAACGGCGTTGCCTTGGTCGTCGTACTGGCGGTACTTCGCTACTTCGTCAATGAAGAACAGGCTCAACACCTTCACCCCCAGCGGGCGAAGGCGCTTTTCTTTGTCGAGGTGTTCTTTGATCGTGCGACGGATCATTTCTCGCTGCACCGCGCTGGCATCCACATCGCCCCATGCATCACCAACGCGCAAATAGACTTCACTGCCGGGCACCTTTAGTTCGACGAACTGGTCACCTTTGGCTGTGCGGATTTCACTGATGCGGATGTTGCCGTACAGTGGGCGCCTGGTTTCTTGCTCAAGATCGAAGCCATCCTGCACAGTGATGGTTTCGCGGCGCACAACACCCGCCGCGTTCTCTTTGTCCACCTCGATGCTGGCCGTGATGAGCCCCTTCTTGTTGCTCACCGCAAGTAGCTTCACGTAGGGCTTGTTGTTGCCGCCTTGCACTGTTGCTGCAGCCACCTCGATCTGCTTGACCAGTTTTTGCTCATACGCGTCCATCGCATCCAGCTGGTAGACCATGTTGTGCTTGTCCACGTGCGTGGCGGAGTAGCGCAAGGCGCACAGCGGGTTCATATGGGCCAAGGCCTTCTTGCCTTTCCCGTCAATGCCACCGTCCACACTCTGTGGCTCGTCCACGATCAAGATGGGGCTGGTGTTGCGGATCAAGTCGATGGGGCGCTCACCACCGGTTTTCTCGCTGGCCCGGTACATCTTGTTCTTCGACTTCTCTCGGCGCTTGGCCTCGTCGGACTCTTCTGCCGCTGCCGCAGCTTCGTCACCGAATTTGTTGATCGCACCCACGGTGATGACCATCACCTGAATGTTTGGGCTGGTCGCAAAGTTGCGAACCTGGCCCAACTTCTCGGAGTCGTACTGGAAAAACTCGTAGCCCTTGGCTCCGGGGTACAGACCCTCGAAGTGCTCGCGGGTAATCTCAAGCGTCTTGTTGACGCCCTCCTTAATAGCCACTGATGGCACCACCACCACGAACTTGGTGAAGCCATAACGCTGGTTCAGCTCAAACACCGTGCGCAGGTACACATAGGTTTTGCCCGTACCCGTTTCCATCTCCACGGTGAAGTCCAGCGCCTGTTTGGCCTTCAGCGGATCAGACGGTTGCAAGCCATTGCGCAACTGCACCTTCTGCAAGTTCTCGCTCAGCTCTTCGTCCACGATTAACTGCAAGGCATTGCCAATGCCGCCTTCGGCATTGAACTGTTTGCCCTCAAAACTCTGCTGGCCAGAGTCGGTCAAGGCTTGCGCCGTGACGGTAAACACAGAGCGGCAGACCTCTTGCCCCCGAAACAGATCGCACACCGCCTCGATGGCGGCGGCTTGGTAAGGAAGGTCGGATTCAAAGTGGAGTTTCATACTTCATTACTGGGTTTGCCACTTGTGCGGAATCGCACTCCGGATTCAAATTCAACTGGTTGTCGGACAGTCTGGTCATGGCTGGCCCACCAAACCTTGATAAAGGGTACGCACGTCGGTCAGTTTCGGAGCCAGTGCCTTGGTGCCAGACAGTAGTACGAGACTTTGCCGTGCGCGCGTGATCCCAACGTAGAGACGGTTGATTTGCGATGCGTTTTCGAGGTTGTAGTGGTCAACACCAGCCAGCAGAACCACATCGAATTCCAAGCCTTTTGAATTCGCCACATCCGCGAAATGTCGCACATGGCGCCGGGCCAGATTAACCTTCTCCGAAAGTTCCGCCTCGACCATGCGTTCGCGCAGTTCTACTTCAAGGCGCTTGTAGGTCTTGGCAGCTGTTGCGGAATCAGGGAACAGCACGGCAACTGTCTGATGGCGTTTGGCAGAGACTAATGCGTCCACAATGCGAGCATCCATGGCTTCGTCGGTTTCGCATATTTGGATGCGGGGCTGAACCAATCCCGAGCCTTCTTTCCGAGCTTTTTCCGCCAATGCAGCCGAGGGTTGCACGCCATTTTGCAAAACTGCACGGAAACTCGCGCTAAAGAGAGCTAGTCCAGGTGCATCTGCCTGACGAAGGTTTTCCGTCAGCAGCACATGCGGCACCGATTGACCGGGGAAGCACGCCTTTAGGTCGATGCTGCTGCCATGGTGCAGCTTTTGTGCAATATCGCCAACCACGGTCACAGCGCGGTACTTTGGGTTCGATTGCTCAACCATTAAAAACACCTGCTGTTCAGTGAAGTCCTGAACTTCATCTACAAAAACTGCTTGATAGAACGTCGGCTCCTGCATTTGTCGCAAACCGCCTTGCTTCAAACTTCGCCCCATCAGGTGGCTAAGGCAAAGCAGGAGGTCGATGTCCTCTTCGGCCAACTTGAACTTGCTAAGCTGTGCATGCAGGTGCTTTGCCAGGGTTGCGTCCGGAAACTGGCTGGAAGAGTGCTGTAAAGCAGCAAGATACTGATCGGCCACACTGGCCAAGGGTTGCAGCAGCTTGCGGCGGAGCAAGCGCCGGAATATGGCGTCGGGAGTACTGTTCCGAGGCTGGCCAGGCGCAGGTGCCTCGACCGGCATGTCGGTCTCATCGTCGGTTAGCTCTTCGTCGCCCTTACCGTCATCTGTAGGCAATAGCGGCAGCTTGGCACGACCCCAGCCCATCATTCGAGGCAAGCGGCGCAATGTACCTTCTACCGGTGCGTAAATTAACTCCGTTGCCTCAGGCAACAGACGAATGAATAAGTGGTTCACATCGGATGCAACCGCGTAGACATTTTGGCCCGACGGCTCGCGTGCAATTACCTTGCCAGAAGCCATTAGTGCTCGCGTTTCATCTGACCACTGTAAGGGCTCACCCGTGACTGTCAGCAATTGCAAGGATGAGTCGATGGGGCCGTTCGCATCCAAGAAAACCAGTCGCTGGCCGGAGGCGAAGTACAGGGCTGCCTTGCAATCGACAAGTTTGCGCGCCAAGGCGTTTTCATCGCTCGCAAATAAGGTTTGGTCTCCAAAACGAGTCCAAATCACCTTGGCCCCCATCACGCGCTTGCGAACCTCCTCGACCTTGTTCAAGAGGCGCATGGCAAGCCGGTCCAGGGCAAACGCGCCAGGGCGTGGGGCCTGATCCAACTCATTTACGATGTCCTGCAGGTCATGCTGCAAGTGTTCAAGCGCGACTTTGGCTACCCGCACTACCTTGGCGCGGGCATCTGGCTCAAACGGTTCAGCCAACTCTGATATGTTCGGCAGGGCGTCAGTAAGTCGCACGGCAATTTGCCTAGCAATAGTCTGGTCTGCCGCGTGTAGCCAGTCCATTGTTGTTGCTGCGTGCGCTTCACGCGCCTCCGTAAGCCCTGTCCACCTGCGACCGGGTATCGGACTACTTGTCAGACGGCGGTGCTCACGAAGCCGGGTTTGCAGTTCCTTGTATTCGTGCACCGGCAGGTTCGGCAAATCAATTCGGCGGCAAGTCTCCTGAAGATACTGAATCAACTCGCCGGTGCGCACAAAGCCAACGCAACTCTCTTGAGAAAACTGTCCTGCAAAATCTGCAGACCAGTAGTCTTGATCTTGCCCCACCACGTCACGGAACAACTGTTCGTCGCTGACGCTTGCGGCGTTAAAGGTGGTCAGCATCTTCGTGCGGCCCAATGCCGCCGAAGTTTTTCCGGAGCCTGCGATGCCTTCCACAAACATCGCACCCACCGGGGAGCGGGCAATGATTTGGTTTTGCTCTACCGTCTGGTGTGTGAAGAACCGTTCGTTCAGGCCGTAGTACTCTTCTTGCTTGACTGGTGGCTCGTCCGGGTTCCAGTCTTCTTCGCCGTCAATCTCCAACTCAGTGTCTGCGTCTTCGGCATCTTCTATTACGGTGAACTCAGCAATCTGAACTTCGGCGGGTGGAAGTTCAATCGGCTCAGGTTGCACGGCAGGAGTGCTGGGCTCGATGACCGCTGGCGGAGCCTCCTCAACGGATGCTGCCGGCTTGGTTGGCCGTTTCTTACCAATGAATGCGCGGAGGTCAGAAACGGCATCTTTGCCGTCATCGCCCAATACGCCCATATGCAGGAAGTTACGCACATTCGGCTCAAACTCCGGGCCGCCGAAACGGTCAAAAGAACGAACCTCAATGACGCGGTAGTCACCCCATAACTTGCTGCGGCCTTCAAAGCCTGGCTGGAAGACGGTTGCCACGCGGCCCACCGGCGAGTGTGGTGTGCAATAGCCCGATGCCTTGTTGGGGTACAGTGCCTCGGTTGGACTCAGGCGGAACTCCTGTCGTCCCTCCAGCTCGGTTTCGATGACCACTGTTTTGGCGAAGGCGCTACGGCGAAGTTGCTTGTACAAGGGGGCACTTGAGTGCGCAACGTATCCGCGGGTGTCTGCAAAGCCCCCGAGAGCGTCGAGATTTTGATCCTCATAGATCATCCGGTCAGCGTAGTCGATAACGCCCTCCAGAATGGAAATCTCTTCTGCGCTGTATTCGCGTTTGTTCTTCTCGGTCAGAGCCATGTTCTTTTCCCTTGTTTTGTTCTCTAGTTTTTATGGTCAGGTTTCAATTGCGTTGAATGGCGACGGTGGCCAGTTGTCAACCACAGGTTGACAACTGAGCCCACACCAAACTCGTTGATCTCGTCATATTTGGCATGATTGACATGGGTAGCCTTCATCAAAGGCTCCGCACTTGCTTGATGCCATGCTGTTCGAGGATGGCAGCAAGATTGCTCTTGGCGACATCATTCTCAAACGCACTGTCGCGGAATACGGCGGTGGTTGCCCCGGCGGTGGATTGTTCTTCGCGCCATGCAGCAATACCCAAGGCTAAGGGTTCAGCGTCAGCCACCGAGATGTGCTCGCCCAGGCAAGCCATGAGCGTGCCACCGCCGATGCTGTGAACGGGCTTTCCTGCGATCTCTCGCAAATCGGCGTGGGTGCACAGGTCGAGCCCCAACTTGATGAGCACTTCGTACAACACATCGCTTTCAGACCGGCCGTCCTGAATGTGATCCAAGTTGGCCAGCAGCGTGCTTGCCATGTCTTGAGAATCGGGGTTCCATGCTCGAATATTTGAAGTGTCCAACCTAAAAGATCGAAAACCCAAGTCCTGTATGGCCATAGGAGCAGTCTCTTTGATACGCGCTGAAACCCGGCGAAGACGCTCTTTTGTTACGCCTGACAAGGTTGCAATTGGTCGATCAGGTGCAGGCTCTGGCAACTGAACCAATATGTACCTTCTCTTGCCACCGTCTGCTGCATTCTGATCGAGCACTGCCTGCCCAGTTGTCCCGCTGCCCGCAAAGAAATCTAGAACTATTGATCTTTTCATAATTCATGACAACCAATCGCTATCTCATGCGTTATATCCTGAACGGGTTGTTTGGAGATACGAGACATGGTCAAGCGAGCGATGGACGATGCAACGAAGAAGCGGGTGCGA
>NKIK01000061.1 GCA_002256115.1 Burkholderiales bacterium PBB3
CTCGCACCCGCTTCTTCGTTGCATCGTCCATCGCTCGCTTGACCATGTCTCGTATCTCCAAACAACCCGTTCAGGATATAACGCATGAGATAGCGATTGGTTGTCATGAATTATGAAAAGATCAATAATTGATTCCTTCAACTCGGATATTGCCTTCTGACGACTTGAATGTGACTCCATTGCGTTTTTAAAAAACTCGTCAAGCGCAGCCTTCCCCGCTTCGTTATCAAAATCATTGCCAGAAGTAGAGGGCGGCGCTGTAGGTGCAGCAGCCACCGCGTCCCGAATATCACTGACAAGCTCTCCCGCGTAGTGTTTTGTCACAGACTTCGCAATCGACAATGTTGCGGGAATCACAGCCTTACGCGCATTGGAAACAAAGTTAGAAAAAAGTTTCTTCGTCGAAGTTCTCTGCCCCTTAGGCATCTTCTTGAAATACTTCTCCAGCGACGAGTTCAGTTCGGCCATAAACCCGATCAGCGGGTCCTCGGAAAGATCGTTCTTCCAGGCATCAAATCGGATTACAGGGTGATCCCAGCGCTCAAGCGCATCACTCATATGCTTGACGAAGAATGATTTTCCTGTTCCCCAGTCACCATCCAGAGCGAAAGAGACGGCACCACTTCTGGGCTGTTCAAACTTGCGCATCACCAATCGGTACAAGAATTCGGCACTGTCGTGACGGGACATAACATCACCGTCCCATGCCTGAAATGAAGGATCTGACTCAACTGCTACGGTCATGCTGCCACCCTGTTGGTTGGTATTCTCAAGCTGCATCGTAAATCCCAACTCAAGGTCTTGCCGTCCTCGTCAGAATGTCTGGCACGAAAACTCAAGAAACTTGCTGATCTCAAATCAAGCAAACATAAAAATTCAATACAGCCGCTCCGTCAACCCGCTACAAATTCAGGAGCTGCTCCCGCACTATCCACGGCCTGAATGGCTGATTTAGTTACAAAGTGGTAACGACACACTGCGGTACATTGCTCCCCTACTTTTGGGGAAACATAAGCCATGGCACTGCACCCACACACCACACCGGCAAAGCACGCGACCCTCTTACGGGCGCTGCCCAAGCGCCTTGCTGTGCGGCTCGCATTCGCACTCACCACGCTGCCTGCCGTTCTGTCTGCAGCCATGGCCCCAGCTCACGCGGCACAGCCCACGCAACCCGCACCACTGTCATCACCAACCACCCTGCGCGTCTACACCACCGCCCCCAACACCCCGCTGCGCCTAAGCCTGACCGCCACGCTGCCCTTCGGCGCATCGGCCACCGCCCCGGCTGCCCCTGTGGCCACCGAGAGCGACATCTCCATTTTCGTCAACCCGCACAAGCGCTTCCAAACCCTGCTGGGTATTGGCGGTGCCATTACCGATTCCAGCGCCGAGGTGTTTGCTAAGCTGGGCAGTGCGCAGCAGGCCGAGTTGCTCAAGGCCTATTACGACCCCGAGCAGGGCATTGGCTATTCACTGGCGCGCACAACCATCCACAGCTCAGACTTCAGCAGCGCCAGCTACACCTATGTGGCCGAGGGCGACACCACGCTGGCCAGTTTTTCGGTGGCGCATGACCGCGCGTTTCGTATTCCTTTGCTGCAAAAAGCCATAGCCGCGGCGGGCGGCAAGCTCACGCTGTTTGCCAGCCCCTGGAGCGCGCCGGCCTACATGAAGTCCAACCAAAACATGCTGCAAGGCGGCCAACTGCTGCCCGCGTTTGCTGCCACCTGGGCGCAGTACTTCAGCAAGTTCATCCAGGCTTATGCGGCCGAGGGCATTCCGGTGTGGGGCATCACCGTGCAAAACGAACCCATGGCCAAACAGAGCTGGGAGTCGATGATTTTCACCGCCGAAGAAGAGCGCGACTTCCTGAAAAACCACCTGGGCCCAACCCTGCACCGCGCGGGCCTGGGCGATACCAAAATCATCGTCTGGGACCACAACCGCGACCTGATGACGCAGCGCGCCCATGTGATTTTTGATGACCCCGAGGCCTCTCAATACGCGTGGGGCCTGGGCTTTCATTGGTACGAAACCTGGGCCGGTGGCGCGCCCATGTATGCCAATGTGGCCGACGTAGCCCAGAGCTACCCCAACAAACACCTGCTGCTGACCGAGGCCACGGTCGAGGGCTTTGACCCGCTGCGCCTGCAGCATTGGCCCAACGCCGAGCGCTATGGCAGCGCCATCGTGAATGACCTGAACGCAGGCTCCGTGGGTTGGACGGACTGGAACATCTTGCTGGACGAAAAAGGCGGCCCCAACCATGTGGGCAACTTCTGCTTTGCACCGGTGCATGCCGACACCCGCACCGGCACGCTCACCTACACCCCCAGCTACTACTACATCGGCCATTTCTCCAAATTCATACGCCCCAACGCCCGCCGCGTGAGCGCCAGCAGCAGCCGCAGCGGCTTGCTCACCACCGCGTTTTTGAATGCAGACAACTCTCTGGTCACCGTGGTGATGAACCAAAGCGACCAGGCGATCACCTACAACTTCTTTGTGGGCAACAGCAAAACGCAGACCACGATAGCGGCGCACGCGATTCAGACGCTGGTGTATTGAGGGGCATAAACGCAAGGTTTTCTGCAGACTGCACGATAGCGGCGTGAAGCCATCGATGATTTGCACCACATGGCGTCACGCCTATCTAGTGCCGTTCGCAAGTCAGACACCGTGGGCTGCATTGGGGGCGATGAATTTGTCGTGCTGCTGCCGGTGATCGCATTCAACGACGACGTGCAGGTGGCAGTATCCGCCAGCAGGGCCGCAAATACGGATGGAGGGCGGGTTAGTTCAAGTGTTAGAGACCTGCCGAAAACACCCATACCGCCAACAGGCCCAAGTCCACCAAGGTATTGCCACTCAGGGGCCCAAAGTAAAACAAATGTGCCTCACCCGCTTCTCTGGTTGCAAGAATGTGACCACCATCGTAGGCGCGGTAGCGGTAGCCGAAAAGCACCTGTGCCGCTTGACCTATGGGGGCAAAGCCGGTTACGTCAGGCCTTTCGGCCCACGCAAAGACCTTGTCTGAGTCGTCGATAAACGCAGATGCCGCCGTAGCACTCAAATTTAAAGTGCCACGCCCATTGACGCTAATGACAGCGCCCGGCGACTGCGACACGGCCAGTGGATAACCAACCCCGAGTTGGCCACTCGAATTGAGCCCCCAGCACTGCACTGCCCCGCTGCCAACAATAGCGCAGGTGTGGGTTCCACCGCTGGCAACCGCAACAGCGTTAGTGATTCCGCTTGCCGCTACCGGGCTTGTGCTGCCCTTGGTTGTGAGATCACCCAGTTGCCCTGAATCGTTAACGCCCCAGCACTGCACTTGGCCACCGTTGATTACGACGCAGTCATGTCTGTAGCCGGCAGACGCTGAGATCACATTGCGAATATTGTCCACAGCCGCAGGAATCGTACGATAGTTCAAGATGCTGTTGGTGGTTGTGGCTGTGGTTGAGCTGTTATAGCCCCAGCACTGTATGGCCCCGCTGCCCGATACCACGCAGCTTCTAATCCCACTTCCAGTGACTGTGATGGCATTGTTTATACCGATGACATCCACTGGAATTTTGCTACTGCCCGTTGTTCCATTGCCCAATTGGCCGTATTGATTCATGCCCCAGCATCGCACGGCCCCACTGCCCATTACGGCGCAACTATGTGTGAGGCCTACAGCCACCGACGTGGCAAAGCTGATGCCACTCACATCCACCGGAATGCTGCTGGACAAGTCATTGCCATTCCCCAAGTTACCTTCACTGTTGTATCCCCAGCACCGTATGCCGCCGCTGCGCAGCACTGCGCAGGTGTTGTACCCACCTGCAGAGACGGAGACCGCGTTGCTGATACCACTCACGGGCACTGGCGCCGAGCTAGTTGCCGCGTTGCCGTTACCCAATTCGCCGAAGTAGTTGCTCCCCCAACATTGCACGGTGCCGCTGCTAAGTACTGCACATGTATGGTCTGCACCAGCCGAAACCGCGATGGCGGTGTTGATACCGACCACCGTCACCGGGGAAGAGCTGCCAAGCGCTGCGCCATTTCCCAACTGTCCATATTCATTGGATCCCCAGCACTGCACCAAACCGCTGCGCAGTGCGGCACAGCTGTGGTTGCTACCGGCTGAGATCACGGTCGCATCACTAATCCCGCCCACAGCCCTGGGGCCGAGTTCAGTAGCGACTGTGCCTTTGCCCAACTGGCCAACCGTGTTCAAGCCCCAGCACGCCACTATGCCGCTCGCAAGCAGTGCGCAGCTATGGGATTCGCCGATTGAGACAGTAGTAGCACTTTGGATGCCTCTTACAACGACGGGGCTCACTGTGTTGGTTGTAGAGCTATTGCCCAACTGACCGTAGCGATTTAGCCCCCAACACTTCACCATACCGTTGATCAATGCTGCACAGCTATGCCCGTCAGCTACAGCAACAACTGCCGCATTGTTAATGCCATCCACGGGCACCGGAGTGCTACTGCTAGCTGTTGAGCCATTGCCCAACTGGCCGATGTAGTTTGCGCCCCAACATTGCACTGCGCCACTGTTGAGTAGCGCACAACTGTGCGACGCGCCGGAAGAGACCGAACTCGCACTGGTTATTCCGAGAACAGTCGTCGGCCCGGTGCCGTCGATAGTGGTGCCGTTGCCCAGTTGGCCAAATTGATTCGAACCCCAGCACTTGACAATACCTGTGCGAATCGTTGCGCAGACATGGTCTGAACCAGCAGAAAGTGAAATGACATTCTGGATGGCAATGACCGTCTTTGGATCAAAGCTATTCACATTGCTGCCATTGCCCAACTGGCCGTAAGCGTTGCTACCCCAACACTTTGTCGTGCCAGTTTTAAGCAATGCACAGCTATGCGCGCCCCCGACAGAAACAGCCGTCGCGTCGTTAATACCTAGAACAATGACTGGATCAGCGCTATTGATCGAGGAGCCATTGCCAAGCTGACCCACCACATTGCTCCCCCAACACCTCACAAAACCGCTACTGAGGGTCGCACAGGCGTGAGAGTTTCCAGCCGAGACTGAAATTGCAGTGTTGATCCCGGTGACGGTGACCGGCGTAGCGCTATTGCTCGTGGTGCCATTGCCGAGCTGACCGGCACCGTTTTCACCCCAGCACTGCACAGTACCATTGCTCTGCAGAGCGCAGTTGAATGCAGCGCCCGCAGCGATCATTGGGTTGGCGGCGCTGGCTGGGCTTGCCGCAGCTACTAGAAAGAGCACCCCCAAAAGTGTCCGAAAAAACCAGATGGGCAAGCAAGGTGCGGTGAACTGCATGGGTGGGTAACCAGTAAGTGGGCTCGGCGCAAAGGTGTGCCGTACTGGCAACGATTGTATTTGCTATAAATTCAGGAGCTGCTCCCGCACTATCCACGGGCTAGAACGGCTATTTGAACGTGATTTTGGCCCATAATACTTTTGCCAACCGACGCTCAGCGGTTACCCCCAACCCTTCAACGAAAGCTGCCATGCGCGCATTTGTCCAATTCATCGCCGCCGGGGTGCTGTCCCTGCTGGCATCTGCCGCCATGGCGGCAACGGTCACCAACGCACAGGTGTTTGCCTATGTGGCGGCAAATTTTCCAGCAGTGTTTAGCGGTGCGGCCACGGCCGGGCAGTTTCAGCAGTACGACTATCGCCTGTACCCTGCCACCGGCAACGTGGTGGCGGTAGACACGGTCGGGCAGTTGTACGCGCTGGGTCCGGTGACCAATAATTTGCTCACTGCCATCGGGCCGGTCAGCGCCTTTGCTGACCAGATTTTGGCGTGGGCTGCCACCCAGCCGCGCAGTGGTTTAGTGGGTGGTGCGGTGCAGGGCACGGCGCTCAACCTGGCCGCTGCCGTAACCAGTTTTGCGGGACGCAATGGCTTCAATGGCGTGGACAATGGCAGCGCTTTGACAGCCACCTTCAATGCGCCAACCGACATCACCACCGATGGCACGAACCTCTTTATTTTGGACAAAAGCAACGCCCGCATTCGCAAAATCGTCATTGCCACCGGTGCTGTCAGCAGCTTGGCGGGCAATGGGCTCGCTGGGCATGTCGATGGCGCTGGTGCGCTGGCGTCGTTTTACGCGCCACAAGGCATCACCACCGATGGCACCCACGTTTTTGTCAGCGAAGAGGGCTTGGTAAGAAAAGTGGTGATTGCCACCGGCGTGGTGACCACGCTGGCTGGGCGCTGCGCCACACCGTGCCCGACCCAGCCTGCGGCGGGCGCTTTGGCGGTGCTGGAGTACATCCAGGGCATCACCACCGACGGCACCCACGTTTTTGTGGCCAGCCGCTCGACCCACAGTATTTACAAAATAGCAATCGCCACGGGCCAAACCAGCGTGCTGGCCGGTGGCGGTGGCCCCGGCAACCAGCACCAGGGCAATGCCAATGGCATTGGCACCGCCGCCGCATTCAATGTGCCCTGGGGCCTGACCACCGATGGTGGCTATGTGTATGTGACCGAGTCGGGCCAGATTCGCAAAATCGCCATTGCCACGGGTTTGGTGAGCACGGTGGTCAGCGCGCTCACCACCCCGTTTGTGCTGGACGACAAGGGCGAGGCATCGGCCCTGGGCACCCATTTGGGCATCACCACCGATGGCACCTACCTTTACGCCACGCAAGGCACGCGCGTGCGCAAGATTTTGATCGCCACGGGGGCCACGGTCACGCTGGCGGGCTCAGGGGTGGACGCCAGCGGCGTGCGCGGCAATATTGACGGTACCGGCTCGGCTGCCACGTTTGCACAGCTCAGCGGCATCGTGACCGACGGCAGCAGTCTATTTTTGACAGACGGGCAGCTTCATTTGATCCGCCAAGTCAAGTAGCGCAAGGCGGGGGCTAACGCTTACTCAGTCAGCCACCGTGCGCGCCATAGAAGCGCAAGGTATTGCGCCCAGCGGACTTGGATGCGTACATGGCCAGGTCGGCCTGCTGTAGCAGCGCATCCAGATCCGACACCTGCCCGTTGTACACCGTGACCCCAATGCTGGGGCTGGTGTGGTACGGGCTACTGCCACTTGGGCCCTCCAACAAGAATGGGCTGCTGAACGCGGCCAAAATCTTGGCCCCCACGGCAGCCGCCATGTCGGCAGCCGTGTCGGCGCGCAGCCCCAGCTCTTCCAGCATCACCACGAATTCATCACCACCAAAGCGGGCCACGGTATCGATCTTGCGCACGCAGCCCTGCAGACGCTGCGCCACCTGGCACAACAGGGCATCCCCCATGACATGGCCCAGAGTGTCGTTCAGGGTTTTGAACTTATCCAGATCAATGAACAACAGCGCCCCATGCTGCCCGTGGCGCGCACTGGCGGCCACGGAGAGTTTCAGCCGGTCCAGCAGCATGCGCCGGTTGGGCAGGCCGGTCAGCGCGTCGTAAAACGCCAAGCTGCGAAAGCGCGCTTCGCTGGCTTGCAGCTGAAGCTCCAGGTTCTTTTGCAGTGTGATGTCTTGAATCGTGCCCCACACACTCACCGCCTGGCCATTCACCACCTGCGTCTCGCCGTGCACCCGGGTCCAGATGCGCCGTTGGTCCGCCGTCAGTATCTCAATGTCCATGACATAGGGCTGCCCGGACTGGTTGAACCGGACGATGTCGCGCGTGTAAGCATCCCGCTTCTCTGGCACATAGAACTGGAAAATGTTGGACTCGTTGGGCACAAACTGCGCATCCACCGCATGGATGCGCCGCGTTTGCGCGGACCACAGCACCTCACGCGTAGCGAAGTCAAACCGCCAGCCGCCAATACTCGCCATCTCACTGACGCGCTCCAGCATGGTGAGCTGGCGGCTCAACCGTTCGATTTCTAACTCAGCAGGCTCGGTGTCTGGCATGGTGCAAGGCGTGTGCACCCAGAGAATACCAATGTTCGCTTGTAGCTTCTAGCCGTTTGGGTCGACCCTCACCCCGCCGGAATAGTCGGCTCCACCAGCAAAGCCAGCAGGCTCAGCGACTCTTGCCAGCCCAGGTAGCACATCTCGGGGGGAATGACATCGGGCACACCTTCTTGGACGATGTGGATTTCGGTGCCGCACAGCACGGGTTTGAAGGTGATGGTGACCATCAGTTCGCCGGGAAGATTGGGGTCGTCAAAAACATCGGTGTGGCGAATGCGTTCATGGGGCACCAATTCCAGGTAGGTGCCACCGAAGGAATGGCTTTGCCCCGCCGGGAAGTTGGTGAACGACATGCGGTATTTGCCGCCCACGCGGGCGTCCAGCTCCAGCACTTTGGCGGTAAAGCCATGCGGAGGTATCCACTTGACCAAGGCGTCGGCGTCCAGAAAAGCGCGGTACACGCGCTCAGGGGGTGCGCGTAGCACGCGCTGCAGTTGAATGGTGTTAGGCATGGTGAATCTCCGAAAGGGTGAAATGGGCAATGGGTCTACAACACGGGTCTACACATCGAGGATGGTCTGAAGACCGCCGTAGATCAGGCGTTTTCCGTCATAGGGCGGAGTGGCGCCAGACACCGAGCGGCGCTACAAACGCGGCATGTGCAATGTATTTTTCCTTGTTTTCAGTGGGCACAGCGGCCACGAATCCGTCAACGTAATGCATAAGTGTCTCCTTGGGGCGGTGTGAAAGATTGAAAGCCCGCGACATCCAATTCCCGCACGGGCCGCACCTCGATACTGCCGTGCTGTACCGGCGGAATCTTGGTGGCCAGGCGGATGGCCTCATTGAGGTCGTTGGCTTCCAGCAGGTAGAAGCCTGCGAGTTGCTCTTTGGTCTCGGCAAAGGGGCCATCCACCATGGACAACTGGCCATTGCGTATGCGCAGGGTGGTAGCGGTTTCGACAGGATGCAGGGGTTCTGCCGCCAGCAGATGCCCGCCCATTTGCAGGCCTTTCGCGACCTCAAAACACACCGCGTCCGCGCAGGCGTTCCACTTTTCTTTGGACAGATAAACCAGGCACAGGTACTTCATGGCGGCTTGCTTTCTGTAGTTCAGTAAAGGGCTTACTGCGCCGCGACGGCCTCTACCTGGATGCGCAAAGCCACATCCATGCTGAAACCATAGTCTTTGCCCGCAGTCAGTCCAAACGCATCGCGCTTGAAACTGCCGCTGGCATCCGCCCCGCACAGCTCGCGCTTGAGCATGGGGTGGGGAATGCATTTGAAACGGTGGATAGTGAGGTTGACGGGGTGCGTCTGGCCATTCAGGGTTAAGGTACCTGTCACCACGGTGGGGCTGCCGTCCACAAACTTGTCAAGGCTGCCTTTGTAGCTTGCGCGCGGGGACTTTTCTACGTTGAAGAAGTCCTTGCCGGTGGCCCAGGCGTTCATGGCGGGCAGGCCGAAGTCGATGGAAGTCAGGTCGATCTCGATCTCCACTTTGCCGGTTCCGGCGGCTTTGTCCAGCACGACGGTGCCGGAGTTTTTATTCATCTTGCCCCGCCAAAACGACACCCCCATGTGGTCGGCCTCAAAGCTGGGGTAGGTGTGCGTCGGGTCTATGGTGTAGCTGACCGGTGCGGCCATGGCACTGGCCGAAGCCATGGCAAGGGCGATCCAAAGTGTTTTCGAAAGGGTCTTGGTCATTTTGTAATCTCCAGGTAAATGTGGGCCAATGGTCAAACTAGTCGAAGCACATTGCGGTAATTCGACATCACTGAAAACTTTTTTTTATCAGGCTTGCATTTCTGCCAGCCGCCGCTGCAGGAAGCGGCGTTCGGGCTCCAGCTGCGTCAACGCCAGCGCGGTTTGGTAGGCGGCGCGGGCCTCCCCCCAGCGGTGCAGGCGCCGGCACATATCTGCGCGTGCCGCGTGGGCAAGGTGGTAATCCTGCATCGTGGCGTGCTTCAGAATGTCATCCACCAGCGCAATACCCTGCTCACACCCCGCATGCATGGCCACGGCTACTGCCCGGTTGAGTGCCACTACCGGGGTGGGCTGCAGGCGCAGCAGTTCATCGTAGAGACCGACAATTTGCCCCCAATCCGTCTGGTCGGCATGGGATGCTTCGGCATGCACCGCTGAAATGGCGGCCTGCAAAGCATAGGGGCCCAAGCCGGGCATTTGCAAGGCCAGTTCCACGCGGGCACACCCTTCTGCAATCAGGCTGGCATCCCAGAGCGAGCGGTCTTGCTCTTCCAGGGGAATCAAGTGGCCCGTACCGTCGGTGCGGGCGGCACGGCGCGACTCGTGCAGCAACATGAGCGCCAGCAGCGCATGGACTTCAGACAGCGGTGGGGGCGGCAACACGTCGGCGATCAGCCGGGTCAAGCGTATGGCCTCGTGCGACAAATCTGCGCGCGTGACCAGCGCACCCGCTGACGGCGAATAGCCCTCATTGAAGACCAAGTAGAGCACCCGCAACACACTGGCCAGGCGCTGGGGCAGTTCATCGGCCTCAGGCACGCGGTAGGGGATTTTGGCGTCGCGGATTTTGGCTTTGGCGCGCACGATGCGCTGCGCCAGAGTGGGTGCGGGTGTCAGGTAGGCACGGGCGATTTCCTCGGTGGTGAGCCCGCATACCTCGCGCAAGGTGAGCGCCACCTGCGCATCCGGCGCCAGCGCGGGGTGGCAGCAGGTAAAGATCAGACGCAAGCTGTCATCTTCCAGTGCAAGCGAGTCGCCCGGCGAGGCAGCCTCGTCGGCCAGGGATTCCACATGCTCGACCAGGGTCTCGGTGGAGGTGAAGCGCGCTTGCCTGCGGATGCAGTCAATGGCTTTAAAGCGCCCGGTGGACACCAGCCATGCCGATGGGTTCTCGGGTACGCCTTGCTGGGGCCATTGCTCTAGTGCCGCACGAAAGGCGTCGTGCAAGGCCTCTTCCGCCAAATCAAAGTCACCCAGCAAACGCACCAGCGTCGCAAAGACCCGCCGCGCATCGCGGCGGTACACCTGGTCAATGGTTTGCAGGGTGGACGGCGCACTCATGGCCCGAGAATAGCGCACCCCATGCCCGTGCTACTGGGTCACACCGGTGGCCCAGGCCCTGCGCAGCAGTCGCCCGCAAGACACCGAGGGCCCGCCGTTGGCGCTCTGCCGCGCCAGCACGCCGTAGGTGGTTTTGCTGGCGTCAATCCAGGGGTAAAAACCAAACGCGCCCAGGCTGCTGAATGCGCCATCGCCCACCACCGGGTCGTCCTCTACCCAATGGCCTACGGAGTAGTGCCAGCTCTCGGATGACGCAATCGGGGTCGCCAGCGCCTGCGCGCAGGTCAGGGGGTTGGTGCACACCGCGTTACTGCCCAGCAGCGCCCCCATGCGCAGCTGGCCGCCCAGCAGTTTGCGCAAAAAGCGGGTGTAGTCGGCAGCCGTAGTGGCACCGCCGCCTGCGGGCTGCGGCTGGACGAAGGACAGGGCCACATCACTGCCCAAACGCGTGCGCAGTTCGGCGGCCAATGCGGCGTTGTCCAGCAGGCCCAGTCCGTTCAGGGCGGCGTGCTTTTGCATGTGGCCGCCGCCGTAGTCAAACTTGCCAACGGCACCTGGGTTTTGCACATCGTTGTTGCCCTGGGCCAGGCAGGCGTTCACGGTTTGGGCGGGCAGGCATTGGCTGAAGTTGTTGTAGCCACTGCGAAAATTGAGGAACTGAATATCTTGCGCCGTGAGCACCCCGGCCCGCACTTCGGCAATGTAGCTGGCATACAGCCACTTGCTCGCCGAGGCAATGGGCATGGCGGTGCTGGCAGTGACCGGCAAACCGCCACCAGTGCCGATCGAGCCCGAGGCCTTGGCGGCAGCCGCATCACCCATCTCCCAATAAAACGGCCGCGCACTGGCGCAGGCATTGTTGTCGCTCTGGGCCGTGGCGGTGGCGGCTTGCGCGCGCGCCGAGTCGCTTGGGGCCGTGGCGCTGGGCGGGATGGGTGGGGTGGCTGTGCCGCCGCCACCGCTTGCGCCGCCGCAGGCCATGAGCAGTGCTGCGGTCAGTACGCCCGGCAGGTGCCGATAGTTTTTAAGTAGAGCCATGAGCGTCTCCGTCTAGCGCCCCAGTGGGTCCGGGGCACACGGGCGCAGTATCCCGCACTCTCTGCGGGCTGGTGTTACGGCTTCTTGCTCAGGTCTCGGTAGGCGGCTGGCGTATTGAGTGTGCGCCCGCACTGCAGGGGCTGAGGTCTGAGCAGGCGTCAAGCGCAGTGGGATAACGCGCTTAGGTTTAGGCTGCTCTACCTGCATTGTTGCGGTAGGAACGAAGGTTACCCCCCGCCCCCCGCACAGATCCGTACGTGCGGAATTACCGCATACGGCTCCTGCCTCAGGTAGTTGACGCATAGAAACGATACTCAGGGTAAGGGT
>NKIK01000011.1 GCA_002256115.1 Burkholderiales bacterium PBB3
CCATTGTGGCCCTGCAGGCAGTCTTGGCCCAAGACGATGTGGCGATCATTGAAGCCACCAGCAAAGCCCTGGCCCAAGCCACCGAGAGCTTTGCCGCCGCGCGCATGAACCGCGGCATTGCCAAGGCCCTGTCGGGCAAGAATATTGAAACACTCTGAGCCAGTTTGAAAGCACCACGATGCCTATCATCAAAATCATGCCCCACTCGGAATACTGTCCCCAGGGCGCCGAAGTATCAGCCCCGGCCGGCACGTCGATCTGTGAAGCCCTGCTGGATAACGGTATCAACATCGAGCACGCCTGCGACATGAGCTGCGCCTGTACCACCTGCCATGTGGTGGTGCGTGAGGGCATGAACTCACTGAATGACCCGGAAGAGACCGAGGAAGACTTGCTCTTGGAGCCCAATTCGCGCCTGAGCTGCCAGGCCATCCTGGCGCAAGCCAATCTGGTGGTAGAAATCCCCAAGTACTCTATCAACCACGCCAAAGAAAACCACTGATGTTTGTTAACCCCCACGCTCATCACTGCGTGTATTCGCTGCCCCCCGCGGGGGCGTATGCCCTCCTTGGGGCGGCCCAGCGGAGGACATGATGCGCCAGATCATTTTGGACACTGAGACCACGGGCTTTTACTTTGACAAGGACGATCGGCTGGTGGAAATTGGCTGTGTCGAGCTACTCAATCGCAAGCTAACGGGCCACAATTTTCATGTCTATCTGAACCCGGGCCGGGACAGCGACGAAGGCGCTTTGCGCGTCCACGGATTGACCAGTGAGTTCCTGCGCGATAAGCCGGTGTTTTCCGCCATCGTGGATGACTTTCTGGCCTATGTGAAGGATGCGGAGATCATCATTCACAACGCGCCATTTGACCTAGGCTTCCTGAATATGGAGCTTCAGCGCTCAGGGCGGCCCAAGTTCAAAGAGCACGTGTCTGGCGTGGTGGATACCTTGGTCATGGCCAAGGAGCTTTTTCCTGGCAAACGGAACTCGCTGGATGCCCTGTGCGACCGCCTAGAGGTGGACAATTCGGGACGGACCTTGCACGGGGCTTTGCTGGATGCGGAGTTGCTGGCCGACGTCTACATCAATATGACGCGGGGCCAGGATGCCCTGTTGATGGAACCACACTCGCCGCAGCAGACGGGTGTGGTGATCACCAAGGTGGATTTGACGGCGATAGAGCTCCCAGTGCTGCATGCAAGCAGCCAAGAACTGGCAGCGCACGAGGAAGCCATGGCCCAAATTAATAAAGCCAGTGGCGGTAAAGCGGTATGGCTTCAAAGTGCCTAAAAACTGTACTATAATCTTAGGCTTACTGAACAAGATTCAGGGCGGTTAGCTCAGGGGTAGAGCACTGCATTCACACTGCAGGGGTCACAAGTTCGAAACTTGTACTGCCCACCAAAATATTGGTATTAAAAAAGCACTTGGTGTCACCACCCAGTGCTTTTTTTTCGCATGTGCGTGAACTGTCGGAACCGGTTGGTACCCGCAAGGGGTGCCAAGTCGGTATCCGGTACTGATACTGCGCTCAGGCTTTTGTCTCAGGCCGAATCAGAGTGCCTTTGCTGGCCAATTCAAACCAGCCGTCTTTCACGGGGTTGACCAGAAGGCGTCCGCTTTTGAACTGTCGGCTCTCCACAATCCAGGGCCCCCAACCATCGGCTGAGTCGGCTGACTGCTCCCGCATGACTTTCACCACACACATGATTTGGTAGGTCTTGCCAGTGGCGTCCTTCATCACGAACGGACCAACTTCTTCTTGTTTGCGTTCAATATCCATGGCTGCGGCTTTCACTATTCTGGTTTGCAAAGCCCTCTATTATGGACGGGCCAGGTACAGGGCTAGCGTTTGCGGATCGGTGGCATTTCTTCCAAGGTCATAGGCACGGTTTCATCGAAAGTGGGGCGGGGCTCTTGGGTGGAGTCTTGCCACATGGCCCAAGCAGAATCGGTGTTGGTTTCAATGGCCTCGGGCACGGGGATGGGGTCTCCGGGCAGGTAGCGGTCCTCGGGGGGCTTGCCGGATTCGGGCAGAGTTTTCTTGGTGTTTTCCACAATGCGTCCCGGTCAAGTGATACAAATGAAATCACTTTAGCGCAATTTCAAAGGCGGCGCAAAGCCCTTGGGCTTGCGCGTACACCACCGGGTAGTGGGCCGTGGGCTTACTGCGCAGTCTGCGACGCTTGGGTCAGGAAATGCAGCAGAAGTTTGTCTTGCTGCGTGAGGTCGGTGAAAGCTAAGCCCACAAAAAATCCGGGCACTGCCATCGACTTGTTGTTGTGGCAAATGCGTGCCTTCACGCTCAGTACGGCGGGCGCGCCGTCCACGTCCACAAACATTTTCAGGGGAATCACGTCACCAATGGCCCCCAAGGCCAAGGGCGCTTCAATCATCGCGCCCTGCAGGCTCAGGTCGAGCAGCTTCACCGCGTGCGGGGCCTGGTCGGCACCTGCATCGGCACCCACAGCACCCACCCGGGTGGGCCAAGAGGTGCGGGTGCGCAGAGATTGGCGCACCATGCGGGCATCTACCTGGCTGGGGTAGGCCAATAGGGCGTAGGCAAACGGTTTTTCAAAGGTCTGCAGCACCTTGCTGAGGAAAGAAAACTCGTATTGGCCGGTAAAGCCGCGCACTACGCAGACCTCACCTTCCTCTAGCTCGGTCTTCACCCCATCGGGCCCCATGGGGCCGACCATGACGCCTTTGCTTTCAATGGCACCAAAAAACTGCGACTCTTTTTTGCTGGCACCTTCTACCAAGCGGCGGGTCTGCAGCGCCATACCGGTGCGCATGCCTAAGGCCTTGAAAGACAGGCGTGCTACGTTCTCGGGCGCGGTTTCGGTGTCCATGGGGATCATGCTGGTATTGCTTGAAAAGACGGGGAGCTTCATGTTACTTCATCGCATGCGCTAGGCTGGTAGCTGGGAAACTTGGCTAATATGCTTTTCGCGCATGTGTGCATTTCTTCACACCCATTTATGAAAAATTTTGGTTTTTGGTGTTTTTTTGGGCACCGCAGGGTCCTGGGCTTGGTGGCTCTGGCCGCTTTGGCGGGCAGCGGCTGCGCCAAACTAGAGGATCGCGCGCGGCTGTATCTGGCCAGCTCGGTGGATGTGTTTGCGGTGGTGGGCAAGCAGTTGCTGATGGGTGAGGCCCAGCTTTATAGCGACCGCACCGGCACGATTGCGCTCAGCACGGGCTTGTCGACACAGCCACCGTTGAATTGTTCCGGGCGATTGAGTCGCACCGGGTCCACCGAAGCGGCTCTGGATTTGCGCTGCAGCGATGGCAGCAGCCTGTCCTTATCCGCCGCCATGCTGGCCGAGACCCAGGGCTATGCCTACGGGCAGAGCAGTACGGGCACGGCGGCCAGCTTGACGCTGGGCTTGGCCTCGGCGCGCGCTGTGGCCTACTTGCGTGCACCGGCAGGTCAGCAGTTGCTGGCTTTGCCCAAAAAACCATTTATGGAATTGAACTAGTGCCGCAATCGGCTGAGCTGCAAGACTGCGTCGTCATTGGGGCCGGGGTCGTGGGGCTGGCGGTGGCGCGGGCCTTGGCCCTGGCCGGGCGCGATGTCTTGCTGCTAGAGGCCGAGTCGGCCATCGGCACACGAACCAGTGCGCGCAACAGCGAGGTGATTCATGCCGGTATTTATTACCCGCCAGGCTCGCTAAAGGCCCGGCTCTGTGTGCAAGGCAAAGCCCTGCTGTACGACTATTGCAAGGCCCGGGGCATAGCGCACCAAGCCTGTGGCAAATTGATTGTGGCCACCCACCCCGAGCAGTTGGGTGGTCTGCAAGCTATTGCGGCACGTGCGCAAGCCAATGGCGTGCATGACCTGGTCTGGCTGGACCGCGAAAGCGCGCAGGCCCTGGAGCCCGCACTGGCCTGCGTGGCGGCGCTGCATTCGCCCTCTACTGGCATCATAGACAGCCACGCCTTGATGTTGTCTTTGTTAGCTGACCTGGAGAATGCCGGTGGCGTTTTGGCACTCAATTCGCCGCTAGAGCTCATGGATAGTGCGGGAGCAGCTATTGAATTAGTAGCGAAAGATGGCACGGTGTTGCACGCCAAAACCGTGATTAACTGCGCTGGCCTGCAAGCCCCGGCGCTGGCAGCGCGCTTTGCGGGGCTGGCGGCCGCGCATGTGCCCCAGGCCTACTTTGCCAAGGGCAGTTACTTTTCTTTGGCGGGGCGCGCCCCGTTCTCCCGGCTCATTTACCCGGTGCCAGAGCCCGGCGGTTTGGGCGTGCATCTCACTTTGGATTTGGGGGGCCAGGCCCGTTTTGGCCCGGATGTGCAGTGGGTGGATAGCGCAGACGATCTGCAAGTGCAGCCCGCGCGGGGTGATGCGTTTTACGCCGAAGTGCGCAAATACTGGCCCGCGCTGCCCAGTGGCGCGCTGCTGCCGGCTTATGCCGGCATACGGCCCAAAATCAGTGGCCCCGATGCGCCCGCCGCTGACTTTTGCATTCAGGGGCCGCGGCACCATGGCGTGCCGGGTCTGGTCAACCTATTTGGTATTGAGTCGCCGGGGCTGACCAGTTGTCTGGCTATTGGCAACTACGTGGCCGAGCTGTGCTGAACCCGGTTGATTTTTGCTATTAACTTAGGAGCTGCTCCCGCACTATCCATGGGCTAGAACGGCTATTTGACCATTTTTTTGATGGCCAGGGCCGCTTCACGGACCAATGCCGGACCCTGGTAGATCAGGCCGGTGTAGATCTGCACCACATTCGCTCCAGCCCGGATTTTGGACACTGCGTCATCCGCGCTCAGGATGCCGCCCACGCCGATGATTGGGAATGCGGGGCCCAGTGCGGCACGCAGTTGGGCGATTACTTTGTTGCTGGCCTCCAGCACCGGAGCGCCCGACAGGCCGCCCATTTCATCGCAATGCGCCATGCCTTGCACGGCGGTGCGGCTGAGTGTGGTGTTGGTGGCAATCACGCCGTCCATGCCGTGGCGCACCAGCGTGGCGGCAATCACGCCGACTTGGGCTTCATCCAGATCGGGCGCAATCTTCACAAAGATGGGGATGCGTTTGCCGTAGCGGCTTTGCAGCGCGGTGCGGCGCTGGGCGATGGCACCCAGCAGGCTGTCCAGGGCTTCATCGCTTTGCAGGGCGCGCAGGTTCTTGGTGTTGGGGCTGGAGATATTGACGGTGACGTAGTCTGCATGCGGGTAGACACCGTCCAGGCACAGCAGGTAGTCGTCGGTGGCATTCTCAATCGGCGTGGCGGCGTTTTTGCCGATGTTCAGGCCCAGCAGCAAGGAAGGGTTCTTGGTGCGGCGCAGGGCCGAGCGCTGTACATTGGCCACAAAAGCGTCCAGGCCCTCGTTGTTGAAGCCCAGGCGGTTGATCAGGGCCCGCGCTTCGGGTAGGCGGAACATGCGCGGCTTGGGGTTGCCCGGCTGGGCCTTGGGGGTTACGGTACCCACTTCGACAAAGCCAAAACCCATGGCGGCCAAGCCGTCGATGCAGCGGGCATTTTTGTCCAGCCCGGCGGCCATGCCGACGCGGTTGGGGAATTTCAGGCCCGCCAACTCAATCGGATCGTCCACCCGACCGGCGCAGTACGCTAGCTTGAGCGGATTGCCTTGGGTGGCGGCCAGGCCTGCCATGGTGATCTCGTGGGCCACTTCGGGGTCCATACTGAACAAAACGCGGCGGGCGAGGGCGTAGGGCACCAGAGACATCGGATAATTCCTGCTTTCAGATTGCAACTACCTCCATTGTCCCCCAGGACGCCTCTCGGACCTTCTACATGACCACACCCACACCCCCCGCCACACTGACGCAAGACGAACTCAAAACCCTGGTCGGCCAGGCCGCGCTGCAGTATGTGGTGCCCGGCGAGATTGTGGGCGTGGGCACAGGCTCCACGGTCAACAAGTTCATCGATGCACTGGCCACGATGAAGGATCAGATCAAGGGCGCTGTATCCAGCTCCGTTGCCAGCACCGAGCGCTTGAAGGCGCTGGGCATACGGGTGTTAGACAGCAATGACGTGGATGCGCTGTCGGTCTACATCGATGGGGCTGACGAGATCGATGGCCAGGGCAACATGATTAAAGGCGGCGGCGCGGCGCTGACGCGCGAGAAGATTGTGGCGGCGCAGTCCGCCAAGTTTGTGTGCATTGCCGATGCGTCCAAACTGGTCACTGCCTTGGGCAAGTTCCCGCTGCCGGTGGAAGTGATCCCGATGTCCACCCGCCGTGTCATCGCCCAGTTTGCGGCCCTGGGAGGCACCGCGCAGGTGCGCCTGAAGGACGGCCAGCCGTTAGTGACCGACAACGGCCAGCACATTGTGGATGTGACTGGTTTGCAGATCACCGATCCACGCGGCTTTGAAGCCGAGGTGAGCCAGTGGCCCGGCGTGGTGACGGTCGGGGTGTTTGCGTTTCAGAAGGCCGATATTTGCCTGCTGGGCACGCCCGAAGGCGTGCGCACGCTGAGCTACTAAGCGCCTGCGCTATTCGCGGCAGGCGTAAGGCTTAGAACTTGATGCCAGCCGGGTTGTCTGGCGTTTTATCTGGCAGGGGTGGCGGTGGCGGTGGAGCTGGTTTTTCCTCGACCTTAGGCGCAGGCGCTGCCGATTTCTGCACGACGACCAACGGTGTGGCAGGCGCATTTTTATAACCTGTTGGCAAAGCCGATGCCTTGGGATAGCCCGCAGCGTCCAGGTACTGGGCCCACTCGGCATCGCTAAAGCCTTTGAGACGCTGGCCGCCGATGGTCATGAACGGCAGCGAACTGTCCCCCGCGATGCGCTGCAAAGACTCGGTGTCTTCGTTGGTGCTGATCGTGCGCTCGGTGAAGGGGATGCCGCGTGCGTTCAGCATGGCGCGCCCGGAATCGCAGGGCGAACATTTGGCCGAGGTGTACAGCGTCACCGGGAATTTGGTGGCGACCTGGCGCAACTCAAAGGGCAAACTGGAAACGGAGGCGGCTCCCGCGGCGCCCGTGCCGGTGGACACCACTTTGCCCTGGGCTTGCGTGGCCGGTGGCTTGTCGGAAAACGTGACCTTGCCATCCGGGCCGACGATGCGGTACACCGATTGGGCCTGTGCGCCCACGCCCGAACAGCACAGAACGGCGGCGGCCCCAACCACATGTAAAAGTTTTTGATAGTTCATCGAATTCTCCTTGTGGGCGTCGCACCCAAAGCCACGATTCATGGCATTTAACCACTTAAGCCGACATGCCCTGGTGGCGCAACAATGCGTCCAATGAGGGCTCTCTGCCCCGGAAGGCTTTGAACGATTCCATGGCCGGGCGGCTGCCACCTGCTTCCAGGATAGCTGTTCTGTATTTTCGGCCAGTTTCCAGGTTTGGCAAACCTTGGGCATCTGCTGTTTCTTCAAAGGCGGCGTAGGCGTCGGCACTCAGCACCTCGGCCCATTTGTAGCTGTAGTAACCGGCGGCATAGCCCCCAGCAAAAATGTGGCTGAAGGTGTGCGCAGTGCGGCTCCAAGTGGGTGGCATCAGCACCGCCACTTCTTGGCGCACTGATTGCAGCAGGGGCATGAAGTCCTGTGCAGGGTCGTGCGCGGTGTGCAGCAGCATGTCGAATAGCGAAAACTCGATCTGGCGCAGAGTCTGCAAACCGCTTTGGAAGTTTTTGGCGGCCAGCATCTTGTCAAACAGCGCGCGGGGCAGGGGCGCGCCCGTCTCCACGTGGCCCGTCATGTGCTGCAGCACGCTCCACTCCCAGCAGAAGTTTTCCATGAATTGGCTGGGCAGCTCCACCGCATCCCATTCCACGCCGCTGATGCCAGACACATCGTGCTCATTCACCTGGGTCAGCAGGTGGTGCAAGCCGTGGCCAAACTCGTGGAACATCGTGGTCACATCGCTATGTGACAGCAAGGCTGGGGCTTTGACGCCATTGGTCTCCACACCGTCGGCAAAGTTGCACACCAGGTGGGCCACTGGGGTTTGCAGCGTGCCGTCGTCCGGGCGCAGCCAGCGGGCGCGCACATCGTCCATCCAAGCGCCACCGCGTTTGCCATTGCGCGCGGTGGGGTCCAGATAAAACTGACCGACCAACGTGCGGCCTTGGGGTCCAACCCGCTCCAGGCGGTAGAAGCTCACATTCGGGTTCCACACCGGGGCGGTGTCGGGCGTGATTTCCACGTCAAACAGGGTCTCCACGATCTTGAATAAACCGGCCAACACCTTGGGCAGCGTGAAGTACTGCTTGACCTCTTGCTCGCTGAAGGAATAGCGCGCTTCTTTGAGCTTTTCGCCGATGTAGGGCCAGTCCCAGGTTTGCGGATCGGTCAGGCCCAGATGCTCCGCCGCAAAGGCGCGCAGGTCGGCCACATCCTGCTCGCCATAGGGGCGGGCTTTGGCGGCCAGGTCGCGCAAAAACTGGATCACGGCGGCGGGCGAATCCGCCATCTTGGTGACCACCGACAAAGAGCCAAAGTCAGGGTAACCCAGCAAAGCGGCCTCTTCCTGGCGCAAAGCCAGAATGCTACGCATGGTCTCGGTGTTGTCAAACTTTTGCGCGTCGGCTCCCGCCTGGTCGGACGCCCGCGTCACATAGGCTTTGTAGAGGGTTGCGCGCAGCGCGCTGCTTTGGGCAAACTGCATCACCGGCAAGTAGCAGGGCATTTTCAGAGTCAGCTTGTAGCCTTCTTTGCCCTCAGCCTGTGCTGCGTTGCGCGCGCTTTGCACCACGTCGTCGGGCACGCCCACCAATTCCTCCAGCGCGGCGTAGTAGCTGAAAGCATCGGTCGCGTCCAGCGTGTGTTCGCTAAAACGCTGGCTCAGCTCGGCCATTTGCTCTTGAATGGCAGCAAAACGCTCGCGTTGCGCACCCTGCAAATCGGCACCGCCCAGCACAAAGTTGCGCAGTGCGTTCTTGTGCGCCTGACGTTGCTCGGTGTTCAAGCTCCCAGTGGGGATCGCTTTGTACTTGGCATACAGGCGCTCGTCGGCACCCAGCCGGGTCCAGAACTCGGTGACCTTGGGTAGGCAGGTGTTGTAGGCGGCGCGCAGCTCAGGCGTGTCGGCCACGGCGTTCAAGTGGCTGACGGCACCCCAGGCTACGCCGAGTTTTTCGGTGGCGACATCCAGCTCGGCGGCTATGCCCTGCCAGGTGGCGGGGAAGTCAGGGGCGGTCACGGTGCCCAGCGCGCCTTCGGCCTTCAGCAGCAGGATGTCCAGCGCCGGTTCAATGTGGTCGGGCTGAATCTGATCAAACAGCGGGAGTGGTGTGGGGCTCAGCAGGGGGTTCATAGCAAATTGAGTTGGGTATCAAGCGCGGCTTGCCGCATCGCGTTCAGCTGCTTCCAGCGTGTTGACCAGCAACATGGTGATCGTCATCGGGCCTACGCCGCCAGGCACGGGGGTAATAAAGCCCGCCACTTTTTGCACGCTTTCAAAGTCCACGTCGCCGCACAGCTTGCCTTCCGGGGTGCGATTCATGCCGACATCAATCACTACGGCACCGGGCTTGACCATGTCGGCGGTGAGCACATTGCGCTTGCCCACGGCTGCCACGATCACATCGGCTTGTAGGGTCATGGCTTTCAGATCCGGCGTTGCACTGTGGCAGATGGTGAGGGTGGCGTTCTTTTGCAAGAGCATCAGCGCCATGGGCTTGCCCACAATATTGCTGCGGCCAATGACGACGGCGTGTTTGCCGCGCAGGTCGTAGCCTATGGATTCCAGCATCTTCATGCATCCATAGGGCGTGCAGGGCCAAAAGCCAGGTTGTCCCACCATCAGCGCACCTGCGCTGGCCACGTGGAAGCCGTCCACGTCTTTGGCCGGGGCGATGGATTCGATCACCTTGTTGGCATCGATATGGGCGGGCAGAGGCAATTGCACCAGGATGCCGTGGATGGCGGGATCGTTGTTCAGCGCATCCACGCGGGCCAGCAGCTCGGCCTCGGTCATCGTCGCCTCGTACTTTTCCAACACCGAATGCAATCCGGCATCCGAGCAGGCCTTGACCTTGTTGCGCACATACACCTGCGAGGCCTGGTTGTCACCCACCAGCACTACGGCAAGGCCCGGCGTGACACCGCGCAGTTTCAGGGCGGCGGTGCGGGTCGCCACATCAGTACGCAGTTGGGCTGCAAGTGCGTTGCCGTCAATGGTGGTCGCAAGAGTAGTGCCGATAGGAGAAGTGGACATAGCAGAATTCAGAAGTAAAAATGCCCGCAAGGCTTATGAAACCTGCGCGGGCAGCTATTAAAAAAGGAGCAAGTAAACTTGCATCAGGGTTTGGCTGGAGTTTGTCCCAATGCAATCTTCAGCAGATCGGCCACGGTATTGGCACTGAGCTTTTCCATGATGTTGGCGCGGTGGGCTTCCACCGTCTTAATGCTGATGCCCAGGTCGTCGGCGATCTGCTTGTTCAGGCGGCCGGCCACGATGCGCTCCAGCACTTGGGATTCGCGCAGCGTGAGTTTGGACAGCAGGGCATCGCGGTCGACCGACAACTGGTAATCGGCAAAGGACTCCTTAGCGTGCTCCAGCATGCGCTCCACCAGGCCCACCAGTTGGTCTTCTTTGAAAGGCTTCTGGATAAAGTCCATCGCGCCTTTTTTCATAGTGTCTACCGCCATGGGCACGTCGCCATGGCCAGTGATGAAAACGATGGGCAGCGGGGACTTGGTTTCGATCAGGCGGTTTTGCAGCTCCAGCCCGGTCATGCCACCCATGCGGATGTCCACAATCAGACAGGCTACTTCGCGCGCATCGTAGCGGCTCAGAAAAGATTCGGCAGAATCAAAGCAGCGCACCCGGTAGTCCTTGCCTTCCAGCAGCCATTGCAAGGAGTCACGCACGGCTTCGTCGTCATCGACGACATACACGGTGCCTTTTTTGGGTATCAAACTCATGTGGGCAATCCAGGGTTCTATTTGCTTTTGCGAAGAGGGGTGGGCGCTGTGACCTGGTTTTCGGTGAGCGGAACCCAGAACGAAAACCGGCAGCCAACCACATCCTCTCTATTGTAGATGTTCTCGGCTTTCATTCGCCCCATGTGCGACTCAACAATTGAGCGGCACAAGGACAGGCCAATGCCCATACCGTCGGCCTTGGTGGAGTAGAAAGCCTCGTACAAGCGCCCCATGACTTCGGGCGACAGGCCTTTGCCGGTGTCCTGCACTGAAAACTCGACGACGGGTTTCTCCTCAATCAGGCGCGGCACTACGCGCAGCTCCACCAAGCGGTCTGCGGTCTGGCGCAGCGCCATGTCGATGGACTCGGCCGCGTTGCGGAGCAAATTGACCAGCACCTGCTCAATCAAAATCGGGTCCACCATGATGACCGGCAAACGCGCGGCCACATAGTGGTTCAAGCGCACATTGAAGCGGCGCAATTCGATCTCGGCCAGCTCCACCGCCTCGTCCACCATTAGCGAAATCTCGGACGGCGTGCGGTTGGGCTCACTGCGTTTCACAAAGGAGCGGATGCGCTGAATGATTTGCCCGGCGCGCTGAGCCTGGCGGGCGGTTTTCTCCAGCGCGCCCAGCAGGTCTTCTTCTGAAATTTGCTTGGCCTTGATGCGCGAGACCATGCCGTTGCAGTAGTTGTTAATGGCGGTGAGCGGCTGGTTCAGCTCATGGGCCACGCTAGAGGCCATTTCACCCATAGTGATCAGGCGGCTGGCGTTTTGCGCGCGCTCGGCCTGGCTGGCCGCTTGCTCTTCGGCTAGACGGCGGGTGGTGATGTCCGTGGCAATCACCATCTGCGCCAGGCGGCCATCCACCCAGCTGAGGTAACGGGTGCGCACTTCTAGCCACTGGCCCAACTCGGGCACAAAAATCTCGGCGCTCTCGGTCTCGGTATCCGGCAGCGCGGTGGTGGGCAGGCCGGCAAATGAATCTACGTTGTCTTCTGATTCATCGTTGGTAGGGCTGGTGGGCACACCGGCCTGTGCCACCAGGGCCAAGTGGCCATTGGACTGCATGCCAAACCACTGGCGGTAGAGTTTGTTGGCAAACAGCAGCTCATCCCCACCCAAGGGGGCCACCGAGATGGCGGCGTCCAGCGCCTCCAGCACCGTGGTGAAGCGCTGGTGTGAGGCCGATAACTGGTCGCGCACGCGGTTGGGCTCGGTGATGTCGGTCATCGACGTAACCCAGCCGGTCTGCGTGCCCAGGGCATCAATCAGCGGGGCCACATACAGGCGGGCGTCAAACAGGGTGTTGTCGCGCCGCTTGACTCGCACCTGAATGCCGCCGGGGGTGGTGCGCCCGGTCAGCTCGGCTTCCAGCCGTGAGGCAACGTGGTCACGTTCGGCATCGGGCCAGTAGGGGAAGGGGGCCGTTCGGCCCACCAAGTCCGACTCTGTCCAGCCCGTCATTTGGCAAAAGGCCGCGTTCACGTAGGTAATGCGGCCTTGCAGATCCATGGCGCGCATACCGGTGAGCATGGAGTTTTCCATCGCCCGGCGGAAATTGGTCTCCGACACCAGGGCCTGCTGTGCCTGCAGCCTGCGCCGGGTGTGGCGCCAATTGGCAATCAGCATCCAGGCAGTCATCACGCTCAAAGCCGCCACCAGCCAAAACTGGCCGCTGCCAATGACCCCCAAAGAGGCCCGGTAGGCTTGGGCGCGAATCATCAGGCCAATGCCCACCGGCGATACCGGCATGCTGTATTCATTGGCGGGGTGCGTCCAGGGGGCCAGGCGGCTGACAATTTGGCGCGGCGGCATGGTGGTGCCCGCCAAGACGCCGCCTTTGACATCCAGCAAAGAGACCGCGTATTGGGCTGTGACTTCTGGCGGAATGCCGTAGCGGTACAGCCCGTCTACCGAGAATTCGGCCAGCACGACACCGCCAGGACGGCTGCGTTCGGTCAGCGGCAAAAAGAGCTGTAGCAGTGGCACATAGCCATCGGAGCGTGGCCGTTGTACATACAAGGGCTGCATGGATTCGCTGGCAATAGCGAAGCCGTCTTGGGGGTCGCGGCGCAGCGCGTTCTCACCGCTGGCATAGACCTGGTTACCGGGCAGTACGGTGCTGCCCAAGCTGACCTTGATTTTGCGTTTTTCGTCAATCCAGGCAATGCCATAAATCTCGGGATACTGGTCTAGCAGCGTGGCGGCGCGGGCGCGAAAGTCGGGGGCCTCCAGCTCGCGGTTGGACAGCTCGCGCGCCATGCGCATCAGTTGCTCTTGGCGCTCTAGCAAGCGCAGGCGCAGGCGCTGCTGGGCGTATTCCACATCGCGGCGCACGGCTTGTTGCTCGCGCTCAATTTCTTCTACCCGCAAGTAGCCCAGGGCCGACACGATGGCGGCAAAAAACAAAAGCACTGCCGCCAGTGGGGCCAACATGGCGACCCGGTCTTGCCGGTGTGGGGTGAGCCGCTTCCACCAGCGCTGCGCACCACCCACCGAGGGCAGGTTGATATGCGATGGCAGAGCGATGAGATGGTTCAAAGGCATAGGGCGAGTGTAGAGGACTGCCCCAGATCGCCTCTCAACTTAGCACTTTCAATAATTCACAATGTGAAATGAAAAAGCATGATTTGAAATTTCAAATAATTTGTGGGAAAATAGGCAGACCGTACTAAATTACGCTGCAACAACTAAAAGGAGACATTGATGTCAGCAGTTCCCCTGAACGCGGTGGGCACCCAGCCGCCTGATCTTGATAGCCAGGAAACCCGCGAATGGATGGACGCCCTGAGCGCCGGCATTGAAAGCGAAGGCCCCGAGCGCGCCCATTTCTTGTTGGAGCAGCTGCTGGAGCATGCCCGCCAAAAGAGCATTGACATGCCCTTTTCGGCCACTACAGGCTATGTCAACACCATCGAACCGGACCAAGAAGAGCGCTCCCCCGGCGACCTCAAGATTGAAGAACGCCTGCGCGCCTACATGCGCTGGAACGCGATGGCGATGGTGGTCAAGGCGAATCGCCACCACCCGGTAGACGGCGGTGACTTGGGCGGCCACATCGGTTCGTTCGCGTCGCTGGCCAGCCTGTTCGGCGCTGGCTTCAACCACTTCTGGCATGCCGAGAGCGAAAACCATGGCGGCGACTGTTTGTATATCCAAGGTCACGTGTCGCCCGGCGTCTACGCCCGCGCCTATCTGGAAGGCCGCTTGTCTGAGGAGCAATTGCTGAACTTCCGCCAGGAAGTGGATGGCAAGGGCCTCTCCAGCTACCCGCATCCCAAGCTGATGCCCGAGTTCTGGCAGTTCCCCACCGTGTCCATGGGCTTGGGCCCGCTGATGGCGATTTACCAGGCCCGCTTTTTGAAATACCTGCACGCCCGTGGCATTGCCAATACCGAGAACCGCAAGGTCTGGGTGTTTTGTGGTGACGGCGAAATGGACGAAGTGGAATCCTTGGGCGCGATTGGCCTGGCCGCTCGCGAGAAGCTGGACAACTTGGTGTTTGTCATCAATTGCAACCTGCAACGCCTGGACGGCCCGGTGCGTGGCAACGGCAAGATCGTGCAAGAGTTGGAAGGTGAGTTCCGCGGCGCGGGCTGGAATGTGATCAAGCTTTTGTGGGGCTCCGGCTGGGATGCTCTGCTGGCACGCGACAAAGAAGGTGCGCTCAAGAAGCTGATGATGGACACCCTGGACGGTGACTACCAGGCCATGAAAGCCAACGACGGCGCCTACGTGCGTAAGCATTTCTTCGGCAAGGACCCGCGCACGGCCGAGATGGTTGCCAAGATGAGCGACGAAGAGATTTTTGATTTGCGTCGCGGTGGCCACGACTCCAAAAAGGTGTACGCCGCCTTCCACAAGGCCGTGAACCACAAAGATCAGCCCACGGTGTTGTTGATCAAGACGGTCAAGGGCTTCGGTATGGGCAAGGCTGGTGAAGGCAAAAACACTGTGCACCAGACCAAGAAGCTCACTGACGAAGACATCAAAGCCTTCCGTGATCGCTTCAATATCCCGATCCCCGACAGTGAATTGCCGGGCGTACCGTTCTACAAACCGGCCGATGACACGCCGGAAATGAAGTACCTGCACGAGCGCCGCAAGGCCTTGGGTGGCTACTTGCCACACCGCCGTGTGAAGGCCGACGAGTCGTTCACCGTGCCGTCGTTGGAAACCTTTAAGGCGGTGATGGAACCTACGGCCGAAGGCCGCGAAATCAGCACGACGCAAGCCTATGTGCGATTCCTGACGCAGCTGCTGCGCGACCAGGCTCTGGGTCCGCGCGTGGTGCCGATTCTGGTGGACGAGGCCCGCACCTTTGGTATGGAAGGCTTGTTCCGCCAGGTGGGTATTTACAACCCCGAAGGCCAGAAGTACACGCCGGTCGATAAAGACCAGGTGATGTACTACAAGGAGGACGTGAAGGGCCAGATCCTGCAAGAGGGTATCAACGAAGCCGGCGGCATGAGCAGCTGGATCGCTGCGGCGACGAGCTACAGCACCAGCAACCGGATCATGGTGCCGTTTTATGTGTACTACTCGATGTTCGGCTTCCAGCGCATTGGCGACTTGGCCTGGGCAGCGGGCGACATGCAGGCGCGTGGCTTCCTGCTGGGTGGCACCTCGGGCCGCACTACGCTGAACGGCGAAGGCCTGCAGCACGAAGACGGCCACAGCCACATCATGGCGGGCACGATTCCGAATTGCATCTCCTACGACCCGACCTTCGCGCACGAAGTCGGCGTGATCCTGCACCATGGCTTGAAGCGCATGGTGGAGAAGCAAGACAACGTCTACTTCTACATCACGCTGCTGAATGAGAACTATCCGATGCCTGGCCTGAAGCCCGGCACCGAAGAGCAGATCATCAAGGGCATGTATATGTGCAAAGAGGGTGCCAAGCTCACACCCCGTGTGCAACTCTTGGGCTCGGGCACCATCCTGCGCGAGAGCATTGCCGCGCAAGAGCTGCTGGAAAAAGACTGGGGCGTGGGGGCCGATGTGTGGAGCTGCCCAAGCTTTAACGAACTGACCCGCGACGGCCAGGATGCCGAACGTTGGAATCTGCTGCACCCGCTGGAAACACAGCGTGTGTCCTTTGTGGCGCAGCAGCTGGACAAGGCCAAGGGCCCCGTGGTGGCATCGACCGACTACATGAAGGCCTACGCCGAACAGATTCGTCCGTTCATCCCCAAGGGCCGTACCTACAAGGTGTTGGGCACCGATGGCTTTGGCCGCAGCGATTTCCGCAGCAAGCTGCGCGAGCACTTCGAGGTGAACCGCCATTACATCGTGGTGGCAGCCCTAAAGGCGCTGAGCGAAGAGGGCACCGTGCCCGTGGCCAAGGTGGCCGAGGCGATTGCCAAGTACGGTATCAATGCCGACAAGATCAACCCGCTGTATGCCTGAAACTTTGCGGGTCAGACCACTCACGAAGTGACGTGCTCTGACCCCAACTGATTAAGAGAGACAAACAAAATGGCATTGATAGAAGTACAAGTCCCGGACATTGGCGACCTCGACGAGGTGGCGGTGATCGAGTTGATGGTGAAGGTGGGCGACACCGTGAAGGCCGAGCAAAGCCTGATCACGGTGGAGTCGGACAAAGCGTCGATGGAAATTCCATCCAGCACGGCCGGCGTGGTGAAAGAACTGCGCGTGGCGCTGGGTGACAAAGTGAAGCAGGGCACCGTGGTGTTGGTCTTGGAAGCTGCAGGGGCAGATTCAGTGCCCAATCAGGCTGCAGCGCCCGCCAATAGTGCGGGAGCAGCTCCTGTTTCTGTAGCGGTTCCAACCCCGGCAGCTGTGCCGGTGACGGCTGCAGTGGCTCCCGCAGCTGCGCCTGCAGCCCAGGCAACTGGACCCATCGCGGTTCGGGTGCCCGATATTGGTGACTTCAAAGACGTTGCAGTGATTGAGCTGTTGGTCAAAGTCGGCGACACCATCAAGCTGGAGCAAAGCCTGATGACGGTGGAGTCGGACAAAGCGTCGATGGAGATTCCATCGGGCGCGGCAGGCGTGGTCAAAGAGATCAAGGTGAAGCTGGGCGATACGGTCAATATTGGTGACCTGGTGGTGATTTTGGAAGGTGTGGCGGCGGTGACTACTGCTGCTACAGCTTCTGCGCCTGCGCCGATTTCAGTGCTGAATACGGCTGTAGCGCCCACCATTAGTGCGGGAGCAGCTCCTGTTTCTGTAGCAAGTGCGCCTGTAGCGACTGTAGCGACTGTAGCGCCTGCGATGGCTGCCCCTGCGCACGCCCCCGGCGGCACGACGCTGGGCTTGCCGCACGCGTCGCCTTCGGTGCGCAAGTTTGCGCGCGAACTGGGTGTGCCTTTGAATGAAGTCAAGGGCAGTGGTCTGAAGGGTCGCATTACCGAAGCCGATGTACAGGGGTTCACCCGCTCGGTGATGAGCGGCGCGGTGCAAACCCTGGCGGCTGCGGCGCAAAACAAACCTGCATCGGGCGGGGCTGGAAGCGGTGGCGATGGCGCGGCCTTGGGCTTGATCCCCTGGCCCAAGGTGGACTTTGCCAAGTTTGGTGCTATTGAGCGCAAGGAAATGTCGCGCATCAAGAAGATCAGCGGCGCCAACCTGCTGCGCAACGCGATCATGATTCCGGCGGTCACCAACCATGACGATGCCGATATCACCGATCTGGAAGCCTTCCGCGTTTTGACGAACAAAGAGAACGAAAAGGCGGGCATCAAGGTGACCATGTTGGCATTCTTGATCAAGGCCTGTGTGGCGGCGCTGAAAAAATACCCTGAGTTCAACAGCTCGCTGGATGGTGACGCCATCATCTACAAGCAGTATTTCCACATCGGTTTTGCGGCCGACACGCCCAATGGCCTGATGGTGCCGGTGATCAAAGATGCTGACAAAAAGGGCATCTTCCAGATCAGTGCCGAGATGGGCGAGCTGGCCAAAAAGGCGCGCGATGGCAAGCTGAGTCCGGCAGAAATGTCGGGTGCCAGCTTCACGATTTCGTCGCTGGGCGGTATTGGCGGGCGCTACTTCACGCCCATCATCAATGCGCCTGAGGTTGCTATTCTGGGCGTCTGCAAGAGCCAGATGGAGCCGGTATGGGATGGCAAGGCATTTGTGCCGCGCCTGATGCTGCCGCTGTCATTGACGTGGGACCACCGCGTGATTGACGGTGCCGCTGCTGCGCGCTTCAACGTGTATCTGGCGCAGATCCTGGGTGACTTCCGTCGGGTGATGCTGTGACTCCTATGACTGAGGTCCGGGCGACAGAACAATCTGCTCCGTGTCCCCCGGCCTTCGGCCTCCTCCTTTTACCTACGCAGACCGCTCTGTCGCCCTGCCGTGTGGGCACGACTGAATGACGTCGATTGTTGTCGTCAAGAAAGCCGGGCAGGTCGCCATTGCGGCGGACACGCTGGTCACCTTTGGTGACACGCGCCTGAGCCACCGCTTTGAAGACAACAGCAAGCTGCTGCACGTTGAGGGCGTGGGCGGCGTCAGCTACATCGGCGTGGCGGGCTCGGTGGCGCATTTTCCGGTGCTGCGCCAGGCGTTGGAAAGCCTGCCGCGTGCCCAACTGCGGCTGGGTAGCAAAGAGGAGGTGTTTGCCACCTTCAGCAAGCTGCACCCGGTGCTCAAAGAGAGCTTCTTTTTGCAAACCAAAGAAGACGACAACGACCCCTATGAGTCGAGCCAGTTCAGCGCGGTGGTAGCCAATGCCTCGGGCATTTATGGCCTGTACAGCTACCGTGAAGTCTTTGAATTCAAGGAGTTTTGGGGCATTGGCAGTGGGCGCAGCTTTGCGCTGGGTGCTATGCACGCGGTCTGGCCCACGGCTGAGACGGCGCGTGAAGTGGCCATGGCTGGCGTGCACGCGGGTTGCGAATTCGACAAGAACTCAGCCGGACCGGTTGAGGTCTTCACTATGAAATTGAAGAAGAAGTAATTCTTGTGGGTCAGACCACTTTGCGTAGCAAACGTGCTCTGCCCCCAACTAAAACTGAAACCTTGTGGGTCAGACCACTTTGCGCAGCAAACGTGCTCTGACCCCAACTGACTAAAAGAGGCATATATGGCAATCGTAGAAATCAAGGTTCCGGACATTGGCGACTTGGACGAAGTGGCGGTCATTGAACTGCTGGTCAAGGTGGGTGACACCATCAAGGCCGAGCAGAGCCTGATCACCGTGGAGAGCGACAAAGCTTCCATGGAAATCCCCGCCAGCGAAGGTGGCGTGGTCAAGGAGCTCAAAGTCAAGCTGGGCGACAAAGTCAAACAGGGCACAGTCGTGGTGTTACTGGAGGCAGCGGGTAGTTCCGTGCCCAATACACCCGTTCAGGCCGTGGATAGTGCGGGAGCAGCTCCTAAAAATGTAGCAAATTCAACGCCTGCTGCAACGACCTCACCTGTTGCTGTAGCCCCAACTGCGGTTGCAGCTAACCCTGGTGCCAACTACACCGGTAGCGCCGATCTGGAATGCGACGTGGTCGTCATTGGCGGCGGCCCCGGCGGTTACTCCGCCGCGTTCCGCGCGGCCGACTTGGGCCTCAAGGTCATCGTGGTCGAGCGCTACGCCACCCTGGGCGGCGTGTGCCTGAACGTGGGTTGCATCCCCAGCAAGGCGCTGCTGCACGTGGCGGCTGTGATGGACGAGGTCAGCCACATGGCCGACCTGGGCGTGGACTTTGGCGCACCTACGCTGAACATCGACAAACTGCGCGGTCACAAGGAAAAGGTCATCGGCAAGCTGACCGGCGGCCTGGCCGCCATGGCCAAGATGCGCAAGGTCACCACCGTGCGCGGCTACGGCAACTTTGTCGGCGCCAACCACCTCGAAGTGGAAGAAACCAGCGGCACCGCCCAAGAGAAGACCGGCAGCAAGAAGGTCATCGCCTTCAAACGCGCCATCATCGCGGCGGGTAGCCAAGCCGTGCGTTTGCCCTTCATGCCCAACGACCCACGCGTGGTGGACAGCACCGGCGCCTTGGCGCTGACTGGTGTGCCCAAGCGCATGCTGATCCTGGGTGGCGGCATCATCGGCCTGGAAATGGGCACCGTCTACAGCACGCTGGGCGCCCGCCTGGACGTGGTGGAAATGCTGGACGGCCTGATGCAGGGCGCCGACCGCGACCTGGTCAAGATCTGGCAAAAGATGAACGCCAAGCGCTTCGACAACATCATGCTCAAGACCAAGACCGTGTCCGCACGCGCCTTGCCCGAAGGCATTGAGGTCACGTTTGCCCCAGCGGAAGAGGGCGGTACCGCCCCCGCACCGCAGGTGTACGACCTGGTGCTGCAAGCCGTGGGCCGCACGCCCAACGGCAAGAAGATCAGCGCCGAGAAGGCCGGTGTGTCGGTGACCGACCGCGGCTTCATCAACGTCGACATCCAGATGCGCACCAACGTGCCGCACATCTTCGCCATCGGAGACATCGTGGGCCAGCCCATGCTGGCGCACAAGGCGGTGCATGAAGCGCACGTGGCGGCCGAAGTGATTGCCGGCGAGCTGCAAGGCAACAAGGAACTGGCGGCTGCCGCGTTCAACGCACGCGTCATCCCCAGCGTGGCCTACACCGACCCCGAAGTGGCATGGGTCGGCCTCACCGAAGACCAGGCCAAGGCGCAGGGCATCAAGGTCAAGAAGGGCCTGTTCCCCTGGACCGCATCGGGCCGCGCGATTGCCAATGGCCGCGACGAAGGCGTCACCAAGCTGCTGTTTGACGACAGCCCCGAAGCGCATGGCCACGGCAAGATCCTGGGCGGCGGCATGGTCGGCACCCATGCGGGCGACATGATCGGCGAGATCGCGCTGGCGATTGAGATGGGTGCGGATGCGGTGGACATTGGCAAGACGATTCACCCGCACCCGACTCTTGGGGAATCCATTGGTATGGCGGCGGAGATTGCGCACGGCGGCTGCACGGATGTGCCACCGAGTAAGAAGTAAACACTTCAACTGCTACTGATTCAGTAGCTGGCCGCGCAGATTCCGCAGGGGCTGCGCGGTTTTTTTAGGAAAATTTCGTCGAAATGCTTTGCTGCCAAGGCTGCACGGTGGTCCTACGGTTGGCAGATGCGCACCATCGCGTTAATTGCGCGCAGTATCGACAATCAGGCAAATACTGGAACACACCTGGGTCGCGCGTCCTGCTGTGCTAAATCTGCTAGCGAATTACGCGTCAAGCCGTCTTGTCGTCCCCACCAGCAGCACTCGCGGGTGCGGGGTAACTGCGATATTTAGGCCAGTTCAAGCGACCACACACAGGGCGTTACTTTTCCAAGAAGGTTGAATATTTACCCGATATAAAGTAACATCAATACAAATTCGTATTAATACAATTGTGTATTGATTTAATATAAAGGGAAGCCATGAAGCTTGGAGCTATTGCCACGGGGATAGATTTCTACGACCGAAAGACAGAGTGTTCAGACCTTTGGGGTTATCTGGAAAACGACCATGTTGTCGCCAGTGGCCCACGGCGCTTGGGGAAGTCTTCCATCGTGAACCGCCTGCGCGAAGAGGCAGCAGCGAAAGGCCTGCTTGCTCAACATGTGGATGTTCAAGGCATAGAAGGTGCTCAGGCATTTATTGATGAAATATCGTCGCATTTTCCCGATGATTCAATCATGGGCTACCTCAGCTCTCTCGGGGACACCGCAAAACAGTGGTTCTCTGCCGTCAAGAAATTTGAGCTGAAAGGACCTGGCGGTGTTGGTGGCGGAATTGAACTGCAAGCCAATGCCGGCCAACCTTGGCACAGGTCCGCCACCGCCCTCCAGGCCAGACTGACGGCGGTGCCTGTGCTGATTTTTATTGACGAGTTCTCGGTCTTTCTCCAAAAGCTTTTGGCTAGCAATCAAAAGGAAGCCGAAGCCTTGCTGGCATGGTTGCGTGCTTGGCGGGTCACGCCCGGTGTGGCGTGCCGTTTTTTGTTTACGGGTTCCATTGGCCTGAATGCGCTGTTGGAAAAATATGGCCTCAGTGCGCAGTTCAATGACTGTTACGAATACCCTATTGGCCCTTTCAAGGTCAACGCAGCATGCGACATGGTCAGTGCCTTTGCGCAACGCGATGGCTGGTTCATCAACACCGCTACGGCGAGTTACGTGTGTGAGCGTGTCGGATGGTTGTCTCCGTTCTATCTTTGCCTGTTGTTGGATGAAACCACCAAGGCGGCGCGTGACCGTCTGGATGAAACACCGCCCCTATCACAGGGTGTGCCAACCAGAGAATTGACGCGTGACGATGTTGACAGTGCCTATGAGCGCTTGCTGTCCGCGCGGTCGCGCTTTGTCCATTGGGAGCAGCGCATCCATCGTGATCTAGCTGGCGCCGACTTGGCCTTCGCGAACCTTGTATTGACCGCGTTGGCGAAAAACGAAACCGGCTTGACACAACGCCAACTGCACGCCCGGCTCGCCAAACTGGAGCCAGATCCGGACCCACGTGCGGCACGTCTGCAAACCATTCTGGGCAAGCTCCAGGAAGAGGGTTACACCAGCCCGGTGGACGCATCCGGGCGAGTCAAGTTCTTGTCATTCTTGTTGCGTGACTATTGGGGTCGCAACCATGTCTGAAATCCCATCCCCACCCAGCACACCCAGCTGGGGAAATCACAACGGCATCGCCGCCACGGCCAAATACAACCCGCATCTGTGGAGTCCGGGGGAATTGCGCGCCATCTTCGTGGCGCGTCAGCGGGAACTGGCGACGATTTTGGAGGTGCTGCAAACGGCTGCTCCCAATGTTGCCCCACAGCATCTACTAATCACTGGCCAACGCGGCATGGGCAAGTCCACTTTACTGCAGCGTGTTGCGTTGGCGGTGGAGGATGAGCCGGAACTTCGCAAAACCTGGTTGCCCTTGCGTTTTCCAGAAGAGCAATACACCGTCAGCACACCAGCAGAACTTTGGAGCAACGTCATTGGCGCATTGGGCGATGCCCTGGAGCGTCATGAACAGTCCACGGCAGAAGTTGATTCAGAGCTTGCGCAACTGATGAACTCGCCCAAAGAACAACGAGAAGAATCGGCGTTAGCCTGGATCAAGCAATGGTGTGAGACCCACCACCAGCGCCTGCTCTTGCTCATCGACAGTACCGATTTGCTGTTTGCCAATCTGGCGGGCGGGGAATTGAGTAAGCGCGGCACCAAACAGGACGGTGGTGCCTCTGCACTTTGGCGTGTACGCAAGGCGCTTTTGCATTCGCCCCATTTGCTGTGGGTGGGTGGCAGCTACCAGCCGCTGGAAGCACACGGCCTCTACAGCGACGCTTTCTTGGATTTCTTTCAGCTCATCGAGTTGCGCCCCCTGACGCTGATAGAAATGCAAACCGCTATACAAGCCATGGCGCGCGTCTTCGGTGCTGGCCGCGGGCTTCAGGGTGACGAAGCCGAGGCTGAAGTAAAGCGCGTGTTGACCGCGCGCCCAGAACGCCTGCGCGCCATGCGCCAGCTGACCGGTGGTAACCCTCGCACCACCGTCATGCTGTATGAGCTTTTTGCCGCCGGTGGGCGCGAAAACGTTCGTGCGGACCTGGAGCGGCTACTCGATGCAATGACTCCCTTGTACAAAGCCCGACTAGAAGTGCTAGCCGACCAGCCACGCAAAGTCGTTGCCCATGTCATGGAGCACTGGGCTCCCGTCACCGCCAAGACACTGGCCCGGGCAGCCGCGTTACCAGTGAGTTCGGTCAGTGCGCAACTCACACGCCTGGAGCAAGAAGGCCTGGTCGAAAAGACCACCCTAAGCGGCACCAAGCGACTGGGCTACCAGTGCAGTGAGCGCTTTTTCAACATCTGGTACCTCATGCGCAATGCGCCACGCGGTGCCCGTGCCCGCGTGGGGTGGCTGGTGGAATTCATGCGGCTTTGGTATAGCAACGATGAGCTACAGGGCTTGGCAAGAACGCGCCGAAATAGGCATCGGGATGGACTCGATTGCGATGGTTCGGAGCTTGAGTATTCCCGCGCCATCGTCTATGCAATGCCCAAAGATGCGCAAGAGCGGCATCAATTGGACTGGGCGGTGTTCCAGCAGGCTAGAAAAGGGGGCGGCTTAGGTGAACTGTACGAGCTGGACGGGGAGGATGCCGACTACGCATCGCCCCACGACTATCTGGAGCGCTTGGAGGCCTTGCGCAACGCTTTGAAGTTGACTCCGGTCCCGCAGGACGACCGACAGACTTGGGTGCAGGGTGTAGTCGGCGCACTGCATCTGACACTGATTGAAAAGGAGACGTTGGCGGCAGATTGCGCTAACGCGCCCATTCCGAAGATCACTGAGACCCGCTCGGCTCTGGCCGAAAGAAGGAAAAAGCTGATCACTGCCTACGACTTGGAAAGCATTGAACGGGTTGAGAAAGCGGTAGTTGACGGACAATTTTTCCCAGACTGCCCAGACGCCAAGCTCGCACTTACCCAGATGTTGACGTGCTTTGAATCGCACCCAATGGCGTTCGTGGTTGCGATAGGTCGTTTGGTGAAACGGTGCAGCGGCCTCGACGTTGAGACCGCGTGCAGGAGGGCAACTGAATTGGCGCCAAAAAATGCGCAAGCTTGGGACTTCCTAGGTGATCTGCTCAGTGAAGATATTGATCGGAGCTGGGAAGCCGAAGCGGCCTACCGCAAGGCTATTGAAATTCGTCCGACATGGGCAATGCCGTGGAGAGACTTGGGTATTCTGTTAAGTAGAAAGCCAGATCGTGTTGACGAGGCCGAGCTGGCCTTTCGCAAAGCCATCGAACTTGACCCGGATTCAGCATCATCTTGGGGTGTTTTGGGGGCTCTACTACATTACTGGTCAAACCGCTATGAAGAGGCAGAGAAGACTTATCGCGAAGCCATCAAACTCGATCCAAATTCGACTGCAACGTGGCTGGTTTTGGCAGATCTTTTGGGCAACAGGCTCAATCGTTTTGAAGATGCAGAAGCGGCCTATCGTAAGGTCATCGCACTCGATCCAAAGTCCAAACGGGCATGGGGCTCCTTAGGCGATATATTGGCTCACGAACTCAACCGCAATGAAGAAGGCGAGGCAGCTTATCGCAAGGTGATCGAACTAGATCCGAAGTCAATTGCGGCGTTGGGTGCGTTAGCCTATTTGTTAGGCGACATACTTAATCGACCTGTGGAAGCCGAAACGTTGTACCGAAGGATCATTGAACTCGATCCAGAACTAGCCGCACCTTGGGGAGCCTTGGGTAATTTGTTCAGCTACAAGTTGCATCGCTTTGAAGATGCAGAAGCGGCCTATCGCAGGGCAATCGAGCTTGACCCGAAGTGGGCAACACCTTGGAGAGATTTAGGGAGTTTGTTGAGCTACGAGTTCAGTCGCTACGGGGAAGCCGAAGTAGCCTATCGCAAAGCGATTGAACTTGCCCCGAAATGGGCACAAACCTGGGATGCTTTGGGCGACTTATTGTGTAAAGAGCTCAACCGCGTTGAGGAAGCTGAGGCGGCCTACCGCAGAGCGATTGATCTAGATCCGAAATCTGCTTGGCCATGGATTGGTCTGGGTCAACTGCTAAGCGAAAAACTTAGTCGTTTTGAGGAAGCTGAGGCCTCTTTCCGCAAGGCTATTGAACTTGATTCAAAATTTGTTTTTGCTTGGGGAGAACTGGGGGAGCTGTTGCAGGATCGTTTACATCGATACGATGAAGCGGAAGCTGCTTACCGGACTGCGATGGAATGCAACCCGCTCGCCCCATCGCCTGTCGCAAACCTGGCACGGCTTATGGCGCGGCTAAAGCGAACCAATGAAGCAAATGAACTGTTCCGACAAACGCTCAAACTGGTCGAAGTGACCGATCACAACATACGCTTGCAAGCCCATTGCTGGCTGGGCAATAACGACTTGGCGCTGCAGGCGCTGGATGCGTTGGCGGAACAGGCTAGCAAAGGCGATGAGTCTGCGTTCTATGAACTCAAAGAACAGTGCTTTGAGTGCCACGTCATTGGTCTGTCCAAACCTTTGGTCGCGTTAATGGAACGTACCCGTTTCGCAGACTTTTTGCAACCTTTCGCGCTGGCGCTCAGCGCGGCAGGTGGTGACATGGATGCACTCCTAGACGTAGCCGCTGAGGTACGTGGAATGGCAGATGAAGTGTTGGCGCAGATTCGCGGAGCTCGTTAGCGCTGTGAGTTCCACCTGGTCATGCATGGCTCTAGAAGCGTGCCGCAGGAGTGGCTGGTCACCATTCGCCAGTTTGGTGGCCACATCAAGGAAACCTACGGCAGGCCGATGGAAGAAATCCAGTGTGGCATCTATGACGGCGTGCGCAACATCAACATCAACACCGACGTTCGCCTCACTATGACCGGCGCGATGCGCCAGGTGTTCGCCCAGCAACCAAGCGAAATCCACCCGCGCAAGGCACTGGTGGCAGTCAAGAATGTTGCGCGCGGCATTGTGAATGCTAGACGGTCTGATGCAGGGCGCGGACCGCGATCTGGTCAAGATCTGGCAGAAGATGAACGCCAAGCTCTTCGACAACATCATGCTCAAGACCAAGACCGTGTCTGCACGCACCTTGCCTGAAGGCATTGAGGTGACGTTCGCAGCAGCAGAGGAGGGCGTGAAAGTGCCCGAGCCGCAGGTCTACGACCTGGTGCTGCAGGCCGTGGGCCGCACGCCCCCCGATGGCCACTCAAAGTGCTCCACTTATGGCCAGTCAAACTGCTCCACCTCGGCCACCGTAAATTGATGTGCTGAACTCAGCAAACCAGTAGCTCGGAGGCCACTGGCAGGACGTTACTTTCACCCCCTCACCGTCGAGGGGATAACAGGAGTGAACGTCTTGAAACTGCATTTGCAAACCACCATTTGGACCCTGCTCAAGGCCGGGTCCACCCAGCGCCAGATTGAACGCGCCACAGGCATTTCGCGCCACACGATACGGGCCTACAAGAAGAAGTTCGACAGCCACAGTGCGGACCTATCGCCCGATCCGTCGAGCGCGCCAATTCAAACTGCTCCACCCTGGCCACCGACCCTACCACCTGAACGGGTGACCGGCACCTCCATCTGTGAACCCTACCGCGACTACATCGAAGCCCAGTTGCGCCTCAAACGCAACGCTATGGCCATCTACCAAGACCTGGTCGATCAGTTTGGCTTTGCGGGTGCCTACAACGCCGTCAAGCGCTTTGCCGCCAAACTGCGCCACCGTGAGCCTGAGCAGTTCGACCGCCTGGAGTTTGCACCCGGTGAGGAGATGCAGGTCGACTACGGTGAGGGCGCACCCACCCGCGTGCTGGGCACCACCCGCTACCGCAAACCCCGCCTGTTCGTGGCAACGCTACGCTACTCCCGACGCAGCTTTCGCCGCGTGGTCTGGAAGTCTGGCCAAGAGACTTGGGCCCGGCTGCATGAGCAAGCTTGGCGCTACTTCGGCGGGTCTTGCCGATATGTGGTGCTGGACAACCTCAAAGAGGGTGTACTCAAGCCCGACATCCACGAGCCCGAGCTCAACCCGGTCTATGCAGCAGCGCTTAAGTACTACGACGTCGTGGGTGACCCCGCCCGCGTACGAGATCCGAATCGCAAAGGTACGGTGGAGAACGCCATCGGCCACACCCAAGCCACCGCCCTCAAGGGCCGACGCTTTGAAACCATTGAGGAGCAGAACGACTTCCTTGAGCACTGGGAAGTGACCTGGGCCGCCACCCGTATCCACGGCAGTGAGCGCCGCCAAGTGCAGGCCATGTTCGAGGAAGAGAAGTCCCACCTGCAAGCCCTACCCATCGTGGGTATGCAGTATTTCACCGAGTCCCAGCGCACCGTTTACGACGATACCTGCGTGCGCGTTGACCACAGCAGCTACGCCGCGCGCCCGGCCCCCATTGGCTCCCTTGTTCTTGTGCGCATCTTTGAGCACCGTATCGAGATTCGCGACCTCCAGTCCCAATCCCTGCTGCGCACCCACCCGCGTGCCCAACGCCCAGGATCGGTGATCCTGCCCAATGAGGAGCGCGTCTTTAACCCCTCGCGTGAGACCCTGTACATCCTCAACCAGGCCAAGGACATCGGAGCTCACGCGCATCGGCTGTGCCAGATGCTGTTCGGCATTGAGGGGCGGGTAGGCCAGCGCAAGCTCTGGGGCATCGTGGGCCTGGGGCGCACCTACCCGCACCGCTTGGTCGACTCAGCTTGCGAACGCGCCATGCTTGACGGGGTCTACAGCTACAAGCACGTCAAGGCGCTCACCGAACGGCTCGTGGCAGATGCCCTTGCGGCAATTGATTCTGCGCCAGATGCGCACCGCGCTCAGGCCGAGCTGCCCCTGACCCAGGCGCACCCCCTCATCCGCAGCACTGATGAGTACGCAGACCTCTTTGCCCGCTGCAGCGCCCAGTCATAACCCCAACCATTTTTAGACCGAGATATTTCCATGACCCTCAATGAGATAGAACGCGCCCTGCGCGAACTGCGCTTGTCTGGCATTGCCGCCACCTTGAATACCCGTGTCATGCAGGCCCAAAGCTCCCAGGAGCCATTCCTGGACACCTTCGCCTCTATGCTGCAGGACGAACTGGATCGGCGCCGCTCGCGTGTAACAGAGCGCCGGTTCAAACAATCCGGACTCGATGAACGCTTGAGCCTTGCTGACTTTGATTGGCGCTTTAACCCCAAGATACCCAGACAGGCTTGCTTTGAGCTGCACAGCCTCAAATTCATCACTGAAGGTGCCAACGCCCTGATCATTGGCAAACCCGGAACCGGTAAAAGTCACGTCGCCAAGGCCGTGGCTTACCAAGCAACCCTACAGGGCTACAGCGTCAAGTACGTCGAGGCGGATAGCGACTTTGCGAGGTTCGGCCTGGCCACCCAGGCTGAACAAGCCAAGATTCTGCTGACCTACACAGACCCTGACCTGCTTGTATTGGACGATCTCTTTCTGGCCCGGCGCATTGCCGAAGTCAGTGCGGAGTTGCTGCAGGCAATCGTTCACCAGCGCTACAAACTGCGCCGCTCCATTGTTGTGACTTCTAACCGTGTGGTCCAGGACTGGGGCAAATATCTGGGCGACGCCACCATGGCAAGCACGATCTTGGACCGCCTGATGCACCGCTGCAGCATGCTCGACTTCGAAGGAAAGAGCTATCGACTCAGGGAAGCGACAGCGCGAATGGCAGTATCGGCACCCGTTGATTCTTGAACCATGAATAAGGAGAAATTAATCTAAACAGCCCGCCCAGACAGCAGCCCTGAACCCCATAATCTGGCCGTCCTGCCTGGGGCAGTTTGGGTGGCCATAAGTGGAGCAGTTTGGGGTGGCCATCGGGGCGCCCAACGGCAAGAAAATCAGCGCCGACAAAGCCGGCGTGGCAGTGACGGACCGTGGCTTTATCAACGTCGACATCCAGATGTGCACCAACTTACCGCACATCTTCGCCATCGGCGACATCGGCGACATCGTCGGCCAGCCAATGCTGGCGCACAAGGCGGTGCACGAGGCGCATGTGGCTGCGGAAATGATTGCCGGTGAACTGCAAGGCAATAAAGAGCTGGCCGCCGCCGCCTTCAACGCCCGCGTCATTCCATCCGTGGCCTACACCGACCCCGAAGTGGCCTGGGTCGGCCAGCGGCTTTGGGTGTCTTTGGCAAGGCAGAAAGTAGGGAGGCCGTGCGTCAACTCTGGCAGAGGTATCTGCCTTAGCGGTATAGCTGGTTTTTTTGCATCCCAATATCCCCTACCGAGTTGCGTACCCGAGACCATCGCGGCTCACAGGCAAAGGCCGGCTTGCAACCGTTTGTGTTCGGAATTTTGCGGCTGCTAGGGCTTTGGAGGCGCGGACCTATGGAAACAGAAAGCGCATGGCATCCGTGAAAGAGGGGATAAACATGCCGCCATGGCTTTGTGGGTACTCCTTTTTCTGCGCTTTGAGGCCCTGGTAGTGGCGGCTTTGTATTTGCTCGTACAGCAAAGACCCGGCAGCGTAATGGCAACAGGTCGCACCATGTACCACCAGGCCAATGGGCAACTGGCCGTTGCTGGCCGCGAACAGCAGTGGTTCCTGGGCTTCCATTCGGAAGCCGACACTATTGAAGTCGAACGTGCCCTCCTGCATGACGTAGTTTGTGAAGTATTTGCCGCCCAATCGGTCCATGAACAAAGCCAGCCCAACAAATGATCCGCCGAGGGAGTGGCCCACAAGGGTTCGCTGGTCGCGCAACACGCGGTACTTGGGTTCAATAAACGGAATCAACTCTCTGGTAATGAATTCATAAAACGTTTCCGAGCCGCTGAGTTGGTAGTCGAAGTCGCGCCGGTCGCCTCTGCCAATGGCAACCAAAATAGCCTTGATGCCAAGCTCGTCCAGGATAACGGTCATGGTCTCAAACCAGGTATCGCTGTCCAGCGCGTAGATGATGGGGTAGGCCGTGGCGCTGGCTTCATACCCCACGGGCAGGTAGATTCGCAGTGGGTAGTCCACGCGGCCCGACGAGCGCAACAACGATGTGGACAAGCTGCCATGGGAAGTTACCACCCCTACAGGCGCAGTGACCACGGGGGCGCTGGTTGGCGAGCCCGTGCCCCCACCGCCCCCGCAAGCCGCGAACGAGACCGTTAGGGCCAAGGCACAGGCGCGAAGCGTTCTCAACATCCATGTGGCTTTCAAGTGAGTTTCCTTTTTGGAGATGAGGGCATTGGTAGGCCGTGCTCGCCGCAGTGTAATCGGCCAATTACTCCTGACTTGATAGCGTCATATGATTGGTCGGCGAGATCGTACTGGCCATTGAGATGGGTGCGGAGATTGCGCATGGCAGCTGCACGGATGTGCCGCCCGTATGGTGGCAGAGTTCCGAAGGCGAGGCAAATAGGCCACAGAGCCCGTGGATAGTGCGGGAGCAGCTTCTTTTTTTATAGCGCCTTCTTGGTTGCGGAGTGTTGGCTGGACCCAGCAAAGCGCAGCAAGTCTCACTCGGCTTCAGTAGGGGTGTGTGCGTGACCGCACAGTCCACACCCGGGATATCAACGACGATTGTGCTTTCACAGAGCCCGATTCAAGAGACCTTGATGGGAGCCATTGTGAACACACCTACAAGGAGCACCACCATGCAAAAACTTAAAGACCTGATGAGCAGCGACGTCAAGGTAATCGACCCTGATATGAGCATTCGGGACGCCGCAATGCAGATGCGAGATGGCGGCTTTGGAATGCTGCCCGTTGGCGAAAACGATCGCATGATTGGAGCAATCACAGACCGTGACATTGCAATTCGTGCCGTGGCCGAAGGCAAGGACAGCATCACCAAAGTGCGTGATGTCATGTCCGAGGGAATCGCCTGGGTCTTTGAGAACCAATCGGTCGAGGAAGCCGCCAAGATCATGAGCGAGCGCCAAGTGCGGCGTTTGCCGGTGGTGGACCGCAACAAACGTCTCGTAGGCATTGTTGCCTTGGGTGACTTTGCCGTCGAACGATCAGAAATCCGTCCAGCCGCCGAAGCACTGTCTGAAATTTCCAAGCCATCGTAAGCAAGCTTTCTGAAGCGCCGGGCCTAGGCGAGGCGTCAGTGGGTTGCGACCAGCATTTCCATGTCTTGCAGCATATGTTCTGCTGAAATGCCTACGCGGTTGCGAAAACCGACATCCATAAGCCCACCGCTGTGCCCCGAGTTCTCCCCCGCAGAGCCTCGTATCTGAATACGGCCCGCAGATTCCAGTCGTGCGAGATGGGGCTCGCGCGTGGCGTCCACACGCGTGCTCACCATATAGCTCGCGCGCATGGCAGACCCCACATTGCTCGGGCAGCTAGTCAAATAGCCGAGTTGCGTATCCACACAAAAGTCGAGGTACTTTGCCAAGCTGGACATCACCTGCGCCATCAATTCCGCGCAAACACCTATACAAGCGCCAGGCATGACCACAGAAACGCGCAAGTGATCCTCCTCATTGATCCAGATAGAGAGCTGCTTTTTGCGCGTGTTGAAGACACTTCTGCCAATAGGCCAGTCCGCGTGAATTTGCGCTGCAGCCATGTATTTGTCGTGTGGCCCGAACGCCATGCGTCTTAAGACCATGGAGTCAAGCCTGCCGCTGGGCATGCCCGTGAGCTCCCGGATCCAGCCTGGGAAGTGCGGGGCCAGCGCGTCGCAAGCCCGTACGATCTTGGCCTCTACGCAGAGGCGCTCTTGGCGTGACATGCCCGCGGTGAATGCATGGTCTGCGAGATTGCGAGCGACTCGGATTCTGGTGGACACGATAGCTGCCGGATTCAGGCAAGCCAAGTCTTCGCGTTGGGGTCGCGCGGGTGCGCGGAAGTTCTGCAAAATAGGATCGAACAGTTCACGAAAGACACCATAACTCTGGGCATCAGGCGCATAAACACCGACGTAACTGTCCGGATGGCAAAGGCCTGAACGAATCACATCCTCCAGCCGAACACCGCCGGGCGTTACGCGGTTGCACAGCTTCGCTCTCAGCGCATCATCTAGGGTTTGGGTGAGCAGGGACAATGGCTTATGCGGCACCGGTGCCCGAATGCAGGCGGAAAAAATCCAGGATACGCTGAAGGATGCTGCGGGCCTCAGCGTGGTGCTCGACCGTGTCCTCCGGCTTCAGCAGCGCTGATTGGTTGGTCTTTTGACGCTGTGCAATCATCTGCGCTACTCGTTCGACGAGTGAGGCGTTCTGCTCAAAAATACGAGCCATCGTGTCCTTGCGCACTTCGAAGGTGACCGTTGGCTCGCGCGCAATCACGGTAGCCGACCGGGGTGCCCCTGTGAAGAGCGACATTTCCCCCAGGCAGTCACCTGGCCACAAGTGACCCACCGTCACGGGGCCTGTTTCCGATTCGATCACCACATCCAGGCTGCCCTCAGACACCACAAACATGCTGTCTCCGGGCTCGCCGGCCACGAGCAAGCGCTGCCCCTTGATGAGGCGCGCGCTCACCACTTCTTCAGCAACTGCCGCTACGTCGCGCGGCGACAGGATGGATAGGAAAGGCACGCCGTACAACATTTGCAGGCGCGCAGCGGAGTGGTCAAAGTGGAATTGGCCCACTGCATGCGGCCGGGAAAGTAGGTTGCGCTGCACGCGTGTGACGGGAACGCCCGCTGTTCTAAGAAAATGGAGTGCGTAGTACAGCACCACATGCCGCGCCTTGGTAGGCGAAATGCGGCCCATCTCCAGGCAGTACAACATGCGGTAGGTGACGACACCATCCTTAACGCTGGCGATACGGACGTAGGGGGCAGGCTGTGTCACAACCCCATCCAGCATGGCGCGCTCAACCGCAGTCTCCAGTATGGCGAGCACGCGTTTTTCATCGTGCTCAGAGTCGAGCTCGATCGTGGTGCTGTATTCCGACACATTGCTCGGGCGCGAGCGATTGGTGACCATGATGGCTGCGAACTCGCCATTCGGAATGATGACGATATTTTCAGACGTGTCGGCGATCACCACGGTGCGCCAGGCGATATCGAGCAACTTGCCGGAGAGGTCGCGGCCGCGGTATTGAAAGTCCAGCCAGTCACCGGGTGCCAGCGAGGCGTCGATCTGCAAGGCAATGCCCGAAAAGATGTCGGACACCAGCCCGCGCAGCGCAAAACCCATGACGAGCCCGACGATGCCGGAGGCGCCGAGGATGGTCGCCAGCGATTTGTCGAACACGAGGCTGATTGCCGCAGAAAACAGCACGACATAGATCACGAATGTTGCGATCTGCAGTGCCAGTCGTGGGATACGTGTCGTCTTTTTCGGGTCGGCGCTGCGACGCGCTAGCGTCCACATCACCTGTTCGAGCAGGGCGGCAAACGCGATGAATTGCAGAAAGGGAATGCCATCACCCAGCACGACGCCCGCGCTTGCCCTGGACGTGGCGAGCCAGCCTGCGGCATTTCCCAGAATTTGGAGTGCGAGGATCGCCAGCAATACATTCGCCGCAAGGACGGCGAGAAACTTCTTAGAGAAAAATTGCTTGAGCATCATGCGCCGATAGGAAAGCCAGCTGCGAGGGTAACCGAGTTAGCGGCACCGCACCAACTTGCTTAATCTCGCCACCACCAACTAATCTTGTCAGGTGTGGCGTTGTCGGGGCCGCATAATGGCCGATGACCGACGCTACCCCTCCCCACAAGCGCCGCGTGCGTTATGTGGGCACCCATCCCCGCCAGTTTGAAGACAAATACAAAGAGCTAGACCCCACACGCCATGCAGCCGAGGTGGACAAGGTCATGCAGCGCGGTCAAACGCCTGCGGGCATGCACCGCTCCATCTGCGTTGATGAAATCCTTGCCATCTTGAAACCCGCGCCCGGCGAAACTGGCCTGGACCTGACCCTGGGCTTTGGTGGCCACACGCTGGCCATGCTGCCATTGGTGCAACCCGGCGGGCGGGTGTTTGGCATGGATGTGGATCCGATTGAATTGCCCCGCACCACCGCACGGCTACGGGCACTGGGCTTTGGCGATGAAACACTTATCGTGCACCGCGCCAACTTCAGCGAACTAGCCACTTTGCTACCGCAGGCGGGCGGTGGCTTTGATTTTGTGTTGGCCGACCTGGGTGTGTCGTCCATGCAGATTGACAACCCGGCCCGTGGCTTTAGTTTTAGAGCCGATGGCCCCCTGGACTTGCGCCTGGACCCGACCAGTGGCCAGTCGGCCAGCGAGCTGCTGTTGTGCGTGACACGCCACCAGCTGCGCGACCTGCTGACGGACAACTCCGACGAACCCTTTGCCATACCCCTGGCAGCTGCGCTGCAAGGCCAGTACCTGGAGACCACGGTGCAGCTAGCCGACTTGGTGCGGGCCACCATGGAGCTGGCATACAAGCGCAGCATGCCCGCAGAAGAGCGCTTGATGGAAACCAAAAAAGTGCTGCAGCGCACCTTTCAGGCGTTGCGCATCGAGGTGAACAATGAGTTTGGTGTGCTGGACACCATGCTGGCGAACTTACCCGCTTGCTTGAAACCCGGCGGGCGCGTGGCGATTCTGAGTTTTCACTCCGGCGAAGACCGGCGTGTGAAAAAGTGCTTTCAAACCGGTGAGCGCAACGGCACCTTCAGTAGCGTTGCGGCCGATCCCATCCGCGCCTCATTTGATGAGCAGCGCAGCAATCCGCGTTCATCGTCCGCCAAGTTGCGCTGGGCGGTGCGGGCGCTGCACTAGTGCTTGGGGGCACTACTCACGGGACCTTCGGTGATCGTGATGTCCGAGCTGCCCGTGCTTTGGTAGCCCTCGGTCGCCAAGATCATGTAGTCATGCGCGCCCAGTTTCAAGCCCACCTTTTTCCATTCTTCAAAATGCTTGGCAACGGTGATGCTCCCGCTAATGGGGCCAAAGCCTTTGATGGGGCTTCTGACGCTGAAGTATTGGTAGAAGGTTTTTGTGCCCTCAATGGAGGGCTGGTTTACGCGCTGGCAGCGGCGAATGCTGTAAGTCGCACCATCGCTCTGATAGCTGCCGTAGTCTTGTCCACCCTCACACGACGCCGGGTTGTAGGAGCCATAGCTTTCCACCACGTAATACTCGATGAGCGGATTTTTGGTCCAGCCGTAGAGCGCCAAATAGGCATTTTGTGCGCGGGTGACGTTGAAGCTGCCGGTGTAATTCACAATCCTCGGGCCACCGGGATTCCAGCCTTTTCCGCCGACCCAATTGTTGGTTTTGGTCCATTTGGATGTATAGCGACCTGCGGCCTCTAGGCCGAAGCTGGCATCCCCCGAGTCTTTCCAAAAAGAATAGTAAAACCCGTTGTGGGTGCCGGTTGCGCTGTCGGTTACTTCCTGGCAGAAAACACCGCCAGTGAAAAGACACAGCGCAGTGGCTGCGAGGGCCGACTTGTTGCAGAATTTCATGAACGCTCTCTACGTAGATGCTTATATAGTTCGATTGATGAACTAATTAGGCGGTAACGTCCGATTTTCTGAAATAGGTGTTTTCCCGCGCAGCTCAGCGCTGGTGCAGGCAGTACATCAACTGGGCCTGCTGCGCTGGCGGCTGCGCCACCAGTACACGACACCTACCGCAGCGCCCAGTACTAGCAGACCCAAAAGGATATGCTGGCCCCGATGCACCATGTCAAACAGGCCGTCGATATTTTTGGCACTGTAAAAGCCGAGGTAAACCCACACAGGCACGCTGATCAGAGCGGCAAAACCGTCCATCAACAACCAGGTGGGAAAGCTCACGCGCCGGGACATACCTGCGGTGAGAAAGACGGGGGTACGCAGACCGGGCAAAAAGCGCGCGACAAACATCACCCAACGCCCGTATTTGGCAAATTTGTTTTGAACTGCGCAATAGCGTTCAGGCGTGAGCAACTTTTTAAAGAATTTCACGCGGGTGATGCCGTCGCCAAAGAAGCGCCCACCCAAGAAGATCAAGCCGTCTCCCAGCATGACGCCCGCCAGACCCACGGCCACCATGTTGTGCTCGTTGGCATAGCCCAAACCGGCAATGACGCCCCCGGTCACCAATGTCACGTCTTCGGGCAGAGGCACGCCAAAGCCACAGATCAGCAACATGACAAATACCGCGATGTATCCGTACTCGGTGAAGATGGGCAGGAGGGCATTAAAAACAGTCATGGGCGGCAGGTTTATATCATTAGAGCGTGTTGACACTTGGATCCGCCGGGACATTGCCCTTGACCTTAAAGGCCTGCTTCAACGTAAAAACGCTCCCTCACACCCGCCGGACAATAGCCTCAAACCCTTCAATCGGCAAAGGCCTGCTGAACAAGTAGCCCTGGTACGCCAGGCAGCCCTGGGTTGCGAGCAGGGCGCGCTGGGCCTCGGTCTCTACGCCTTCGGCTATCACACTCAAGCCCAAGCTCGCAGCCAAAGAGATCACGGTTTTGGCAATGGCGGCGTCGTCGGAATCGGTCAGGATGTCCCTGACAAAACCCTGGTCGATCTTGAGCTGGTTGAGTGGCAGGCGTTTCAGGTACGCGAGTGACGAGTAGCCGGTGCCAAAGTCGTCCAGCGAGAAATCTACGCCCTGGTCTTTCAGGGCGCATTTTGGCAATGACGTCTTCCACGTTGTGCACCAGCAGGCCTTCTGTCAGTTCCAGTTTCAGGCGCTTGGGGTTGGCGCCGGTTTGCTGCAATACCGTAAGCACTTGGTCGACAAACTCTGGCTGGCGGAACTGCCGGGCACTCACATTGACAGCGATGGTGAGATGCGCCATCTCCGGCATATAGGCCCAGACGCCCAATTGCGTGCAGGCGGTTTCCAGCACCCACAGGCCCAGCGGCAGAATCAAGCCGGTTTCTTCTGCCAGCGGAATGAATTCGGCAGGCGAGACCATGCCCCGCTCGGGGTGCATCCAGCGCACCAGCACCTCGGCCCCGACAATGCGGCCTTCCTCCACCACTTGCGCCTGGTAGTGCAGCAGCAATTGATTGCCTTGCAAGGCGTTGCGCAAGCCTGTCTCCAGCGTGGCCCGCGCCACCACTACCGCCTGCATCTGGGGGTCAAAGAAGCGCACGGCATTGCGGCCCGCCACCTTGGATTGGTACATGGCCAGATCGGCACGCTTCAGCGGTTCGTCAATGTGTTCATGCTGGCCGCCGCCAAACAGCGTGATGCCAATGCTGCCAGTGCAGCTGATGTCTGTGCCGCCAATAGAGTAGGGCTGGCTGAGTGCCGCGAGCACTTTGTTGCCAACCAATTCCGCCCTGGTGGCGGCATCCAGGGCTTGCTCGCTCAGGTCTTCGAGCATGACGACGAACTCGTCACCACCGAGGCGCGCCGCGGTGTCTTCCTCACGAATACAAGCGTTCAGTCGGCTCGCAACCTGCTGCAGTAGCAGGTCTCCCTGGTTGTGGCCCAGGGTGTCATTGATCGTTTTGAAGTTGTCCAGGTCTATGAACAACAGCGCGCCCTGGCGCAAGTGGCGCGACGCTGCGGCTAAGGCGTGGTGCAGGCGATCCATCAGCAGCCGCCGGTTGGGCAAGCCAGTCAAAGTGTCATAAAAAACCAGGCTGCGGATTTCGTCCTCAGAGGCTTTGCGCGCTGTAATGTCGCGGGCAATGCCCAGCACGCCCATCAATTGCCCCGATGTGTCGTAGATTGGCGCTTTGATGGTTTCCAGCACCATGTGTTGGCCGCCATCCGCAAAGTCCAACGCCTCTTCGTAGAGGATGGGTTTACCGGCTTCGATGGCTTTGCGATCATTCGCGCGGTTCACATCGGCGGGTTTTGAGTCCATCAGGTCGTAGTCGGTTTTGCCGACAATATCGGCCTCCTTGGCACCAAAGACGCGCTCAAACACCCGGTTGCAGGCCTGGTAGACGCCATTCACGTCTTTCATCCAGAACAGGTCGGGAATGGTTTGCACCAAAGCACTCAGGCGTGCCGCCGTGGCCTGCATGGCTGTGTTGCTGTTAGAGAGCGCCATGGTGCGCTGCTCTACGCGCTCTTCTAGCAAACGCTCGGACAGCTTAAGTTTCTCGACCAACACAGACATTTCAGCACGCGACTCATTGGCCTGGCGCGTCAGGTCGCGGTAGCGGACAAACAGGTTTGCCACCAGGATGCTGATACCCAGAAGAAAGGTTCCCAGTGTGATGGCCAGGCTCATCGCACCGGTGCCTTCCGGTGCCATGGGCACACTGGTGACGGGCGTGCCGATGAACACGGCGGCCCGCATGGCGGTGTAGTGCATACCGGCTATGGCGCAGCCCATGACTGTGCCGCTGATGAGCAAGCGCGTGAGGGCGCGCAGGGGCTTGGTGATTTTGCTGTAGCCAATCCACAGCGCCAAAATGGCCAGCAGAACGGCCACCACGATGGACAGTGCAAACCAGAAGGGCTGGTAGCGCAGCAGCGGTGTCATCACCATGGCCTGCATACCCGTGTAATGCATGGTGCCAATGCCAGCACCCACCAGCGTGCCGCTGAAGACCAACTGGCGGTTGGAGATTTCTTTAACGACCAGCAGATTGAACGCCACCCAGGCGGCAAACAGGCTGGGCAACACCGACAGCAGCGTCACGGTCAGATCGTAGCTAACCGGTGCACACAGGCGCAAGGCCAGCATGCCGATGAAATGCATGGACCACACCCCCACCCCCAGGGCCAGTGATCCGCTGGAGACCGCCATCACCCGCAGAAATGGGTCGGTCAATCGGCGGGCAATCCGCACAATGTGCAGGGCCAGTACCGAGGCCGCCACGGCGATCAACACCGACAGCGTGACCAGGCCGCCGTCGTAGGACGATAAGACCAAAAGGCTGATGTCAGATGTTGAACTGAAAAATGCGTCCCACTGCATGGGGGTCTCTCATGAAATATGTAAATATGGTTGTAACAGTGACAAGAATATCAGCAAGCTTTCGAAGGCGTATACCAGCTAAATTGCTATATATTTAGGAGCTGCTCCCGCACTATCCATGGGCTGAAAGCCGTATTTGATGCCGATTTTGGCTAGTCAGTGTTGGCGACCAATTCAAACTTGACTTTGAGGGTGTCCAGCACTACCAGGGCACCCAATGCCACGCTCAGGGGCGCGATGCCGAAGTCGGTCTGCTTGATCTCGAATTCGCCCTGTACGCGCAAACTTCCATCGGTAGATCGCAGCGTCACTGGCACCACAATCTGGCGGGTTTGGTCTTTGATGCGCAGGGCCGCCAGCACCCGTGGCGTATCCGTATCGCCCAGCAGCCTGATCGACTGGATGCTGATATCAGGGTAGCGCGCGCCGTCCAGCAGCGTTTCGCGCAGCATATTGGCCTTGGTTGCTTGCTTGGCGTCCTCGGTCACATTGAGGGGGAAATCTTCGCCTTCTGCCGTGCGTGCATCGTTGTCGTCCACGATCAAACTGTTGACCGGTACGCTGATCGCAAAGCCGGAGTTCTCCAGCGACGCGCCCTGCCAAATACGGCCGCTGATGCTGCTTGAGATGATGACGTGGTTATGACCCAGCCGGACCATCGGGCCACCGCGGTAGACCAGTACGTGGAGTGTGGAGGCACCTGGGTCGATGCGGTAAACCTTGGCGGCTTGGGCTGCTGGCAGTAGGGAGGGCCGTGCGGCCTGTGCGTCTATCTGCCTTGCGGGCTTGGTTGGCGGGGGCAATGTGCATGAACCCATTGCCGTGGAGCAGGCCAGCACCAGCCATCGGTAACGACTTAGTCCTCGCATGGTTGAAGTGCTTTAGCGTTCATGCGCGCATTTTGCGCTCACAAATCTGCGTCTGTGCCAAGTGCCAAAATGAAGACCTCAGATCGCCTTTAGTGTTGGAGAATTCATTGCTTGCATCCGTTACAACTTTGCTCACAGTGCCCAGGGCCAGCCTGCCGCCCGGCGTGGCAAGGCCCCTGCGCGGGCACACCGCATGAACCTGCGCACACAACTCCAGTCGTGTGATTTGTTCTCGGGCTTGGACGACGCGGCCCTGGCCGCTCTGGAGGCGGAGGTGCGTGTGGTCACTGTTCAAGGGCAAAGCACGCTTTTTGAACAAGGTGACCGTGCGGACGGCATGTATATCGTGCTGCATGGCCGCTTGCGTGTCGTGCACCGCCATGCGGATGGCCGCGAATCGGTGTGGGGCGAAGTAGGGCGTGGCGGCTACCTGGGTGAAACTGCGCTGCTGCTGGGGGCGAGCCGCTCGGCCAGTGCGCGCGTTGTGCGTGACGGCACGCTGCTGCACCTGTCAGACGCCGGCTTTCGTGCATTGGTCAATCGCCATCCCACAGCTGCGATGGACGTGGCGCGCACCTTGGCCCAAAGAGCAAAAGATGCGCAGCGCCTGCAGGCTGTGGATGCGTTTCGGACCATTGCAATTGTGTCGGTACACGGTGGTGCCCGGGTCGATGCGATAACGGATGCATTTGTCGCAGCGCTCCGCGCCTTTGGCACCACGGCCGTGGTGCGCCAACCAGGTAGTGAGGCGGTGCCCACGGCAGAGTACTTGACTCGCATTGAGCAAGAGAATGAACGCGTGGTCTATGTGGCAGACCATGGTGGGCAGGATCAGGGTCAGCTCCTTTGGGCCCGACAGTGCCTGCGCCAAGCGGATATCGTGCTGGTGCTGGCATCTGCCGACCAGCCGCCCTGCGCACCGCCGGAGGTGTTGCTCGGAACCTCCGTGCCAGTGCACCTCGCCTTGCACCACCCTGGTGGTACGCCGCCGCAGGGCACCGCAGCCTGGCTGACACTGGGTGCCTACCGTAGCCATCACCACCTGCGCCGTGGCCAGGCGTCCGATGTTGGTCGTATGGCCCGCATCCTGTGCGGCCGCGCCACGGGCTTGGCGCTCAGTGGCGGTGGTAGCCGCACCACAGCCTACATTGGTGTGTTCAAGGCCTTGCAGGAGCACGGTGTGCAGCCAGACATCGTGTCGGGTACCAGCGGCGGTGCCATGTTGGGTGCCATGCTGGCCTTGCAAATGGACCCGCAAACCATGCTGGAGCACATCCGGCGCATGGGCCGCGCACCGTTTTACCTGGACTTGGGGCCGCCTATTGTCTCGATGTTGGGCGGGCGCGTGATGAACCGGTTGTTGCGCTCCTTTTATGGTGATTGCGGCGTTGAAGACACCCCGGTGCCGCTGATGCCGGTGTGTGCCAGTCTGCGCAATAGCGGTGTGTTTGTGCCCGCGCAGGGTGCGCTATGGCGGGCGGTGCAGGCCAGCAGTGCGGTGCCCGGCGTACTGCCGCCCGTTGCCTGGGATGGGGATCTGCTGGTAGACGGCGGCATCGTGGATAACCTGCCAGTTGGTATGTTGGTGCCAGCCTGTTCTGAGGGCTTCATCATCGCGGCAGACGTCAGCGCGGCACCGCAGTTCCCGCCTTCGCCCGATGATCTGCATGCGACCGGGGGGTGGATCGCCCTTTGGCGGCGCTGGAGCGGTGCGCCAAGACCCCCTGGCCTGATGGACATCTTGCAAACATCGGCCTGCATTGCCAGCAATGCGCTGGTGGCCCGCGCACTGCATAGCGTTGACTTGCACATCCTGCCGCTGGCCGGTGGTGTTCCCAGCGCGGGTGATCCATTGGACGCGATGGTGGAGGCGGGCTACCGCGCCGCCGTGGCAGCCCTGGAGCGTTCAGCACTGACCAAAACATAGTGCACACGCTGACCGCGGCGCAGCCACGCCGCAGCAAGGGCGGTCGTAAGAATTTTGAGTCCACCCGCGTTCAGGGCATGTGCCCCCTGGCGGCGTAAAAGCCTGAGCGCAAAGCGCGAAAAACCCGACAGCACGTCCTCGTCCAGGCGTTCGAACCGGACATTGCTGAAACCCAGATTCGCAAGAGCTTGCCCATAGGTGTGCTGCGTGAGGAGGTTCTCCGGCGGAATCCCGCAGGCCCTTGCCAAGCGTGCGTGTTGGGCGGGGTTTTCTTCATCGGCCAGCACGATATCGGTCAGGCCCAACATGCCACCGGGTAGGAGTGCCCGGTAAGCCTGTGCAAAGAACGCCGAGCGCGGCGCAAAGTGGTAGGCACAGTCCAGCGCCAACACGCGGTCATAGCGTTCTTTCGCAGGCCGGGTGCGGCCGTCGCCAAGACTCAGAGTTACATCGGCAAATGCAGCGAGTTTGTGGCGCGCCTGCGCAATGCCCGCAGCGTCCGTTTCAATGCCGGTGATGCGCCCCACGCCATAGCTTTTTTTCCAAACCAATAGCTGATCGCCATAGCCAAAACCCACATCCAGCACGCTGTGCCCTGGCTGCAATTGCACTTGGTCTGCAAGCCGCACAGCCAGTGCCTCGCAGGCGGCAGGGTAGTCTTGCGCTTGCGTCCACAGCCCCAGGTTGCCCCAGGTGCTGTCGGCAAAGCCGTGGTTCAGCAGCGCACGATGGTTCACGTCTGCTTTCTAAGCCGCCACAGCTGGTGCAGACAAAACGCACCGCCCAGAGACAGCAACCCGGTCCCCAGCAGAAACAGTAACGTCACGCTACGGCCATCTTGCCGGTGTACCCACACTAGGCAGATCGTGACCGTCACCATCACATCCAGGCTGATAGAGGACTGCGCCGGGTGGTTCCAGATGACGGTCCACAGCGCCATCACCGGGGTGCCAGTGTGCAGCCACAGGGCCGCATTCACCTGCCACCAGCTCAGGGTCGCTATCAAACCCAATGCGAGGTAGAGCAGCCGTAGCAGCGTGGCGGACGCGACACGTGGCGCGAGCGGCAACAGTGATAGCAGCACACCACCATGCATCAGCAAGAGGCATAGCTGCAATGTGCGGCCCTGGGCCGCTGGCACCCACACGGTAGCGGACGCGGCCACCACTAGGCAAAGGCCAAGCCACGCCGAAGCCGTAGCCGGTTCCTCTGCGCCGCGCTGCGCTTCGCGCCGCATCAGAAACAGGGGCAGTGCGACGCTGATCGCCACACACATGCCGACCCAAGCGTAGGCCCAGTACGAGAACCGCTGGCGCACGCTTTCGGCATGAAAAAACAATACTGCCGCAGGTGCCCACAGCATCAGTTGCTGTGACCACCACCATGCGATAGGGGTCTCGGTAACACTGCGGTAGGCATCAAAGAACAGATTCGACTGTGTAGCCCAGGCCCCGAAGCTGGGGTAGCGGGCAAGGTCTTGCCAGGCCAGCACCAGCATGAAAGCCCAAGTCAGCAAAAAACCTGTCAGCGCCAGAGCGCGGTAGGCCCGACGCCCTGCAGGCGGCGTGGTACCTGCAGCGAGTGTGTGCTGGTCTTTGCCTACCTTCCAAAGGGCCAGCAGCAATCCACCCCAAGCGAAGAGCGACCACAGGCTGCTCCACGCCGGTGTTGCAGCGGACGGGGGCAGGGCGCTTAGATCCACGGGTGGGGACTACTTACCACTGGATGCTGGACGTGATGGGCACGGCCTGCAGTGTTTGGGTGATGGCGGTGCGAATGGTTTCCGGATTGCCCACCGCCACAATGCGGCTCAGCGTGTGAATTTTGGAGTCCACGATCCAGTTGGTGTTGTCTTTGACGGCGTTGCACAGCAAATCAGTGGCCGGGTTGCAGGCTGGCGCGCCGGTCAGGCCCATGTAGATCAGATCAGGCAGACCCGCCGAGCCCTCGCGCCGCCCGATCAGGCCCTTGACCCCAAAGTCAGAATAAATGGCTACGCACAGCGGAATGTTGGCCAATGGGGCAGTGCACTGCATGACCAGCGATGTGGTGCGGATTTCGCGCAAAAAGTTGCGTTGCCAAGTGTTCACATTGTTGGAGCCCGTCACACTGTCTTGCAATGGCAAATAGACCATGTCCTGGGGTTTGCCCACAGCGGTATAGGCATAGGCAAACGCCGGGTTCAGAAACATAGCGGGTGCTTCGGTCAAATACTTGCTCAGATGCGGTGCCTGTGCATTCAGCTTGTTGATCGCCATAACGATCAGCATGGCTTGCTGTGGCACGCGCTTGCCATCGCCCAGCAATGCGCCAAAGTGGAAGAAGTAGGGGGCCGGTTGCACCGCATTTTGGATATCGCCTGTGCAGGCAGGGTCGGCCGCTGGCATGGCCATTTGGTCGCCCTGGTAGAGCAGAGGTTGTACGCCAAACAGGGTTCCGTTTTCAGCAGGAATGAAGCTCAGCGGCTGGAAGTTTTGAATGTAATTGGGGCCAATATCGGGGGTGCGACCCACGCAGTCGCCGCCAATGGTGGGGTTGTATTTGTTACCCCCCTCACTGCGGGAAGAGAACTGGAACCCCGCCCCTGCGTTCTCGCGCGGCACCACGTCTAGGCTGCCGCCAATCGTCATGTGCGTGATCATGGGCGACAAGGGGCCGTTGATCGCGCGCCCGTTCATTTCAATCTGGATGACACCATTGCCCATGCGACCGCCGGGGTAGAAGGTGCCTTCTGGGGTGCGTTCAGTGGCGTGCGCGGTCAAGCCGACCAAAAGTACGGTAGCGGCAATCGAAGCGAAGCTGAGGGCGGTCATAAGGGTGTGTAGTGATGGAGTCGGTGGTGTGCTCCCAAGAGAGTACGCACATCGCATCCCATTGGATTCGCTTTTTTGCTTGCTGTCGTTAAAGCGCACTTACGGCATTGCTTTCCAATGTCGCAGTAGATCACGCAATGCTTCGGGTTTATTGAGCGGCGTGGCCTTGCCAGCTTGATTCAGGCTATTCAAACCATGGCAGGACGCGCAAGTGCGTATTTCGCCCGGCTGCAGCGTGATCCAGTTTCTCTCTCGCACAATGGCCGTGCCGCTTGCATCCGTGCTCTGCCACGTCAGGGCGCGCCCTGCAGGCACAAAAGCCGCGGTGGAGCCATCCTTGGCGATTTTGACGCTCCCCGCCGGGCCAGTGGCGTTGGCGGGGTTCGAGGTGGATCGGCTTGGTATGGGCTGTGCGATGGCCCTGCGCCCGGCCCGGCCCGCATAGGCCCGTGTCAAATCTGCCTGAAAAATTTGAAAATGTGCAATGTCGTACAGCTTGGCATGGGGCTGGGTGCGCGATACCGTTTTAGCCCCACCGGGCACTTGCAAATTAAAAGGTTGCTGCAGATCCGCTTGGTCACGGCTGGTTTGGTCGCGCGTCACGATCAAGGCCAGGTCCTTGTCGATCAGCCATGCGCGCAAGGCCTCCTCGCTCACACGTTCTTCGGCCAATACCGCGCGCTCGGGCGGCTCCAGCGGGTTGGGCGATGGGCTTGGCCGGGACCGCTGCACTACCTCTACGGCTTCCAACTCCCACAGGTTGCCACTGTATTGGCGTTGCTGGTCGTCAGACCACCAGGTGACAGATGTCTGAATGCCTTTTGTCAGCGCCGGTCCGGCTTGGTAAAGGCCACTGGTGGAATCCCGTTGCAAGAGCTTCAATCGCAAATTGTCCAGGCGCAAGCCGGGTTCGGGCGCGCGCTGCGTCGTCGTGTGGCTTGCCACCAGTTGGCCGTCGGACAGCGGCAGCGGATTGCGGTAGCGCCCCTGCAGCAAGTTGTCTCCCGGGTCGCCCGCCGTCACTGCCAGGACTTCCATCTGCGCGCCCTGCAGTGTGGGGCCACCCCGCAGCTTCACCAATCGGTCGGTGGTGAAGGACTCAGACTCACGCGCGCTGGTGGCGAAGTAGTCGCCGGGGTGCAGCGGGTCTTCACGCAGATGAAACAAGCCGCCTTCACGGCGAATGGACACCCGGTTGGCGTGCAATCGGTCATTGGTGCGATTCGTCAAATCCGGGTCATCGCGAAAACTGGGCGTCAGATAGCCAAACGACAACTCATGCAAGCCGACGTGGTTCAAGGTTTCCTCGTCCGCCCCGTCTTCGCGGATTTGCCAGGCCGTGAAGAAGTTGGATGTAAATGCATTCACCCGGCCATAGGGGCCATCACCACCGGCAATGGACTCGGGGAACAGCTCCGTGCGGCTATTCAGTCGAATCGCCTTGGCACCCTCATGGGCATAGTTAAACGATCCAAACGGCAAGGCCACACCATTGCCAACGGCATTGCGGTCCCGCTCGGCCAGGCGGTCTTGCTGCAGGTGGTCCCAGCGCGTAAAGATGACACGGCCAAAGCTGTCCAGCGTTGGTGTGAAGGCCCCGCTGACGGTGTGCGTCAGCAATTTCAAATCTCCGCTGCGCGGGTCCAGGCTCCACAGGCCACTGACCGATGGCACCGCGTTGTATTCGTCCAATTGCGGGTACAGGTGCGCCTGCCCATTGCGGGGGCGGTCTGAGGTAAACAGGACCTTGTCGTCTGTGCCATACAGGGGCGACAGATTGTTGAAGTTTGCAGGTTGCCGCTCTAGCTTGCGGATGGTGGCAGTTTCGCCCTGGCCCAAGCCGCTGACCTCCCACAGCTGCCAATAGCTTGGCGCTGCGACACCTGGCCCGGTAGGAGCACCCACCACCATACTGAACAAGGCTTTGGTGCCGCTCCAGTGCACGCTGGGCTCGCGTACCGCAATGGCGTTGGTCCCTTGCAGTCCATCGTTGCCAAAGCCCGCCTCTTGGGTCAGGTTGCGCAAGCTGCCATCGGGGTAGCGCAGCATCAGCCCTCCGCCCCGTGGCGCTTGGTCCGCCCCCGTCAGGTGGTTGGCAAAGGCTGACAAGCGACTGGCCTCGTCATGCGGGGGCGGCACCTGGGTCACAAACAAAATGGGGTGCGGGGTTGCAACTACAGCGTCGGTTGGTTTGGCGCAGCCCACCACCAAGCCACACAGCCACGCACTCAAACATAGGAGCAAGAACCTCTTCATACTGGCATGGTAAACCGGGAAAGCACTCCCAAATGCCCAGCGGAATCGTGGATACTTTCACCTCTAAAGGAGAAACGCATGGACCACACTAAATACTTGAGGCAGAAAATTAGGCCGCTACTGCTGGCGGGTGTATTCGCGCTCAGTGCCGTGTCCTGCGGCGGTGGCTCGGGCGGTGGCACCGCCACGGCACCCATCACGCCTACTACTCCTACAACGCCGACCACACCCACCACCCCAGTACCCGTTACGGGGGCGGCATGGCTGGGCTTTGGTGGCAATGCACAGCATGCTGCGCAGGCCTCGGTGGCCACCCAATCGCTCAACCGCATCGCCTGGAAAACGCCTGTGGATGTGGCACCCCAGTATTCCGCCAGCGGCTATTTGTTGGTGCATTACGGATCGCCGGTTATTACCGCCAAAAACACCGTCATACTGCCCGTGAAGCGCGAGGTCAAGGAGACCTACCGCCTTGAAGCACGCGCCGGTGCCACGGGCGAGCTGCTGTGGTCCATGGACAGCGATTACGCCATGCCCACCCACCGCTGGACACCCAGCTACAACCTGACGCTGACGGCGGGCAACCGCATCTATGCGCCTGGCGCGGGTGGCAAGGTGTACTACCGTGACAACGCTGACTCCGCCACCGCCACCACCCAGACCGCGGTGTTCTATGGCAGCAGCGTTTACAACACCTCCAAGGCCACACTAGACACCTCGGTTTTTATTAACACGCCGATCACCGCAGACCTGCAGGGCAATATTTACTTCGGGTTTGTGGCGCTGGCTGGCAATGCGGCGGGTGTGTCTAGCGGTATCGCGCGCATTGGTGCAGATGGCAAGGCCACTTGGGTGGGTGCCGCTGCCAGCGCGGCTGACCCGGCCATTCTCAAACCGGCAACCAATAGCGCACCAGCCTTGTCTGTGGACCAAGGCACGCTGTACGTGCTGGTCAACGGCAACTACAGTGGGTCCACCCGGCTGCGCGGTTATCTGCTGGCCTTAGACAGCGCTACCTTGGCCCCCAAAGGCAAGGTGATGCTGACCGACCCCAAAGAAAATGCCCCCGCCACCGTGAGCGATGACAGCACGGCATCACCCACGGTGGGGCCGGATGGCGATGTCTACATCGGTGTGCTGGAGACCACTGCTGGCTCGCACAACCAGCGCGGCTGGTTGTTGCACTTTGATGCCAGCTTGCAGCAGACCAAGACACCAGGATCATTTGGTTGGGATGACACCGCGTCTATTGTTCCCGCCAGCATGGTGCCGTCCTATACCGGCACCTCCAGCTACCTGATCACCACCAAGTACAACAACTATGGTGGTTCCGGCACCGGGGACTCCATGAATCGTATTGCCGTGCTGGACCCGAATGTGAGCCAGACCGATGCCATTTCGGGTAGGCCGGTGATGAAAGAAGTGCTGACTATTTTGGCCCCAACCCCCGACCCCAACTACCCCGGCGGCTTCATTGAGTGGTGTATCAACACCGCTGCGGTAGATCCATTCACAAAGTCGATCTTGGTCAATAGCGAAGACGGCTATTTGTACCGCTGGAGCCTGGAGACCAATAGCTTGTCGGAGCGCATCCGCTTGACCAGTGGTCTAGGCGAGTCCTACACCCCCACGGCGGTGGGACCGGATGGCCAGGTGTATGCCATTAACAATGGCGTGCTGTTTGCACTGGCCAAGTAATACCCATTTCAGAACAAACACCGCTGCTCTGGCTTGGGGTGGGGAGGGGCACGCTTTGGGCACCGTAGCATTGCTTCGCATAGTGAGGATCTCGGTGCGTTGACGCACAGTGCAGCTGACCTATTGGGTTTAGCCTGAAAGAGACCAGAACGCATTCAGCGTCCGCCAGGTCTTACTCGCAAAGGAATTCCCATGCAGACTGTTGTGACCCAAGATAAAACCGAGCTTTATGTCAAGGACTGGGGCGTCGGCCGTCCGGTGATCCTGATGCACGGCTGGCCCCTGTCCTCCGACTCCTGGGATGACCAGGCCATGGCGATTGCCAATGCGGGCTATCGGGTCATTGCTTATGACAGGCGCGGGTTCGGTCGGTCCTCACAACCGTGGGATGGTTATGACTATGACACCCTGTCGGACGACTTGGCCGCTGTGATGGCGCATACCGGTGCGCAAGACGCTACGCTGGTAGGCTTCTCCATGGGCGGTGGCGAAGTGGCGCGCTACATGTCGCGCCACGAGGGCAAGTTGGTATCACAGGCCATTCTGATCTCATCCATCTTGCCGTTTCGGATGAAAACCGCTGACAACCCCAAAGGTACGCAGGCCGAGGCTTTTGCCGAGACCGCCAGGGCGCTGATGGAGGACCGGCCAGAGTTTTTGGCCAGATTTTTCCGGGATTTCTTCGGGGTGGGTCTATTGAGTCAACCTGTGAGTGACGAGCTGTTGGAATGGGCGCGTAGCGTGGCTATGCAGGCCAGCCTGAGGGCGACGCTGGAGTGTCTGAAGTCGTTTTCCAGCACGGACTTCCGGCCAGAGCTTGAGTCTTTTCGGGTACCCACGCTCTTCATCCACGGGACTGACGATCTCACTGTTCCGATTGAAGTTTCCAGCAGGCCCGCAGCTCAAGCTATCACACAAGCCAAGTTGTTGGCGTATGACGATGCGCCGCACGGCCTGTGGGCTACGCACAAGGCGCGGCTGTCTGACGACATCATCAATTTCTTGAACACCTTTCAGGTGCGCACGCCCATTTGACAATCCCTGCTGCAAGGCCTAATCTTTTGCGACTAACTTCACAGGAGATTCAGGCATGTTTTCACAGCAGCTCAGAAACCTTGCGGCGTGGTGTGGCCTGTGCTTTTTAGCGCTAAGCTCACAGGCCCAAACCTCTGTGGGTGCCACTGCCGATGCCAATCTTGCTGCGCTCAAAATTCCCAGCGTGTCTTTTAGTGGGCAGTATTACAGCGTGACATTTAATCTGCTGGGCTACTACGAAGGCAATCCGGTGTACCAGCTGGGGCCCTTTGCTGCTAGCGCAGCGCCTGGCAACGGATGCACGGCACCAACGGTGGCTTCTGACCTGTCTGTCAGTATCCCGTATGGCCTGATCGGCACAACCCCGCGGGCAATCAAGTTAACTTTTGTTTCGTCGAACAACGTCTGGATAGGCACTTCAACGGCGGTATCTGGTGGTACGGGCGCGCCCAATGCCTCTGATCCACTCACCCAGTTGTTGGTGTCTTCACCTGCCTGGTGTTATTTCAGTTTCTCGGCCAGCTCGGGGGTCAGTAAAAACTACCGTTTTGCGTTTCATCCCAGTGGCTCGCTGCTCGTAGGTGGGAATGCTGACACGTACTTTGATACAGCCACGGGCTCCTATTCGAGTGCAGGTAGTACGGGCGCAGTGGTCTTGCGCTGGTTTGCCATCGGGCAGATTTTGACGTTGACCAGCGCAGCGGGCAGCTCGGAGTTGATCGTGAACGTTTCACTCAACTCTAACGGCAGTCCGATTCTGAATGTTGCGGGCTCCGAACTGTCCCGTTGTCAATGAGACTTCAATCTGGTCAATGCGCCTCTGCACGTGGGTCAAAGGCATCCTGCAGGCCATCACCCACAAAGTTGACCGCAATCACCGTAATGAAGATCAAAAAGCCGGGGTAGAAGGCCAGCTCAGGTGCACGCGCAATCAACTCCTGCGCGTTGTTCAGCATATTGCCCCAACTAGGTGTGGGCGGCTGAATGCCCAGGCCCAGAAAGCTCAGCGTGCTTTCCAGCAGGATGATCTGGCCCACGGCCAGACTCAGCGCCACAATGATGGGCGAAGTGGTGTTGGGCAGGATATGCACCGTGAGGATGTGGCGCGCGCTGGCCCCTTGGGTCCGGGCGGCCAGAACAAACTCACGCGTCATCAAACTGAGCGTAGAGGCGCGCACCAGCCGCGCCACCGTGGTCCATTCCACCAGCGCAATGATGAATACGATGCGGTAAAAATTGGCTGCGCTGGAGCGCACAAACTCTTCCGAGAAGCCTAGCTTTTGCAAGTCAATGGCAGCAAACACAATCAGCAGCGGCAAGATGGGCAGAGAGATCACACCATCGGTGATGCGCATCAAAATCGATTCGGTACGGCCGCGGTAGTAGCCGGCAATCAAACCAATCAATGTGCCGACCATTGCCGCGCTGACGGCGCCAAACAGGCCCACCAGCAGAGAGATGCGCCCGCCATACATCAGCCGCGCCAGCACATCGCGCCCGGCGTCATCCGTGCCCAATAGATGTTGGGCCGAAGGAGGTGCGAAGCGGTTCAGCAAATCGGTGTCGTTCACGTCTACACCCATCAGCTTTTCATACACCGGCGCACCGGCGGCAAACAGGGTCAGCAGAATCAACACCGCTGCGCCCAGCATGGCCGCACGGTTGCGCAGCAGGCGGCGCCAGCGCAGTTGCCATACGGACTGGGGCTTGTCGGCAATCGGGGCCAGCGTGGCCGCCACCGCTACGGGAGAGGTTTGTATGGTTTGGCTCATGACAGCGAAATCCTTGGGTCTAGCCAGGCGTAGGCAATATCGGCGACCAGGTTGGACACCAGCGTGGCGGCGGTGGCAAACAGCAAGCCCATCAGCGCCAGATTGAAGTCATTGCCCATGATGGCGTCATAAATCAACTTGCCCATGCCGCGCTGGGCAAACATGGTCTCGGTAATCAGTGCGCCGCCCAGCAGAGCGCCAAAGCTCAGCGCCAGCACGGTCACCACCGGAATCAGCGCATTGCGCAGTGCGTGCTTGAACACCACGCGCAGCTTGCCCGCTCCCTTGGCGCGTGCGGTTCGGATGTAGTCCATACGCAGTACCTCGACCATGGACGCGCGCGTGAAGCGGGTAAAGCGACCGGCGAATGCAGCGGTAAGTGTGAGCACCGGCAGCACCAGGTACTTGGTGGAATCCAGCAGGCCGCCTTCGCCGCCGATGGTGAACATGCCGCTGGCCGGTAGCCAGCCCAGGCGCACCGCAAAGAAGTAAATCAGCATCAGTGCCAAAAAGAAGACTGGCACCGAGATGCCAGCAAAAGCCAGCAGGTTGATAAAGCGGTCCAGCACCGTGCCTTTGGCCAAGGCGGCAATCACACCGAGCGTGAGGGCCACCACCGTGAACACCACGAAGGACACGCCCACCAGTTTGGCCGTTTGCACCAGCGCGGGCACCATCACCACCATCACCGGCTGCGAGTAGGTGCGTGAGTAGCCAAAGTCTAGAGTGGCAGCGGCCTGCAGCCAGTTCCAGTAGCGGGTGGTCAGCGGTTGGTCCAGGCCGTACTGCGCGCGCAGGCGGGCAATATCCTGGGCGGTGTAGCCAGGGTTGGAATTGACCATGATGTCAATCGGATCACCCGGCATCAGGCCAATCAGGCCGTAGATGATGAAAGACATGACCAGCAAAACGAGGGCGCTTTGCAGGAGTCGGGATGCAATGAATCGAACCATCTTGCTCAATCCTTGAAATGACAGGCAACCAACTGCACTGCGCGTCCTGGGGCCGCAAGCAGCGCCGGCGCATCGGTTTTGCAGATGGCTTGTGCCTTGGGGCAGCGGGGGTGAAAGGCACAGCCGGAGGGCGGCTTGAGCGGGCTGGGCAAGTCACCGGCAATGGTGCGGCCGCGGGCGCGTCGGCCCTGGCCGATGCGGGGTATCGCATCCATCAGCGCCTGGGTGTAGGGGTGGCTGGGCGTGGCAAACAGTTCATTGCGCGGCGCTACTTCCACCAGGCGGCCCAGGTACATCACCGCCACGCGGTCGGCCAGATGATGCACAGCCGATAGGTCGTGGCTGACGAACAAATAACTCAAACCACGTTGCTCGCGCAGCTCGCTCATCAGATTCAGGATCTGGCTTTGGATGGAAACGTCGAGCGCTGATAGGGGCTCGTCCGCGACGATGAGCGCGGGCTCAGGCCCCAGCGCGCGGGCAATGGCAATGCGCTGGCGCTGGCCACCCGAGAACTGGTGCGGATAGCGGTTCAGCGCGTCCACTGGCAAGCCCACTTGCGCGATCAGCGCACGGGCGCGGTCAGCGCGCTCAGCACGGTTGCCAATGCCGTGAATCAGCAATGGCTCGGTGATGACATCGGATACCGGCAGCCGCGGATTGAGCGACTCGTAGGGGTCCTGAAAAATCATCTGGATGGCCTGACGCGCCTTTTTGCGTTCGGCGCTGGTCTGCTGGGTCAGGTCTTCACCCTTGAAGCGAATGGCACCGCGTGTGGCGGGATACAAGCCCACGATGGCACGGCCCAGTGTGGTCTTGCCACAGCCGCTTTCGCCCACCAGCGCCAGCGTCTCACCGGGTTGGATGGAGAAGCTCACATCGGACACCGCCTGTAGCACGGGCGACGGGCCACGCTGCAGCCACGAAATGCGGGCCATGGGGAAATGCACGGCCAAAGAGTCGACCTGCAGCAAAGGAGGGGTGACAGATGGGGTATTCATGCGTCGGCCCTGAAACAAGCGACATCGTGCCCGGGGGCGACGGTAACGAGGGGTGGCACCTGCTCCCGGCACTGCGCCACCACGCGGGGGCAGCGGTCGGCAAAGCGGCAGCCGGGCGAGGGCGCGGCCAGATTAGGCATACCACCCGGGATGACTGGCAGGCGGCTTTGGCGGTGCTGCAAATTGGGCAGGGTGTTGATCAGCCCCACCGAATAGGGATGGCGGGGTTCCGCAAACAGGCGCGCGGCCGGTGCGCGCTCTGCAATGCGTCCGGCGTACATGACGATGATGTCGTCTGCCAACTCGGACACCACGCCCAGGTTGTGGCTGATGAACTGAATCGCCATGCCAATACGGTCTTGCAGCTCCAGCATCAGCTCCAGAATTTGCGCCTGAATGGTCACATCCAGCGCCGTGGTAGGCTCATCGGCAATCAGCAGGCTGGGGCGGCAGGCCAGTGCCATGGCAATCATGGCGCGCTGGCGCATACCGCCCGAGAGCTGGTGCGGGTAAGCCGCAGCACGGGTGCGGGCGGATGCAATGCCCACTTCGTCCAGCATTTCAATGGCGCGCTCCAGCGCGGCCTTGCCACTCAGACCCTGGTGCAGCAGCAGGGTTTCACTGATCTGCTCGCCAATCGGCATCACCGGGTTCAGCGCCGTCATCGGTTCCTGAAAAATCATGGCCATGCGGTTGCCGCGAACTCCTTGCCATTCTTTCTCGGTCTGGGTGAATAAATCGGTGCCTAGAAAATGCGCTTTCCCGCTCACCGTGGCCACCGATGGCAGCAGCCCCATGAGGGCCAAAGCCGTGGTCGATTTGCCACAACCGCTTTCGCCCACCAAGCCCAAGGTTTTGCCCGGTGCTATGGAATAAGAAATGTCGTCGACCGCGCGAAGGGGGCCTTTGTCGGTCTTGAAATCGATCGACAAGTGCTCGACGCGCAGCAGGTCTTGGGTATCAGTCATGTCAGCGGGCACCCCAGGTTTCTGCGGTGTATGTGCTAGCGGGTAGTTGGCCGGGGCGCAGCACACCGGTCATCCACTTGGGCACTACCCACACATCGGTGCGGAAGAACAGGGGTAGCTCTGGCAATTCGTCGGTAAACACGGTTTGCATTTGGGTCCACAAAAGTTTGCGCTTGGCCGGGTCCAGCTCGGCCTGCAATTCGTTGATCAGCCGGTCCATGACCGGGTTGCTGAAATGCGAGTAGTTTTGGCCGCCGTAGTTGTTGGTTGCGGTGGGGATTCCCTCAGTGCTCAAAGTAGTCACTGGGGGGCTCTCGGGCGTGGAGCTGAAGGCGGATTGCCCCAACCCAGAGAACTGGTGCTTCTTCAAGGTCTCACCAAAGAACGTACGGGCCGGTACGTTTTTGATCACCACTTCCACACCAATCTGTTTCCACTGGTTTTGCAGCACCTGCTGAATCAGCTCGCGCAGTTTGTTGCCCGCAGTGGTCATGTACTCCATCGATAGACGCTGCCCGGCAGCGTTCACCCGAATGCCACCGGGGCCAGGCTTGTAGCCCGCTTGCTCCAGTAGCGCCTTGGCGCGGCTGGGGTCAAAAGCGAATTTAGTCACGTTGGTATCAAAACCCGGCTCCAGCGGGTTCACCCAGGTATGCGCCACAGGAAACTTGCCCCCCACCAGTTGCTTGACCAGGGTTTCGCGGTCTATGCCCAGCAGCAGGGCTTGACGTACGCGCTTGTCTTTGAGCGCGGCGTGGTCCTGGTTCATCACAATACGCTCATAGAGCAGCATCGGCGGAAAGGAGAAGTCGTACTTTTGTTGTGCCGCAGGCTCTGCCGCCATGGACAGGCCTTGGTCGATGGACAGGCCCAACTCGCCAGAGGTCATGTCCAGATCGCCCGAGCGCAGGTTGGCCTCCAGCGTGGCGGTGTTCTCGATGGTCTTGATCGTGATGCGCTTGAAATGCGGCTTTTGGCCCCACCAGTGCGGGTTGCGTTCAAACACCATGAAGGCGCCAGATTGAATTTGCGTCGCCAGGTAAGGGCCGTTCCAAAGCCCAGCCTTGGTGGGTTCGCGGTTGTAGGTGGTGTTCTTGTTGTAGTCGGCCGGACTCTTCAGGCCCTTGACCACGCTGTCTTCCAGGTGCGCTGGCACCAGCCCAAAGTCGACCAGATCGGCAAAGTCGTAGGCCACCTTGTTCATGTGCAGCACAAAGGTTTTGGCGTCCACGGTCTCGACCCGTGTGATTTTGCGGAACAGCTCGGCCCGAGAAAACCCGCTCTCGGGCTTGGCCCCTAGCGCCCAGCTAAAAGCAACGTCCTTGGACGTGAGAGGCGTGCCGTCGCCCCAGGTGGCTTTGGGGTGCAGGGTAAACCGCACCGTCATGCCCTTTTTGCCTCCTGGCAAATCCACCAGCTTGGCTCTGCCGTTGGAGATGGTGGGGATCTCGGTGCACAAAAAGCACTCCATCTTTTTGTCGTCGTTAAAGCCGGCTATAGGCCGGTAGCCCAAGCGCATGGCGTAGACCTTGGCCACGGTGGACTCTATCGCCGGGTGCAAATTGGAGGGGAACTGCGACATGCCAATGACCAAGGTGTCTTTGGGTGCTTGCGCCTGCGCCAGCCCCGCACCCGCCAGGAAGCTGAGCGCGGCAAGCGTGCATCGAAGGGTCACCATGGCTTTAGCGCACGCCCCAGGCTTCTTGGTCAAAATAGGCTGAGGGCTTCTGGCCCGGGCGCAGCACGCCGGTCAGCCACTTGGGCACCACATACACATCGGTGCGGAAGAACAGGGGTATCACCGGCAGCTCTTCGGTATAGATTTTTTGCATCTCAACCCACAGGGGCTTGCGCTTGGCCGGGTCCAGCTCGCGTTTGATGTCGTCGATCAGCTTGTCCATGGCCGGGTTGCTGAAGTGGGTGTAATTGACGCCTGCGTAATTGTTGGCTGCGGTGGGAATGCCGGAGGTAGACAGGGTGTCACCGGGCGGTGACTCTGGGTTGGAGCTCCAGGCCAATTGCGCCAGGCCGGTGAACTGCTGCTTCTTAAGCGTTTCACCGAAGAAGGTGCGGGCGGGCGTATTTTTGATCACCACCTCCACGCCAATCTTTTTCCATTGGTTTTGGAGCACTTGTTGAATCAGCTCGCGCAGTTTGTTGCCTGCCGTGGTCATGTATTCCATCGACAAACGCTGCCCGGCCGCATTCACGCGAATGCCATCGGCACCTGGTTTGTAGCCCGCTTGGTCCAGCAAGCCTTTGGCCTTGTTGGCATCGAAGGGGTACTTCATGACGTTCGGGTCATAGCCAGGCTCCTGGGGATTGACCCAGGTGTGGGCCACCGGAAATTTGCCATCCACCAATTGCTTGACCAAGGTCTCGCGGTCGATGCCCTGCAACAAAGCCTGACGCACGCGCTTGTCGGCCAGCGCAGGGTGGTTGCGGTTCATGTGGATCTGCTCATAGACCAGCAGCATGGGAAATTCGAAGTTGAATTTTTGCTGCAGGGCTGGTTCTTTGGACATCGCCAATGCCTGGTCGATGGAGAGGCCCAGCACGCCCGAGATGAAGTCGATATCACCCGAGCGCAGATTGGCTTCCAGCGTGGCGGTGTTGTCGATGGTCTTGATGGTGACGCGCTTGAAGTAGGGCTTTTTGCCCCACCAGTGCGGGTTGGGCTCAAACACCAAAAACGCGCCGCTTTGAATTTGCGCCAGCTTGTAAGGGCCATTCCACAAGCCTGCTGCGGTGGGCGTGCGGTTGTAGAGTGTGTTCTTGTTGTAATCCACAGGGCTTGCTAGCGCCTTGACTACGGGTTCTTCCAGGTGCGCGGGAATCAGCGCAAAGGCGAACAGCTCGGCAAAGTCGTACTCCGCGCGGTTCATGTGCAGCACAAAGTTCTTGGAGTCAATCGTCTCCACCTTGGTGATGCGCTGAAACACATCGGGCCGTGCAAAGCCGCTTTCGGGCTTGACGCCCAAGGACCAGCTAAAGGCCACATCGTTGGAGGTGATGGGTGTGCCATCGGCCCACTTGGCCTGGGGATGCAGGGTGTAGCGCACGGTCAGCCCCTTTTTGCCACCACCCAGGTCCACCACTTTGGCGCGCCCGTTGGCCACGGTGGGCACTTCAGTGCACAAAAAGCACTCCATCTTTCCGTCATCGTTGTAGGTAGAAATGGGGCGGTAGCCAAAGCGCATGGCAAAGGTCTTGGCCACGGTGGGCTCAATGCCGGGGTGCAGGCTGGACGGGTACTGTGACATGCCCACCACCAGCGTGTCTTTGGCCGCCTGTGCCTGCGCCGCATGGGGAGCCAAGACCTGCAGCAACGCTGCGGTAGCGAGGATTCGCTTCAAAACTGTTTTCACCATGGAGAGACCTTCAATGGAGGGGAACAAAGGATGCGCAAGGCGCGCTAATTTGCGCCGCACAAAGTGTGCCATAGGCACGGCCCGCGATTGGGCAGGAAAACCAGTAGGCCTAGTAGGGAAAAGCTTGCGCCGCGCGATTGAGGTGCCAAATCGGCGTTCTAGCCCGTGGATAGTGCGGGAGCAGCTCCTATTTGTATAGCAGAATACTGCGCTTTGCAAAACTACCAAAACGTACAATCCTGGCATGTCACTCCGTCCCACCCCTCCTTTGGCACGCAAAGGCACGGGCGCACCTTCTTTGCTGGCCCCTGCGCAACTCGCTCTGCAATTGCAGCAAGGCGTTGCGTTGCACCAGCAGGGCAAACTCCAAGAAGCTCGGGTGCACTACGAAACCGTGCTGCGCCATGCGCCCCACAATTTTGATGCGCTACACCTTCTGGGCGTGATTGCCGCACAGACCAAAAACGATGCGCACGCGCTGACTCTCTTTGACCAAGCTTTGAAACTCAGCCCGAACTCTGCCGAAGCCTGGAGCAACCGCGGCATAGCGCTCAAAAACTTAAAGCACTTTGCTCAGGCGCTGCATAGTTTTGACAAAGCGTTGGCGCTCAAGCCAGGCTATGCAGACGCTTACAACAACCAAGGCCTTGTGCTCCACGCGATAAAGCGCTTTGGTGAGGCATTGTCCAGCTACGACCAGGCGCTAAAACTGAACCCCCGCTTTGCAGAAGCCACGTTCAACCGTGGCTACCTACTTACGGAGCTAAATCGGTTTGACGCGGCCATTGCCGACTACGACAAGGCACTCACCTTGCGGCCCGCTTACCATGACGCACGTTTCAATAAGTCCATTGCGTTACTGCGCCAGGGGCACTTGGAGGCGGCGTGGCCCTTGTATGAGTCGCGTTGGGATGTGGAGCACGCGGGACATGTCAAACGCGAGTTTGCTGCCCCCCTGTGGTTGGGGAAAGAGCCGCTGCGGGGCAAGACTATTTTTCTGCGCGCCGAACAAGGCATGGGCGACAACATCCAGTTTTGCCGCTACGCCCAACTGCTCCATGCGCAGGGTGCAAATGTATTGCTTGAAACCCCTAAGCCCCTGATGCACTTGTTGGCCGAGCTTCCGGGGGTAGGCGCTATGGTGGAAAAAGGAAGCCACCCCCCCGTCTACGACTACCACTGCCCGCTGTTGTCTTTGCCCCTTGCGTTGAACACCACACTCGGCAACATTCCTAGGTCCCACGCCTACCTTGCGGCTGATCCTGTCAAAACACAGGCCTGGCGCGCCCGCCTTGGCCTTGCCACAAGACCGCGCGTGGGCGTGGTCTGGAGCGGCAATGCCGTGCACAAAAACGACGCAAACCGCAGCCTGAGCTTGGAGCTTCTGTTGCGCTATTTGCCGGCCGAGTGCGAATACATAAGCGTGCAAAAGGAGGTGAGACCGGCAGACTTGCAGGCGCTGGCGCACAGCAACGTGGCGCATTACGGCGACGAACTGAACGACTTCTCTGATACTGCGGCCTTGTGTGCCCAACTGGATGTGGTGCTGAGTGTGGACACCAGCGTGGCACATTTAGCCGGTGCCATGGGCCAGCGGACTTGGCTGATGCTGCCGTTTTTGCCCGATTGGCGCTGGCTGCTCAACCGCGATGACAGCCCTTGGTACCCCACGGCCCAGCTGTTTCGACAAAGTGAATCGCGGACCTGGGAGCCTGTGCTGGGTCGCGTTGCCACCGATTTGAAGAAACTAGCGGTGGAGTGGGCTGGTTTACAATCCAAATCCGCCCTGTAGCCCATGGATAATGCGGGAGCAGCTCCTATTTGTATAGCATTTCGCGCGTCTTGGGAGCCTTGGCGTGGGGCTTAAGGTGGGGTGTGGGCCTTGGTAAACGTCAAAATCACCTCGCGGATGATTTTGCGCTGGGGCACCGGCAGCTTCAGGAACGCCTCAAAAATGTCCCGGTCTTCATAGCCAATACCGCTGTCCCACCGGGCGCGGCGTTGCTCCACCGTGCGGCCAATCGGCCCGCCGTAGCTGAGCTGCTGCACGGACACCCCCAACCATTTGGATAGCGTCTCCATCTTGTTGAAGTCGGGCATGGTCTCGCCCAGCAGCCACAGCCGCACGCCGTGCAATGTCATGGGCTTGCCCCAATGCCGGGTATTGAACTCCCGCTCCAGCACGGCCGGTTTGGGCTCATAGCCCGCCGCGATCATGGCCTCACGTAATTGGTTCGCAAACTGTTTCTTGGCATCGTCCATGCGCCGACGTTATTTTCAGCGTCATTCTCAAGCGTAAATTTAACTTATAGTCACGTTTTATAACGTTATTAATACTTACGTTGACGGATTCTGGCTTGCCAGGGGGAGGTCAACACCGCTGCCATGCCAAGAATCTTCGATAACATCGAAAAGCCGTTGCTGCCCGCCTTGGTAGAGACCCTCAAAGTTGCAGAGCGAGCGGATTTTTGTGTGGGCTATTTCAACCTACGTGGTTGGCACCATCTTTCTGACCACGTTGATCGTTGGGCCGGAGGTGATGGGCATTGCTGCCGCCTGCTGGTGGGAATGCACGTTTCGCCAAGCGAAGAGTTGCGGCACGCTCTGCGCCATCGCGAAGAGGAAGATCAACTCGATAACCAGACCGCGCTTCGTGAAAAACGCCGGATTGCCGAGGAATTTCGTCAACAGTTGATCTTTGGAGCACCCACCAATGCCGACGAAGCTGCATTGCGGGAGATATCAGCACAAATCCGAGCCAAGAAACTGGTCGTTAAGGTGTATCTGCGCCACCCCCTGCACGCGAAGCTTTACTTACTGCATCGGCAAGACGCTAACAACCCTGTGACGGGGTTTCTAGGTAGTTCCAACCTGACGCTTGCAGGCCTTGTCAGGCAAGGTGAATTGAACGTTGATGTACTTGAGCACGACGCCTGCAACAAGTTGGTCGATTGGTTTGAAGACCGCTGGGGTGATCGTTGGTGTATCGACATTTCCAAAGAACTGGGTGACATCATCGACGAGAGTTGGGCGGGTGAGCGACTTGTATCGCCGTACCACGTCTACCTCAAGATGGCCTACCACCTGGCGCAGGAAGCGCGGGCCGGTCTATCCGAATTTCGCATCCCGTCGGTGTTTGGAGATTCGTTGTTTGATTTTCAAGTCGCAGCAGTCAAGATCGCCGCGCACCATCTAAACAAACGCGGCGGTGTCTTGATCGGCGATGTAGTCGGTTTGGGGAAATCCATGATGGCCACCGCGCTGGCCAAAGTGTTTGAGGATGATTACCACACAGAAACGCTCATCATCTGCCCCAAAAATCTGGTCGCGATGTGGGAGGACTATGTCCACCGGTATCGCCTGCATGCCAAGGTGCTTCCGCTGTCAAGGGTCATCACAGAGCTGCCGGAAAAAACCCGTCGTTATCGACTGGTGCTTATCGACGAATCGCACAACCTGCGCAACAAAGAAGGGCGGCGCTGGAAAGTCATTCGCGAGTACATCGAGCGCAACGAAAGCCTGACGGTTCTGTTGTCGGCAACACCTTACAACAAGACCTATCTCGACCTCTCGGCGCAACTGGCGTTGTTTCTCCATGAAGATGCAGACATCGGCATTCGCCCTGAAAAGCTGCTGGCCGAACTGGGCGGTGAGCACGAGTTCATCCGTCGCCACCAATGTGGTGTGCGCTCGCTGGCTGCATTTGAAAAGAGCGAGATTCCAGATGACTGGCGTGATCTGATGCGCCTGTATATGGTGCGCCGCACGCGCGGCTTCATCATGCAGCATTACACCGGTGAAGATGAGCGCGGCAAGTATCTGCTGTTCTCAGACGGACGCAAGTCTTACTTTCCGAAGCGCGTACCCAAAAATCTCAGTTTCAAGATTGATGACGCCAACCCATCCGATCCATACGCCCGCTTTTACTCCGACCCCGTTGTCAACGCCATTAATGAATTGACTTTGCCCCGTTATGGCTTGGGCAACTACATCGCCCCCAAACCCAAGACACCGCCGACCCTGTTGCAGGCCAAAACCATTGAGGGACTGTCCCGCGCTGGCACCCGCTTGATGGGCTTCTGCAAAACCAATTTATTCAAACGGCTCGAAAGCGCTGGACCGGCTTTCATTCTGTCGATTGAGCGACACATTTTGCGCAACTTTATCGTGCTGCATGCTATCGAGAGCGGCCTAGACATTCCGCTAGGCACCCAGGGCGCAGAGCTGCTGGACACACGCCATTACGACGAAGACCCTGACGGTTTGCTGGTGGATGACGATGGTGAAGAAGATGCTACCGATCCCACGGCCACCAACGGTTTGCGTACCGAAGCAGCCTACCGCCTGCGCGCCGAGAAGGCATACGAGGCATATAGCGGCCCATTGAAGAACCGTTTCAAGTGGCTGCCAGGCACTTCGTTCATCAAGGCATTGGCAAATGACCTATACACCGATGCACAGTCGCTGTTGCAACTGTTGGCTACTTGCGGCGAGTGGCGGGCCGATGCAGACACCAAACTTGCGGCATTGATCGAACTCATCAACCAGCACCACCCCAAAGAGAAGCTGCTCGTCTTTACCCAGTTTGCCGATACAGCACGCTATCTCAAGGCCCAACTTGTCGCACGGGGCATCCAGCAGGTGGAAGAAGCCACCGGTCAAAGCGTTGACCCTACTGGGCTTGCTTGGCGTTTTTCACCCGTATCGAATGCCAAACGTGATCTGGTGCGCAAGCCAGACGAATTGCGGGTATTGATCGCCACCGACGTGCTCTCGGAGGGCCAAAACCTTCAGGACTCCCACATCATCGTCAACTACGACCTGCCCTGGGCCATCATCCGCCTAATTCAGCGCGCGGGGCGTGTGGACCGTATTGGCCAGCAATCCGACACCATCCTTTGCTACTCATTTGTACCCGCTGATGGTGTAGAGCGGTTGATTCAGTTGCGTGCGCGTGTCAGACAACGGTTGATTCAAAACGCTGAAGTGGTGGGCTCCGACGAAAGCTTCTTTGACGATGACACGGACGAAGAACTCATCCGCGATCTCTACACCGAGAAAAACGGCATTCTGGATGACGACGGCGACAGCGAAGTGGATTTGGCCTCTTACGCCTACCAAATCTGGAAGAACGCCACCGACGCTGATCCATCGCTTGTCGCCCAGATCGAAACCATGCCCGATGTGGTCTATGCCACCAAAGGCCATGCGCACAACCCTGCGTCACCCCAAGGTGTGCTGGTCTATATGCGCACGACCCAGGGCAATGACGCACTGGCATGGATAGATGAATCCGGCAAGCCCGTCACCCAATCCCAGCTCACTATTTTGAAAGCGGCTGCTTGCGCAGCCGACACCCCGGCGCTACCCCGCCAAGAGCAACACCATGCGCTCACACAGCAAGGCTTGGCGCACATCGTCGAAGAAGAAAAGTCCTTCGGCGGTGCATTGGGCCGCCCATCGGGTGCACGCTTCAAAATTTTCGAGCGGCTCAAACGCTTTCGTGAAGGGCTCGGCAATAAGCGCGATCTCTTCATCACCGATGACTACGTCCGCCGCATTGACCGGGTGATGGAAGAAATCTACCGCTACCCGCTTTACCAATCCGCCACCGATAGCCTCAATCGCCAACTCAAAGCCGGCATTGGCGACCACCAATTACTTGATTTGGTTTTCTCCGTACGGGAGGACGGGCGCTTGTGCGTGATTGACGACCAAGACCTGCGGCGCGAACCCAAGCTCATCTGCTCCATGGGCCTGGCCGGTCTGAATCAGGGACAAACTCCATGACGATAGACGCTGCACGTTTTCAGAAACTGCTCGGTGAGTTCAAGCTTGAACAACTCTTCAATGAGTTGGGCTGGGAGGGCGCGACACGGCGACCACATGCGATCACAGCCCAAGGCGAGTCCTTCACGCTCAGCCATTTGGCACACAAGCGTGGCGTGGCCGTACTCTTGTGTTCGCCCGACGCGTCGGGCAAAGTCCCTGCACGCCCCGTGCTGCTAAAAATCGAAAAGGAAGCTGTTAAGCACACGCATGAACATCTGCTAGTGTTCACCGATGCAGCGCACAACATTCTCACCTGGCTGTGGGTGTCTCGCACGCCCGGCCAACCCATTGCGACACGCACCCACACATGGCACAAGGGACAAAGCGGTGAAGCGCTGCGGCAAAAGCTGACGCAGATTGTCTGGTCACTGGAAGCAGAAGAGGCCATCACCCTCACCGACGTGATTACGGGCCTGCGCCGCGCGTTCGACCGTGACCGGGTCTCCAAAAGTTTTTACGAGAAATTCAAGGCCCAGCACGATGCTTTTGCTGGTTTCATAGATGGCCTTGCAAGCGTAGCCGACAAGACTTGGTACGCTTCACTGATGCTGAACCGGCTGATGTTTGTGTATTTCATCCAGAAGAAGGGTTTCCTGGACGGAAGTGAAACCTATTTGCGCGACCGCCTGACCCGGGTGCAGGCCGAGGAAGGTAAGGGCAAGTTCCACAGCTTTTATCGCCAATTCTTGCGTCGCCTTTTCCATGAGGGCTTGGGCTTAGCTAAAGGCGACCGTAGTGCGGAGCTCACCCGGCTGATTGGCGATGTGCCATACCTAAACGGGGGGCTGTTCTCTCTGCACGAACTGGAAGAAGCCAACCCCGGCATCGACGTGCCCGACGAAGCATTCGAGCATCTGTTCGCATTTTTTGATGCGTGGGATTGGCACCTGGACGACCGCCCGCTGTCCAAAGGCACCGAGATCAACCCCGATGTACTCGGCTACATCTTTGAGAAGTACATCAACCAAAAGCAAATGGGCGCGTACTACACCAAAGAAGACATCACCGAGTACATCAGCAAAAACACAGTCATCCCCCATCTGTTGGAGCAGGCCAGGGAACGCTGCAAGGTGGCTTTCGATGGTGAGTCATCGGTATGGCATTTACTGAAAGCCGATCCAGATCGCTACCTCTATCCGGCCATGAAAACGGGTGTCATTGACGCCAGTGGCGGCATAGTGCCCGAAAGCGCCTTGCCAGACTTCGTACAGACCGGCATGAGGGACGCGAACGCCCGCATGTTTGAGCGCCGCTACAACCTGGGCGAAGCGGTGTTTACCACCACCGCTGGCGAGCGCGGCACCCTGCCCACCGAAACTTGGCGCGAATATGTAGATCGTCGCAGCCGCAGCCTGGCCATTCGTGACAAGCTCGTCAACGGCGAAGTCAAAAGCACCGACGACCTGATTACCCTGAATCTGGACATTCGCCAGTTCATGCAGGACGTGATCGATACCTGCACCGGCCCTGACCTGCTACGCGCCATCTGGCAGGCGATTGTGGGTCGCGTACCGGAAAAATCAAACGAAAAATTTCGCCATGGCATCACCATTCTTGACCCGACCTGCGGCTCCGGTGCATTTCTGTTTGCCGCACTGGGCGTGCTGGAGCCACTCTATGAAGCTTGCTTGGACCGGATGGAAGGGTTTGTAGAAGATGCCAGAAAACTGGGCAAAACAGGCGAGCCTGATTTTGTGAGGGCGCTGGCCGAGGTCGACAAACACCCCTCCCGCCGCTACTACATCTACAAGAGCATCATCCTGCACAACCTGTTTGGAGTGGACATCATGGCCGAGGCGGTAGAAATTTGTAAGCTACGCCTCTTTCTCAAGCTCGTGTCGCAGGTGGATGCCGGGCGCGAACTGGAGCCGTTGCCAGACATTGACTTCAACATCCGCACGGGCAACACACTGGTTGGCTACGCCACAGAAGCGCAATTCGATGCAGCCAACACGTTGGCCAGCGACCAGACCCACCGCGACGAGATCAAGGCCAATATGGCAGATCTTGCGGATGCGTTTAACTTCTTCCGTGGTCAACAAACTGTGCACGGTGGCAAGGTCACCGCAGAAGACAAGCGCCGCCTGCGCGGCAAGTTGAGCAATCTGAGTCTGGAGTTGGACAAGTACCTGGCGCGCGATTACGGAGTCGATCCTACAAAACCTAAGGCCTTCGCTGCATGGCGCGAGAGTCATCAACCGTTTCACTGGTCGGCTGAGTTTTACGGCGTGATGCACGAAGGCGGATTTGATGTGGTGATCGGAAACCCACCGTATGTTGAGTATTCGAAAGTGCGCGATTGCTACACCTTGATAGATGAGTACGCAGCATACTCAACCAATCTTTTTGCGGCCTGCTGCTACAGAGCGCGGCAATTGTGCCCAAGTGGGCGTGAAGCGTTCATTGTTCCCATTTCTCTGCCAAGCACGGATCGAATGCAAGCGTTGCGCGCTAAGTTAGCTGAAGGGGGTGGTGTTTATCACGTTGACTTCAACACTAGACCCGGCAAGCTTTTCGAAGGCGCGGAGCAAAGACTGACCATATACATTCGCCATCCATCGAAGGGAAGCAGCAGAAAGTCCGGCGGCTATTTGAATTGGAGTCAAGCTGAGCGTCCCGCCTTGTTTCAAACTCTCTCCTACATCGACACAACTGACATATTGCTACGAAATGGCATTTGGCCAAAAGTTCGTGGCCCGGTCGAGGCAAACCTGATTCGATGTCTCCAAAAGTTCAAGCCACTCAATGCCACCAAGATGTTAGGAGGCGGTGATGCTATTTTCTACAAAAATACAGGACTCCGATATTTCAATTCCGCAACACTTCGTCCACCCAAATGCTGGATCAACGGAGTGGCCACATCGAGTTCCCGAGAAACTATTCTTCGAGTAGATTCGGATTCAAAAGGTGCAGTCCATGCTGTTCTTCTCAGCACAAGTTTTTTCTTCTATTGGCAAGTTACGTCCAACTGCCGTGATCTGAATCCGTCAGACATACATTTCATGCCAATGCCAGCAATGAGTTCTGCGCTGGGGGCTTCGTTAAAGAGACTAAGCGACGAAGCAGAGATCGACTACACGTCTAAAGGTCGCATCATCAGAATGCACAACAAAAAGACTGGTGTCGTCGAGTTGGAGTCTGTCACTCCGTCAAAATCCAAAGATGCGATTGACAGAATTGAACTCGCTATTGTCGATGGCTATGGCATGTCAGCAGAGCAACTTGATTTCATGTTGAACTATGCCATCAAGTACCGAGTTGGCGACACCGGTGAGGATCAGTGAAGCCTGTTCCTATTGCGTGCGCGACCACAGTGCAGGAACGTTTTGGCGCGGGCGAGCCAATTCAGCTCTCGGGTGTTGGCAATGCGGCGCTACGGAATGCATCATTGCTCGGCCTAATCGCCTCCCGCGAATGCCCTGGCCATGTACTACTGGAAACCTTGGAACGGGTGCCGCAGTGGGTGGAAACCGGACGCGTCATCGTCAGCGGCTTTCACTCGCCCCTTGAGCAGCAGGTGCTGCGTTCCGTACTGCGCCGCAAGGGCACTGTGGTGAAAGTGCTGGCCCGTGGCATGACGGACTACCGCCCAGCGCCTGATGAACGTGAACCACTGGCGGCTGGGCGAATGCTGGTTATCACCGCGTGCCCGTCCGATGTAATTCGTACCACCCGCGGAACAGCGCTGGCCCGTAATCGACTGGTACTGGCATTGGCAACGGAAATCGTCGCGCCATATATCGCCGAAGGAAGCCCGCTCGCAGCACTGCTGGAAAAGTCTCACCAAGCGCGGCAGCAATCCATCAAATGAACAAAGCAGACTTCGTTCGCTGGTTCACTCGAAGTTTTTGGGAAGCGTTTGCTAAAAACACCTTCCCGATTGAAATTCTACAAACTCTGGCCGAGAAGACCGCATTGGTTGACTCCGTGTACGGAGGCATTGTTTCTGCGCGCTACGCCCCCGAAATCCCAGAAACCGAGTTGGTGATGAACAAGGGGCATGGCGTGGCCCGCACTACTCCCGAGTTCTGTAGCCAGCGGTGAAGAAAAACTGCAAAGTGCTGCGATTCAAAACGCGAAGTTCGAAAATCCTGAGGAGTAGTCAGGCTTGTTTATGGCGGACATAGTTCGCCGAAAAACGTTGTGCCATCTCCTGTTTACTGCGCCTCAACAATTCGATTTCTGATGGTGTCAGCCGTCTCGGTCCTGGCAAGGTAGCGAGCTTCTGATTCAGTAAGCGCGTCGAAGGAGTGAGCGAATCGTCCCATCCACCAGCTTTCAAGTTCGGTTCCATGTTTACTCCTCAGTTCTTGCAATCGTTGCGGCGACAGTGCCAGTTTGGCGGAATGGGGTTTGCCGGTCAAAGACACAGCGGCCAGCACCTTTCCGCCCTTGGTTTCAATATAACCTTTTAGGTTCGCCAGCGTGCCACCCATGCCTACGAAATCATCCACCAGCACATAGCCGTGGCCTGGCTGCACAGGGCCGTCAAACTCTGCTTGGCGTGCCAAGCGCCAAAATCCGTTTGCCCCTGTATGCGAAACGACGTTGGTCTGTACAAGCCCGGTCTCGGCGGGCCAGCCCAAAACTTGGCTCAATCGCTCAGCAAAAACCTCAGGTATGGCGTTAACGCCTTCACGCTCCAGTGCATGCGCGCTAACCAGGGTTGGCAAGACGTCTCCTACAAGGTTCCGCAACTCTCGCACACGGTCCATATTAAAAGTGTCAAGGACCAAGATCATGGCGGCGGCATCGTCTCCGGCCTTGGCGGCTTGGTAAGCCGGATGCTGCTTTACCGCCGATTCGTCAGCGTGGATCAACACATTGGGAAAATTACACCAAGGTGTGCGAGGCGGTTGGGCGGTAGGTGACACGATTGTTTCAGTCTACAGCCATGGCACACTCAACAACTAGGCTCGCTTGGCTGCCCAGATGCGAAGGTGGTAGCCAGTTGACCCGAATATTCATGGTGCTTCTATCTCAGTATTCATCGACGCGAACCGATTGCCGCCTGCTGAATTTTATGCCAAATACGCCTTCTGGACCATGAATAGTGCGGGAGCAGCTCCTATTTGTATAGCAAAGCACTCGGCCTTGCCTGTTTCAGCCCCGCCAGGCATTTGCCCTGGCCAATGCGCTTACGATCAGCGTCAACTATTTTCTGCCAACCGCAACGACCATGCTACTTTTTGATGCCACCCACCGAACACTCAAGCCCGTTGTGGCCGAGCTGCAGCACGCGGGGCGCAAGGGGCGCAGCCGAGGGCTCTACCAGCGGTGCATCGACGGCATGCAGCGTGCACGAGAGCTGGACGATGATGCGGCCTTTGTGCTGATTGCGCAGACCTTTGGTTTGGTCATTGACCAGGATGGCTACTCCGATGCGTCGATTGCCTGGCTGACCGAAGCGGCAGAGCGGGCGCAGCGCTGCGGCGAATTTGGTGAGCAGTCCCATATGCTGCACCTGATAGGCCGCGCCTACTACTCCCGAGCCGAATACGGTGTGGCCATGGGCTATTGGACGCAGGGCATGGAGCTGGCGCTGCGCGACGGAGACCGCATCAGCTGGAGTTGGTGCAAGCTGGGCATGGGGCAAATTTGCGATGCGCTGGGTGCGCCCGACTTGGCGGTGCTGGTGTTTGCCGGGCTGGGCCAGACGCTGGCAACGCTAACCAGCTCTGCGCAGCGCTTGCCCATGTCCCAATGGGCCCGGTTTGACATGCGCCTGCGCGAGTTGCGCGTGGTTAACACCGTCAACCTGGGCGTGAATGAAATGGAGCTGGGCGACTATGACAAAGCGCTAGCCCATCTGCGCGAGGGTATGACCATGGCGCAGGCTGAGCAGATGGACGACATTGCCAGCGAATGCCTGGTGCGGCTTGCGGAGATCTCTGCTCTGCAAGGCCAGCCAGAAACCGCCTTGCTGCAAACCCAGGAAGCCCAGCGCGCGCTAGAAGACTGCTCCCACCATTGGGGCCTGGCCACCTTGTTTCTGCTGCGCGCCAAGTGCCAGTCGGCCCTGGGGCAGGTGGCACCGGCCAGCGCATCACTCGACCTGGCGCGCGCCGCGGCCCAGCGTGCCAATGCCCAGCATATTGCACTGCGCATAGAGCAAGAAGACGCTGCCATTGCTGAAAAATACGGCGACCTGACCCGCGCATTGCAGGCCATGAAGCGTGCAGCTGCCTTGCAGGCCAGCCTGGACCAGGGCAGCAAAGCCCATATGCTGCGGCATCTGCAGACCCTGGCCGACTTGAGCGGCAATGGGGGCAAAGAGCTGCCCGCTTTTCAGTTTGGCGGACGCTGGAAACCCGAGTTTTGACATTGAAGTATCTGGAGACCGTTGAATGAGTTCCGACAAACTCTTGCAGTTTGAACCCGACGCGCTGGACAGCTCGCCGATTTACCAACAACTGGCCCGCATGCTGGCTGGTGCGATTCGTGATGGACGCTACAAGCCCGAAGAGGCGCTGCCCTCTGAGCGCGTGTTGGCGGAGACACTGAACGTTTCCCGCGTGACCGCGCGCTCGGCCATCAACCAGTTGGTGTCGCAGGGCCTGATCGTGAGCCGCCGCGGCTCGGGCAACTACATTGCGCCGCATATTGAGCAGCCTTTGTCGCAGCTCACCAGTTTTTCGGAGACCCTGACTTGCAAGGGCTACGCACCGTCATCCCGCTGGCTAGACCGCCGGGTGGATGTGGCCATGACGGATGAGCAGCTCACACTCGGGCTGCGGCCGGGCGACAAGGTGGCCCGCCTGGAGCGGCTGCGGCTGGCAGACGACATCGTGATGGCTTTTGAGGTGAGCGTGTTGCCGCAAACCGTGATTCAAGACCCTCTGGCCGTGGGGGCCTCGCTCTATGCCTACCTGGACGGCATTGGCAAAGCGCCCGTGCGTGCCCTGCAGCATATTCGCGCCATCAACGCGCAGCCCCGCTTGGCAGAGCAACTGGGTATTGCGGAGCGCCAAGCGGTGCTGTTCATCACCCGCATTGGTTATCTAGAATCTGGCCAGGCGGTGGAGCTAACGCACTCGTATTGCCGTAGCGACTATTACGACTTTGTGGCCGAAATGCGGCGTGAACCATGACATCTAAATTTTTGATTGCAGCAGGTTTCTTGTGGGCGCTGGCGGCACCTGGGGTGCAGGCCGCGCAGACGGCGGTGTTCCATCCCGCCACCGGGGGCCTGGCGCTGCCTAGCTTGGCCATTGGCAGTGCTATTTATCTCAATGTCGAGTTGGGGCTGCGCCCGGAAGACATCAGTCTGGTCTCGGTGGGCGAGGCACGGTCCGTGGCCCAGGCCGATGGGTTTCCGTCTTACATCGCCACCTACGACACCGGCACCCAGTATTTGGAAATGCCACGTTTGCAGATTGGCGATACGGTCTACAGCAAGACCGTGGTCAGACTGGGTGATGTGACCCTGCGCGGTGTAGGAGAGCGCACCGGGGCATCGCAACTCATCGCGGCTTTGCCCTCGCGCAGAACGCAAAACGTCTGCGCGGTGCCGCGCGGTGCCGATGTGATTGACCCCAACACGGGCAGGCCTTACCCCGACACCCAAGGCACCCTGCAAGACGAACTGCGCTGGATCAACAGCTTTGTCAACGACACCTACCTTTGGTACAAAGAGGTGCCCACGGTATCCACCAATGGCTACACCGTGGGTGCGCGTGTGGACTACTACAGCACCAGCACCAATGCGCGCAGCACCAAAACCCTGACCAACAACTTTGACGTGGTGGATGCCTACTTCAACATCCAGCGCACCCGCGCGCTCACAGACTCCAACACGCCGGTGGACCAGTTTCACTACACCCGCTCTACGGCTGAAAACAATGCACTGTTCAACGACGCTGCGGTGGTGGGCTTTGGCGTGCATTGGACGCTACTGGCTGCCGCGCCGCCGCGCAAGGCCCGCGTGGTGTATGTGGACCCGAATACGCCCGCCAGCGAAGGCGGCATAGCGCGTGGTGCCACGCTGATCAGCATCAACGCCGAGCCCTTTGCCACCACCAACAATGTGGCGCTGCTCAATGAAGCCCTGTACACCCCGGTGGCGGGCCGCAGCTATATTTTTGAGCTGATGGATGTGGGTGCCACCCAGGCCCGCACTGTCACCATGTTTGCCCGCACGCTGACCGAGGCCACCGTGCCCAAAGCGGGTGTGCTGGAGGCACCGCACCAGCAGGTGGGCTACTTGTTGTTTACCGGCTTTTTGGGCCCGGCCGAGTTGGAGCTGAAGAACGCCGTGCAGCAGCTCAAGGATGCCAATGGCGGCTCTGGCATCACCGACCTGATACTCGACCTGCGCTACAACGGCGGCGGTTACCTCACCATCGCCAGCCAGCTCAGCTTCATGATTGCGGGTGCGGCCCGAACGGATGGCAAGGTCTTTTCGCAATTGGTCTACAACGACAAGAACCCCTTTGCCTACACCACGGCGCGCGCCTCCACCCTGTTCGCCCGTGAAACTGTGGGCTTCTCGGCCTCGTATGGTGAGCCCCTGCCGCAGCTGGGCTTGCAGCGCGTGTTTGTGCTGACCACGCGCGGTACCGCATCGGCCAGCGAAGAAACCATCAACGCGCTGCGCGGCGTGGGCGTCGAGGTCATCCAGATCGGCACGACCACACGCGGCAAACCCTACGGCTTTAGCGCGCGGGACAACTGCGGCGTGTCCTACTTCACGGTGCAGTTCAAGGGCCTGAACCACGCGGGCTTTGGCGACTATGCCGATGGCTTTTTTCCGGGCGGCACCGGCGGCACGCCTGCCAATCTGCCCGGATGCGTGGTGGCCGATGACTTTGACCACCCGCTGGGCGACAGCGCGGAGGCCCTGGTGGGCGCTGCGCTGCGCTATATCAACACCGGCAGTTGTTCCGCCAGCCGCGCCGCGCCCAGCGCAGCCCGCGCCAAAGCCATAGAAGCCGCGCAGGGCACGCTGATCCGCGACCCAATTCGGGAAATTATGCTGCTGGATGGGCGGCGGTAGTTTGGCTGCAGTTTTTAGCCAAATGTGCCGTTCAAGCCGTGGACAGTGCGGAAGCAGCTACTAAGTTTGTAGCAGCCCCCTGCTTGCAAAGCCCCCTCTCAAGCTGCACCGGGTGACAAACGCTAGCGCTTGCAGCGCAGCACCACCAAATCATGGTGGTTGCCAATGCAGCCCGGCACGATGCGCAGCACCTCCACCCCTAAGCTAGGCCAGACGCTGTGGATGTGGGCATGGCTGTGCAGCACATTCTTGTAGTAATCAGTGTCTGCAATCACGCCATCCAGGTCCGGGTTCCGGCTTAGCTCTACTACTGCATAGCCCCGAATGCTGGCATAGTGTGCCTCGCTCAGGCGGGCGCGGGTCAGCGCCAGGTCAGAGGCAATCGACACCAATAGGTAGCCGCCGGGCTTGCAGATACGCACCCATTCGGCCAGCCACTGCAGGCCATCTTCTTCGCGCAGGTGTTGCATCACGGCGATGGCGAGCACGCAGTCCACGCTGGCGGTTTCCAGTGTCAAAGGCGGATGCAAGGGCCCTGCCATGAATCGTGCCGCGCCCAAATGCTCCCGGCACCAATCCACACATGCGGGGTCCACATCCACGCCCACTACGCGCAAGCCGGGTTCGCGCAGCAAATGCCGCGTGAGCCGCCCTGGACCGCAACCGAAGTCCAGCACCGTGCCTGCTGTGCTGAGCGGTTGGCCGGTTGCTTCAAGAAACGCATTGGCTATGGCGTAGTAGATGGACGTGCCCTCTACAAAATACTGATCGGCCGAGTTGCCCGTGTGGGTGCGCTGCACCAGCGCCAAGGGGGGCGCGGGCGATTCGCCGCGCAGGTCTTGGGGGTGGGCATAGAAGTCATGCTGGGGGGCGATGGTCTGCCCGGTGCCTATATCGATGTACTGCAAGTGCAGGGGCTTGTCGTCGATGGTTGCGATAGGGTGTCGCAACGCAAAACCGCAATACCCAGACGCCGGGTAAAACCAATAAAACGAACCCACATCGGGCCGAGGCAGGCCGCATTCCAACGCAGCCACCGTTTGGCCATTCACCACAAAACCCATGCGCCCGATCACACCCGCCGGGGGGATGGCCCAACCGGACACTTCTAACACACCGTTGTACAGGCGAATGGCGTCTATACACCAGGGCTCGGGCCCGCCCAGCGCGCGCATCTGCGCGCGGTAGTCCAACAAGCTTGCGGGCGACGCTTCTGGTGGTGTATCGGGTGTATCCCCCGCGCCGGGCCTCTGCGCCAACAGCGCAAAGTTGGCCGCAAACGGGTGCTCCTGCTGGTCAAAGGCAATGCGGATGTCGGTCAGGCCGCATTGCTGCAGGCAGGCCAGGATGTCCTCCCGGCGCATCCAGTGGGTGTGGTCGTCCACGCCGCCCCGGTACTTCACGCCGGGTAGGTAGGCCTCGTAATTTAGGCGAAACAGCGTACCGTTGAAGCCTTGCGCCAGTCCGCCCACAGTGCCCGCAGGCACCGGCGTAAACATGTCTGCGCGCAGGTGCTCGGTGTGCAGGTCATCGGTGTAGTAATGGGTCCAGATAAACAACCGGTCGCTGCGGGCGGCCATGCGCTGCAGGCAGGCCACCGGGTCGCGCTGGTGGTAGAGCACACCGCTGGCCACCACCAAATCAAAACCGGGGCCGCTTTGCTCCAGGTAGGTCATGAAGTCACCGTACTGAAAATCCACCTGGGTGAGCTTGCAGAGGTCTTTAACGATCAGGCACTTCAGATACGACATAGCGCAGGCATCCATCGCCAGAACCTGCCCGGCACCTGCCGCCTGCAGCATGGAGCTGTGGCCGCCCTCTAGCGGCCCCAGCTCCAGCACGCGCCAGTGGGCAATACCGCCCAGTTGATCCAGCATCCACTGAATGCGCGGGTCTTCAAACAGCTTGGCGCCGCCACTGTGCACGCCCAATGCAGCGGGCAATTCAGACGACCACACGCCTTTGAAAATATCCACCGCGGCCTGTGCCCCCAGCGTGCCGCGTGCGTAGGTGTCTAGTGGGTCATGCATGGCTATGGCAGCAGGCTCCGTGGGTGCTAGCCGTGCTTCAGACTGCTGTGGAGCTGGGCGCGCGTCCAAAGTGTGCATCGCATCCATAGCAATCAAGCGACGCACCAGCCACCGCCGCGCACGCTGCCAAAACCCAGTGTTCGGCGACGGCATCAAGCGTTAGCCTCATAGGTTTGCAGAGCCTGCACCACGGTATCCACATCCGCCAGGCTCAGCCACCAGCCGCAGGGAATATTCACCTGCTCGGCATCAAAAACATCCACCCCCGGCAGCGCGCCACCCGCCGATGCGGCAAACATGGCGTAGCGGTCATTGCGCACATGCACGCGTGAAGCGGCCACACCAGCCGCCTGCAGGTGTGCCACAAACGCAGCGCGCCGATCCACTCGCACCGTGTAGAGCCAGTGGGCGCTGTGCCGGTCTGGGCTGCGGGCCAAAGGCCGTACCTGGCTAAAACCCTGCAGCACTGCGTCGTACCGGGCCGCATGGGCCTGGTGGCGGGCCAGGTTGTCATCTAAAAAGCGCAGTTGCTCCAGGCCAATGGTGGCGGCTATGTCATTCATGTGGAACTTGTAGCCATGCTCTTCAATGCTTTGTTCCCAACGGCAATCTCCCGCTTCAATCCGCCGGTCCAGGCCAAACCAGCGCAAGCGCCGCGCACGCTGGTCATCGGCATCTGATTTGCAGACCAGCGCGCCACCATCGCCCGTGGTCAGCAGCTTGATGGCCTGAAATGAAAAACACACATAGTCTGAGTAGCCCCCAATGCGCTGCCCCTGGTAGCTAGAGCCCAGCGCGTGGGCCGCGTCTTCAATCAGCGGAATGCTGTGTTGCCGGGCCACAGCCGCCAGGGCTTCCAGGTCACAGGGGTAGCCGCCCCAGTGCACCGCCAAAATAGCCTTGGTGCGCGGCGTGCATTTGCGCGCCACGTCAGCGGCCAGCAGGTTGCCAGTGGTGGGGTCAATATCGGCCCACACCGCGCGGCCGCCCAGCGCCAAAATGGGTTCATTGGTGGCGGCGCAGGTTAGCGGCGTGGTCACCACTTCATCCCCAGGGCCCACACCGGCCAGCCGCAGGGCCAATTGCAGGGATGATGTGCCGCTGTTGACCGCCACCACACTGGGCACGCCCAGCCACTGCGCCAGGGCTGCTTCAAACTCTGGCACCCGTGGCCCTTCGCCAATATGACCGCTCATCAGGGTCTGCTGCAGATGTGGCATGACCGACTCTGGCATAAAAACCTTAAAAAGCGGAATAGGGGCGGGCGGCTCGGTAAAACTCATGGTGGGGATGCAGGCTTTTGGCGGGGCCTGCTGGGGTTGCTTAAAATAGCCGCCACTATAAGTGGGTACTTTGCCCGCATCAGGCTAGGGCATTATGCAAAACCCATCTTCAGTTACGTACCATAAACAAAACTCTGCCGAGCAGCCCACCCCCTTGGCGGCAGAGCTGGCCGACACGCTCAAAGAACTGCGCCTGCAGCGCCAGCGTACCGTGGGCACCGAATCGATCTTGGCGCGCCTGCGCAATGACAAAAAACAAGTCGACCAACAACTGGTGGACGCCTCCATCCATATCCGCAACCTAGAGGCCCTGGTGGCCATCCAAAAAGCCGAACACGATGCGCTGCGCGCCTCGCACTCTTGGCGGGTGACCCGGCCCCTGCGCGGGCTCAAGGTTTTGGCCCGTGAGCTGTCTGCAGCGTTTGACCGCATGAAGGCGCGGGCCAGTGGCCTACCAGCGGCGGCCAGCCTGCAGCCCCCAGCGCCGGTGCAGCAGCCCACCGAATACGAGCAATGGGTAGCCACTTACGCCACGCTAAATGCCAGCCAAAGAGACGCCATCAAGACCGAGGTGGGCAAGTGGGTGCTGCCGCCCACCTTGTCGGTCATCATGCCGGTCTACAACACGCCCGTGCACTTTTTGCGCCGGGCTATTGATTCAGTGCTGTGCCAGGTCTACCCGCACTGGGAGCTGTGCATTGCCGACGATGCGTCTACTGACCCGCAAATCTTGCCCGTGCTGCAGGCCTATACCCAGCAGGACCCCCGCATCAAACTGATCACCCGCCCGGCCAATGGCCACATAGCCGCCGCATCCAACAGCGCGCTGGAGCTGGCCACCGGGGAGTTTGTGTGTCTGCTAGACCACGACGATGCGCTCACGCCCGAGGCGCTGTACATGGTGGCCAAAGCTACGCGCCAGCACCCCGAAGCCCACTTGTTTTACAGCGATGAAGACAAGATAGACGGCGATGGCCGCTTGCTCGACCCCTACTTCAAGCCCGACTGGAATCCGGATCTGTTCTTGTCGTACAACTACTTCAACCACCTGGGCTGCTTCCGGGCCAGCCTGATGCGTGAGCTGGGTGGCTTTAGGGTGGGGCTAGAGGGCAGCGAAGACTACGACCTGGTGCTGCGCGCCATCCACAAAGTGGGTGCCGACAAGGTGCACCACATCCCGCATGTGCTGTACCACTGGGGCGTGATTCCGGGCAGCGCAGCGGCAGGCCCAGAGCAAAAACCCTATGCGCTCAAGGCCGCCATTCAATCCGTGCGCGACCACCTGCACAGCCAGAAAATTAACGCCCAGGTGCAAGAGTCAGAGCCCGGCAGCCAGGCGCTGCGCGTGCGCTATGCCTTGCCTGCGGTGTTGCCCTTGGTCAGCATCATCATCCCTACGCGCGATGGTTATGAGCTGCTGCGCCAGTGCATTGACAGCGTGTATGCCAAGACCACCTACCCCAACTTTGAAATTGTGGTGGTGGACAACGGTAGCCGCGACCCCCAGGTCTTGAACTATTTGCAAAACCTGGTGGAAACCAAAAACCTGCGCGTGCTGCGCGATGAGCGGGCCTTTAACTACTCGGCGCTCAACAATGCCGCCGTGCGCCAGGCCAAGGGCAGCCTGCTGTGCCTGATGAACAACGACATAGAGGTCATCAGCCCCGATTGGCTGGAAGAGATGGTCAGCCAAGCGCTGCGGCCCGGCATCGGTATGGTGGGCTGCCGCCTTTGGTACCCGGACGACACCTTGCAGCACGCCGGTGTGGTGCTGGGTATTGGCGGCGTGGCTGGCCATGTGCACCACAAGCTAGACCGTACCCAGGCCGGCTACTTCAGCCGCGCGCGCCTGGTGCAAAACTATTCGGCGGTGACTGCCGCTTGCTCGGTGGTGCGCACCGAAGTGTTCAATCAAGTGGATGGCTTCAACGAGCAAGACTTGGCGGTGGCGTTTAACGACGTAGACCTGTGCTTGCGCATACGCAATGCGGGCTACCACAACCTGTGGACCCCGTTTGCAGAGCTGTACCACCATGAGTCCGCCACGCGCGGCCATGAAGACACCCCCGAGAAGCAGGCCCGCTTTGCCCATGAGGTGGGCTATATGGTCAGCACCTATGGTGATGCCCTGTTGAATGACCCGGCCTACAACCCCAACTTGGCCCTGCGCATCAAGGACTTTGCGCTGTCCTACCCACCCCGCATTACTTTGCTGGACTAAGCAGATCGCGGGCCGGGGCCGCATTCAGCGGTGCCAGCAGGGCGTCCAGGTCGGCCTGGTCAAACTTCAGCGCACCGGCGGCGTCATGCCCCAACACGCTATCGGCCAGCGCCAGCTTGCGCGCCTGCAGCTCCAGCATGCGTTCCTCAATACTGCCTTCCACCACCAGCTTGTAGACGAACACCGGCTGGTCTTGGCCGATGCGGTGGGCGCGGGCGGTGGCCTGTTCTTCTACCGCCGGGTTCCACCACGGGTCCATGTGGATCACGGTGTCGGCAGCGGTCAGGTTCAGGCCAATGCCACCGGCTTTCAGGCTCAGCAGCAGCACAGGTACTTCTTGCGCCTGGAAGCGCTGCACCACGCTGCCACGGTCCTTGGGGAGGGTCTTGCCCGTCAGGCTGAGGAAGGGCAGGGCCTGTGTCTGCAGTTGCGCGGCAATCAACTCCAGCAGCTCGGTGAATTGCGAGAACACCAGAACGCGCCTACCTTCATCCACCAGAGTCGGCAGCATGTCCGCCAGCAGCTCCAGCTTGGCCCGTTCCATGGATTCCTCCAGCTTGCTGCCCTTCACCAGATACGGGTCGCAGCACACCTGCCGCAGCTTCAGCAGCGCATCCAGGATGCTGATCTGCGCGCCCTTAAAGCTCTGGCGCTGTAGCACGCGGCGCACCTGCTTGTCGGCGGCCACGCGCACGCTTTCGTACAGCGCGCGCTGCTGGCCCTGCAGTTGCACGCGCTTGATGACCTCGGTGCGCGGCGGTAGCTCGGTGGCCACGTCTTGCTTGCGGCGGCGCAAGATAAAAGGGCGCACGCGTTGGGCCAGCAAGGCAGCGCGCAGGGTCTCGCCGTTCTCTTCAATCGGCTTGCGCCAGCGCACGGCAAACTGGCGCTGGTCACCCAAAAAGCCCGGCATCAACCAGTCAAACTGCGCCCACAGCTCACCCAAGTGGTTTTCCATGGGCGTGCCGGTTAGGCACAGGCTGTGGCGGGTTTGCAGGCGGCGCAGCGCGCGGGCGCTGCGGCTGGCGGCATTCTTTACCATTTGGGCTTCGTCCAGTATGACCAGGTGAAAGTGCTGCGCGACCAGCGCATCCATATCGCGCCACAGCAGCGGGTAGGTGGTCAGCACCAGGTCGTGGGCTGGCATTTGCGCGAACAAGGCCTCACGGTCTGGGCCTTGCAGCGTCAGCACGCGCAGCGCGGGTGCCATGCGTGCGGCTTCGGCCTGCCAGTTAAAGATCAGCGAGGTGGGCAGCACCACCAGCACCGGCAAGTCCAGCCGCCCGGCGTGTTTTTCAGTTAGCACATGGGCCAGCGCCTGCGCCGTTTTGCCTAGGCCCATGTCATCGGCCAAGATGCCGCCCAGGCTGTGCGTGCGCAGGTATTGCAGCCAGGCCAGGCCTTCGAGCTGGTAGGGGCGCAGTTGCACTTGCAGGCCAGCGGGCGCGGCCAGGGGCTGGGGTGCGCCCTGGGCTTTTAGGCGTTGGGCCAAGGTGGCCAATCCTTCATCGCCTTCCAACTGCCAGGCGTTATCCGGGCCCACGCGGTGCACATCTAGCAGGCTGGCGCGCAGCGCGTCTAGCCGCCGCGCCTCCCACGTGCCCAGTTTCAGTGGGCCTTGGTTGGCCGCCCTGTGCGGGTCGGTTAGCAAGTCCAGCATGGCGCTAACTATGGCTTTGAGCGGCGCAGCCGGTGCGTCTATGCGCCGGCCGCCCGGTGCGCGCAATGAGATGACTTCATCGTCGTCAATGGCGGCCATCTCGTCGGCTTGCAGCCAGCGGCGGTCGCGTTTGAGCAGGTCGGCCAGCATGGGGGCCAGGTCCAGAGTTTCGCCGTCAATCTCTACGCCCAGGCTCAGCAGCCACGCGCCTTCGCGCCGGGGCAGGCGCAGCATCTCTACGCCGCGCGCGGGTTTTACCAGCGGTGCGTCAAGCTCTTTGCCCAGCACCTCGCCGGTGTCGGGGCTGACCACCAGCTTCCAGCGCTGCACGGCAACGCTCTCGTGCGCAAAGCCGGGCACTACCACTACGGACCAGCCCTTGGCTTGCAGCATGGGCACTTGGTCGGCCCAGAAGTCGCCAAAGAATTCTTCTTGGGGCAGGGTCCAGCAGGGGCCAAGCGCCATTTCGCCGCCGCGCCACTGAAAAGTAGCCGCCTCCAGCGGCACAAAGCCCATGTTCCACACCAAATCCATGGCATCCGCCTCGGCGGCCAGGTCGCGCAGCAGGCGCGTGGGCGGCCCCCACTTGGGGTGCGGCTGTTGTATGGCAGGCGGGCGGCTGTAGAGCACGCTGGTGGGGGCGGGCGTTTGCCAGCGTTCACCAGCATCGGTTTGGTAAGTCCAGTCAAACCGCGCAATAGTCACGTTGTCGCCGCGCGGCCCCAGCTTGCCCTGGGGCCTGAGCCCCAGCAGACCATCGCCCCGGCCCAGGGTCTGCAACGTTATGCGCGGGCGGAAATGGCCTGTGGCGCAAGGGGGCGGTTCATCGAAGAAGGGAAGGGATGTTTGAGGCATCAAATGTGCCGTTCAGGCCGTGGATAGTGCGGGAGAAGCTTCTGTTTTGATAGCAGATTTTCGCTGCAAGCGTTGTTTTTTGAAGGATTGCTGGGCTAGGGAGCGGGTAGCCGGGAAGGGGTTTTAGCGGCCAAGGCGATTCGAGGGTACATCGAGTCTGTTCTTACATTTGTGGATGCGATTGAGCAGTAGTTTTTAGAGTTTTTTGCAAAGCGTTTGAGTTCCTGCATCAATCAAGTCAGCCAGCGCCCCAAGGAGAGCAGTCTTCAATCGAAGCAATGCGATTCGCTCCAGTCTCGTCAAGATATTGGTAGTTTAGGTAACGCCATGCACGACCAGAGGCATGCAGCAAGTGGCCTTCTGGCAACCAAGCTGCCGAGGCGCAGTTTGCATGCAAATGGCTGCGTAGCGGCGCACCGGTGGACGCGTTCCACAAGCGCAGCGTGCCATCATCGCCTGCTGAGGCTAAGGTTTTGCCGTTGGGTGAGAAAGCGAAAGCGTGAACCGAGCCCTCATGCCCCTTGATAACCAGCAACGCCGCACCGGTGGCGGCGTTCCACAGACGCAGCGTGCCGTCATCTCCTGTTGAGGCCAGGGTTTGGCCGTCGGGTGAAAAAGCGCAAGCGTTAGCCGAGCCTTCAGCCCCCTTTGTGACCAGCAGCGCCGCACCGGTGGCGGCGTTCCACAGGCGAAGCGTGCCGTCACTGCCTGTTGAGGCTAACGTTTGGCCGTCGGGGGAAAATGCGAAGCTTATCGCGGTTCCAATGTGGCTGGCAGAGACGACTGTCGGTATGGCCCCTTGAAGGTTGCTTGGTAACTGGGCTGGCCAGCGCTGCGCGATGTGGGTACTAGATGAATTTTGAAAATCAGCGCTGTCTATGTCACAGGCGATTAGTTCCAATTGTGCGACTTGTACACCATCCCAGTTCGCGCCACGTAGTGCGCAGGCCCAAAACTGAGTCCTACCCAAGGTGCAACCGTCAAAACGAGCGTTTTGCAAATCGAACAGCGGATTGCATAGTTGGCCCAGCGGTTCGACTTGGTGTCCGACAGTCCAATCAGATAGGTCAAGCCCTCGCAGATCAAATCCAGCTGTCTTGGGTTGGGGCAGTTGATGTGAAAACGCAAATTCAGCGTATGCCAGCTGTAATTGGCTGGCCATGGGCAGCGCACTCAGCCGCCAATTGCTCAGTTCATTCAGTAGATTGGCACGATCCGGATCAGCCTCTAGCAGTTGCCCTAGAAAGTTGAGGGTTTCATTACTTACCTGTCCCATCTGCCAGTGAGTTCGTTGATGGTTGCGGACGGCTTCCATCAGGCCTCTGGCCAGAAAGAACTCAAACAATGAGGTGTGGGCAAACTCAAGGCGGCTTTGCGTGGGGGCGTCCGCCTGGTCGATGCGTTTGAGGAAGGTGGAGTTGCGCAAATCTTCATAGAGTACATCGCGCGGCATGTTCACATAGCGGCTATGGGGGCCCTTGGCATGCAACCAGCGGTCAAACCAGTCCTCCAGATCACAAGCGCTTGCACCACGTAGTTTGTCGCGTGCAAACCAGAGCGCCATGTCGGATGCGAGGTCTTCTTTGTCCTCAAGGCGGAGGCTTTGCTTTTGTTTATCGCGAACAAGCCAATCGCGAGCCACTTCGCGGTAGAGCACAGCCCCAGTGACGCGCTGCCCCGCATTCAACCAGTCTTGTATCCGGGGGAGAAACTGCTCTATTAGCGTCAGTGTGAAGGGGCGACCTGCCAGTTCGCGCAGGTTGTGAATGGCGGCAATGTGGCACATCAACACATCTACATCGGTTTGGGGCAGAGCGGCGCTTAGGTATTGGCGAATTTGCTCGTCGTTGAGAGGGAGCAACTCCAATGCGCGGAAGCGCTCAGGCGTGTTGGGACTGCGGCGCTCGCCTGTTAAATGCTCGTCTTGCTCAGAGAGTGAGCGGAAAAACTGGGTGCGGCAAGTAACCAACAGTTTGGGCGCAATGGTTTTTGAGTTTTCAAGACCAATCCGCACGCGTGACTCTTCTAGAGTACGCAGTAAGCCCTGGGTAAAGGTAAGGCCCTCACTCTCGCCAATGCGTGACAGCACTTCGTCGAGGCCGTCAAAGATGACTAGTGCACCTTTGTCTACCGCGTTCAGGACTTCCTGCAAGCTTGGCAGACGGCCGCCTACCGTTAGCCAGCCGTGGCGAATACATTCGAGCATGGTGCTTTCGCTGATGCTCAGAGGGGGGGTGTCACGGTCTCCAGCATTGGGTGTGGACGATAACGCCGCTACGTTGACTTTGCGTAGATCAAAGTACACGGCGATAGATACGGCTTGGCCTGCGGCGCGTTCACGGTTCAGCCGGTCAACCAAGCGCTGCATGTGGGTGGTCTTGCCCATGCCGGTTTCGCCCAGGAGGGCAAAGAACGGGCGTTCTTTGGGGTCGATCGCCCAGTCGTGTAGGTACTCCAGGGCAATCACAGTTTGGTTTGCCTGGGTCTGCTCGTTTGCTAGGGCGTCTTTGGGGCGTGGGCCGAGCCCCGCCTGACGTAGCTCGGTTTTGCTACCGCGCTGATGCTCGGCAAAATGCCCTTGCTTTTTCAGTACATCAAGGTCGTGACTGGGGTTTTCCAGCTCGTCGCAGGGCTCTGTATTTGGTTCGTCGCATTTTGCGTCTCCCTGTGCTTGGCTTCTTTCATGGGGGGGTGGTAACAACCAACCTGTTTCAACCAATGCTTTAACTACCTCTGCGGCGTTTGCGGCTGCAAGTTTCTGGTCATTTGTTTTGTGAGGGGTGTTCTTATTGCCATCGGCCCAGTCGCAGATGCCTTTGATCACGATCCAATGGCCCTGCTGGCGTCGCAGGGCTACATGCACGCCGGCGCCTTCCATCTCACCACCCACAATGCGGTTTTTGCCGGCTAGTTCGACCAATTGATCGCGGTAGTTCTGATCGTCAATCAACTTGTCGCCGGTGAGGATGCCACCCCAAATTACATTTGGCCAGGTTCCCTTTGTGGGGCCTATCTTCTTGCGTTGGTCCAAGTTGCGAAGCCAATCAGTTAGCAGGGCAGAGGCTGGGGGTTGGCCGTCGCGCAGTTCTAATGTTCCTCGGGTGGCTCGGCTCAACTCGTAGGGCACGAGGACTTGGCTGACCAGTACATCACCGATGTGTTGCTTGCTGGGGTCAACACCAAATGCAATACCGCAGGCGATGGTGTAGCGGGGGCTGTAGGCGTTGGCGGCTAGCGTCACACTTTCTTGTGCGTTCAAGCTGCCCTGTTGGCTGAAGCGGTGCAGTACGCGCATGCCACCGTGCTGGCCCAGGTCATCCACCAAACAATCGCCTTTATTTAGTGTGGCAGGTGGGGTGCTGCCTGCAAATGAGCGAGTGACGGCGATATGTTCGTGCTCATTGAAGGTGACTATCAGCAGCGTGGGAGTGTCTAGCAATACATGGGCCGTTTGCCCCGCAATGATCTGGCCTGAGGGAATGCTGCGCAAGCCTTCTAGATCGGCGACAAGGGCAATGGCGGGGCCGAGAAAGCGCAGTTGGCGATTGCCAGCGCCTTTTTGCTTCTCACCCTCATACTGATAGCCCAGTGTGAGGCCTGCTTTTTCTGCCGCATCCTTCAAGGCACCGAGCAGTTTAGAGAGTTGCGCGCTGGCCGATTTAGTGGTGGCCAGGGGGAACATCACAGTGTGCAAGGCATCGCTGGTGGCGCTACCTCGCTCGTCCAAAAGGCTGAGCAACTGGCGGGCGGTCGTGCGCATTGATGGACTCAGGTGCGCTTCGAGCTTTTGCAGCACGTTGTTAACTTCGCTGCGCAGCAAGGGGCGGGTGATATCGCTCATGACTTGTCCTTTGAACGGTGTTTGAGCTCAGCGGTTGTTTCGGTTGTATTGATTCTAAATTGAAGTTGCTGGTGTTTGGTTGTTTTGGTTGTAATGAAGGTGGATTGAATATGTAGATGCCTTCACACTGATCAACGGCGTGTTTGAAGAGGTGGCGGGCGATCTTCGGACTCGGAAGCACGCACTCGCCAAGGGCGGGTCACTGCAAAGTTTCCCTTTCAACTATTTACCAGTCAGGATCGCTCTGTGTCGCATAACCGCTTGAGCACTTAGCAGCAGTTGGATTTCCCACGAACCCTAGATCGCATCAACTACAAGGATTCGTCATAGCGCGCTAGCCGATCAGTTAAATGCCAAATCAGCCGCTTAGCCCATGGATAGTGCGGGAGAAGCTTCTTTTTTGATAGCAGATTGTTGATAACAAGCTGTGGTAAGGGATATAGCGTTGCAGGGCAACGGCCCTTGGCCCCGAGTCTTGCCCCCTATCGCGGCATCAACGTCCCGCAACTCCAGCATTCCCCAAACCCACCCGACACCAGCTCACCGCATTGGCAAACCCATTCATGCTGGGGCACGTGTTGCAGGTGAAAGAGCATTTCGCGGGCTCTAAGCTCCTGGCTCGCATGCTTGATCCACACCTCTGGCAGGCATTGGTCCAGGGGCAGTTCGCCTGACGCACCACTCAAAAATTGACGCTGGACATTGGCCTCGATCCCGTCTGCCGTGAGCGCGTCGGCCCACAGTGTTGCAAAGAGAAGGTTGGGTGCTTGGGTTAACTTCAGCATGGGCTGAGCATAGTGCGTATCTACCGTTTAGGAAGATGTCGCGGCCAGGGCTACCGGATATAGTTTCTCGGCACCCACACCCAAAAACGATGATTACTGAAATTTACCCTTCGCTATACCTGTTGCGCGATGCATTGCCAGCCGAGCCTGCTCAGTTCGTCTATCTGTTGCGCCATCCGGCAGGCGTGGTCATCTTCGGCACGAAGGCCGACCTCTCCGCGCACTATGCCGAGATACGCGCACTGGGGAAAATCACACACGTGTTGCTGGGTGATCGCCACCATGCCACCAAGTACACCGCGCAGTTGGCCGCGCATTTTGAAGTACCGATGAGCGCTAGCCAGGTGGAGGCCTCGGCGTTGAAGGGGATGACCGTCGGCGCGATTGTGCCGTTCCGGCGGACGCAGATTTTGCCGGGCCTTGAGGCAATCCCGACCCCAGGTCATACGCCCGGTGCCTTGTCGTATTTGTGGACCCATGGAGGTCGGCGTTTTTTGTTTGTTGGCGACACCATCGTACCGGTCGATGGGGAGTGGCAATATTGGGTCAGTAAGGCGAACCTGAGCGTCATGCGCGAATCCATGCGGCTGCTGGCGACGCTGGACGCGGATGTGATTCTTTCGAATTCGTTTGCTGCGACGCCTACGGCATGGGTCGAGGTCAGCCCATCCGCCAGGGTTCAACTGTTCGCTGATCTGGACAGGCGTTTGGTGCCCTAGCAGCTGCGGGGCCCATTCAGAGTCAAATCGGCCATTCAGGCCGTGGATAGTGCGGGAGTAGCTCCTAATTGGATAGCAAATCTCCAGAATGCAGTGCCATTACTTTGCAACTGCAATGGTCGTCGGCAAGAACCGTACAGGTAGATTCGACTGTGGCACCCAGACAAAATCAAACAGTGGCACAAAGTCAAAAGTGCATGCCGCACCAGTAGGTGATGTGCTGCGCAGTTGTGACTCCACTGTCAATTCGCCGCTAACTTCCAACACCCGTGTCACGCGCAACTCAGCGCAGGCGCTACCACCGGGCTTTGAAACCCCCAATAGCATTTCCTTTGAAAAGTCCAAGCTTGGTGGTTCGCCAAAGGGTCGTCCTGAATACTCACGACCAACCCACGCTGTCCGCAGTTGTGTGGTGTTCTGAATGATGTAAGTCGCTTGTGGCCAAAACTCGTCCCAGCCGCCAGTTGGGCGCGCGTTGGGCAAATAGCTATAAGGCCGCAAGAAGCTTGTCGCGTCGATGGGGATGGATGCACTGCCGCCGCAAGAGACAAGTGTGGCCAACAACGCGCTGAGTACAAGGGCCGCGCCGGTAGGCTGTCCCACTGTCAAATCCCCAAACTCTGCAACTTCACCTCTCCCTTAGGCGTCTTCAGCGTAGCCGTGATATTCGCTTCGCCCGTTTCTAGCGTCACCCCACCCAAACCCACCGCCTCATACGCCGCCTGCAGCTTGGCGGCGTGGGGGTGGGTGATTGCCACGCTTTGCAGGCTCACGCCTGAGCGCGGCAGGCTGTTGCGTGGGTGCAGGCGCAGCGGCTCGGCATCGCCCGCCTTGCCCCATTGGATGAGTGAGGGCAGCGCGCCCTCAAACAGGCGCTGGCCGTCGTCGCGCACGGTGATTTGCCAGTGCAGCACGCCTTTGCGCGAATGGCGGCTGGCGGGCAGGGCGGGGCCACGGTCTATGCCTAAGGCTTTCAGTGCAAGGCGGGCGGCCAGCAGTTCATCGGTACTGGCTACCAAGTGCACCAGGCGTGGCTCTTGGGCTACGGCGGCGCGCAGGGCGGGGCTGTCCATGTCAAACCAGCGTTTGGCGTTGGGGTTGGCGGGGCCTTTGGCACCGGGGTTGATGGCGATGATTTCAAAATAGGCCAGCGGGTAGGCCGGTGTGGCTATTTTGAACAGGCGGTTGTGGGTGCCGAAGTGGGCGTGTTCGCCGCCGGGGGCCGGGGTAATGCCCAGCGTGGCCTCGCACCATTGCACGCCCTGCTCTAGGGTGTGGGCTACGACGACTAAGTGATCCAGTGTGGTTTTCATCACTGCACGATACCACCGTGCAACAAAGAGCAACACTGCGCATTGGGTGTGCCATCGCACATACAAGTGGCTCGCATAGGCGCAATCTCTGGCTATCAAAAACCTCGGAGAAACCACCATGTCGCATTCCTTCAAAAAAACCGTGCTCGCCATAACGGCCCTTGTGGCCTTCCCTCTGGCGGCCATGGCCCAAGTCACCTTTTACGAGAACGAGGGCTTTTCTGGCCAAACCTACACCACCACGCGCACCGTCGAAGATTTTGCGCGGGTCGGCTTCAATGACCGCGCATCGTCGGTGATCGTGACATCCAGCCGCTGGGAGGTGTGCGAAGGCACGGCTTACCGTGACCGCTGCGTGGTGTTGCGCCCAGGGCGCTACCCCTCTTTGGCAGCCATGGGGCTGAATGACCGGGTATCGTCCATACGCGCCCTGGGGGCCAATGCCCGCATCAACGATGACCGCTTTGCCCCGCTGCCCCCAGCCCCCAGCGTGGTGCTTTATGAAAACCCGGACTTCAGTGGCCGCAGCTTCACGGCAGACAAATCCATTGCCGACATGGGGCGCTACGGTTTCAACGACCGCGCATCGTCAGCGATTGTGATTGGCGATATGTGGGAAGCCTGTGAAGACAACAGCTTCCGCGGACAGTGCCGCATCTTGCGCCAGGGCCGCTACCCCAATTTAGCTGCCATGGGCATGCAAGACCGTATTTCATCGGTACGCCAAATGGGCCTGCAAGCCCAGGTGGATGACTCGCGCTTTGCGCCTGTACCCGCCGCCGTATACGACAGCCGCCGCCGGGGTGAAGAGCGCCTGTTCACGGCCGATGTGACCAATGTTCGTGCCGTGTTGGGCACCCCGGCACAGCGCTGCTGGATGGAGCGTGAAGAAGTCCCATCCTCGCAAAACCAGCCCAATGTGGGTGGCGCGATTGTGGGTGGATTGCTGGGCGGCATCTTGGGGCACCAAGTGGGTGGCGGGGTCGGTAAAGACTTGGCCACCGTGGGCGGTGTCGTAGCCGGTGCCGCCATTGGCTCACGCGCAGGTAGCAACAACTCCGCACCGAGCACGCGTGATGTACAACGTTGCGAAAACCAACCCGCCAACGCGCGCCCCGCGTATTGGGATGTAACCTACAACTTCCGTGGTCAGGAACACCAAGTGCAGATGACGAGCGCACCCGGTGCCACCATCACCGTGAACGCCCAAGGCGAGCCACGTACTTAAACCACGTACTCAAACTAGCCAAGTAAGCCAAGCACTCGGAGCAGATATGGACCGCTGGACTGTAGTTGCTCTGCTTGGCATGCTGTTGCTGCTGTTAACCGGCTGTGCCTCTTTGCCCAACCTGGGGCCAACGGACACGCTGGTGCCCGCAGCGGTGATGGCAACTGGCCCCACGGTGACTGGCTCCAAGGGGCTGGTAGCCCCCCGCGCCAGCCGCACCTTGCTCAACCAGCGCTGGAAAAACTCCTACGCAGACCTGTCCGCTTTGGCCCGCGTAGAAGAGGTCATTACCAGCGAGCCCCTGATTGCGGGCAACAAGCTCACGCTGTTGTACGACGGCCCCCAGACCATGGCGGCCATGATGGAGTCCATGCGCGGCGCGCGCGACCACATCAATCTAGAGACCTATATTTTTGATGACGACGCGGTGGGCGAACAGATTGCCCAGGTGTTGATGGACAAGAGCCGCGAGGGTGTGAAGGTGCATGTGATGTACGACTCCATTGGCACCATCAATACCCCCGCTACATTTTTTGAAAAATTGCAGGCCGCTGGCATCACGCTGCTGGAGTTCAACCCGGTCAATCCCATCAAACGGCTGGGCCTGTGGGAGCTCAATAGCCGCGACCACCGCAAGATACTGGTGGTGGATGGCGCGGTGGCTTATACGGGCGGCATCAATATCAGCAGCACCTATGCCAATAGCTCGCTGTTCCGGTCCAAATCGCGCCGGGATGGCAAGTTGGGCTGGCGCGACACGCATGTCAAGGTGGAAGGGCCGGCCGTAGCCGCCTTGCAGATTGAGTTTTTACGCAATTGGGCGGGCCAACAGGCTCCTGATTTGGCCGATGCCAATTTCTTTCCGCCTTTGCAGCCCCAGGGCGACACGCTGGTGCGCGTGCTGGCCAGTGCGCCCGATGGTGAGCAGGAGATTTACAAGTCTTACCTGCTGGCCATTCGCGCCGCACAAAAGTCTATCCACATCACCTGCGCCTATTTCGTGCCCGACCCCCAAATTCTGCAGGCGCTGATGGACGCAGCCCGCCGCGGCGTGGATGTGAAGCTGGTGTTGGCAGGCGTGCAAGAGAGCGGCCTGGCCTATTTTGCGGGGCATAGTTTTTACGAAGAAATGCTGGCCAGCGGCATCCAATTGTTTCAGCTGCAACTCTCGGTGTTGCATGCCAAAACGGCGGTGGTGGATGGTTTATGGTCCACCGTGGGCTCGGCCAATATCGACAGGCGCAGCTTCTTGCACAACTACGAACTCAATGTGATGGTTTACGACAAAGCCATGGGCACCGCCATGGAAGACGCCTTCACCGAGGATCTGCGGCTTTCTAAAAAGGTGACCGCAGCCGACTGGGCCGAGCGCCCGGCGCTGCAGCGTGTCAAAGAATGGCTGTCCAGCCGATTGGAGTACTGGCTTTGATGCGCCGATACGCTGGTTGCAGCTTTGCCAGGGCCGTAGTTTTTACAACATTCACTGTATTCACCGCTTGCACCGCGCGGGCGCAGTCGGCGCTGCCGCGAGAGCAATCCGTGAACAGCCTGCGCGCCCAGCAAGCGGCGCTTGTGCCCCAGCTCAAGAACAGTGAACTCAAGCTGCCGGTGGTCATCCGGTCAGAGGAATCTGGTGGCCGTGTGGTGGGGGAAGTGTTTGCGGTGGTGGATTACCCGCTACAGCAACTGGCCGGCGCACTGACTGACCCCAACCGCTGGTGTGACATCATGATTTTGCACATCAACACCAAATACTGCCGCACCCGCCCTGACCCGGCAGGCACGCGCTTGACCGCCTTCATCGGCAAAAAAACACCCCAGGCTTTGGCGGATGCGCAGCGCATTGACTTTAGCTACCGCGTGCTCAGCACCGCGCCCGAATATTTTGCGGTGGCGCTGGATGCACCAGAGGGGCCACTAGGCACCAGCCAATACCGCATCGTGGTGGAGGCAGTCAGTCTTTCTGCCCAAAGCAGCTTTGTGCATCTGACCTATGCCTACTCCATCAACATGCTGGGCCGTGTGGCCATTAACACCTACCTGGCCAGCGCGGGGCGTGACAAAGTAGGCTTTACCCGTACCAATGCCGCAGGCGTCGGGCCGCCGGTATATGTGGGCGGCGTGCGTGGCATGGTAGAGCGCAACACCATGCGCTACTACCTGGCCATAGCGGCCCATTTGCAATCCGACACCTTGCCCGAACCCGCCCGCACCGATGCCAGCCTGCAGCACTGGTTTGCCGCCACCGAGCGCTACGCCCGCCAACTGCATGAAGCCGATCTACCTGACTACATGGCCATGAAGCACGCAGAAATACAGCGACAGAAGACCGCGCCGTGATGGGTGGCGCTAAGAGCCTGAGCGGCAGACCGAGAGAGATGGACCAAGGAGCCTGGGCGGCAATGTGTTTTGCGTAGGTAAAAGGAGGAGCCCGCAGAGCGGGCGGGGGACACGAAGCAAAACGCATTACCGCCCAGACTCCTAGCGCCCACACTTAGGCCGTAACAGGCCCCTGCGCCGCAGGAAAGCCGATGATGTCCTTAATCGCCGGATACCCACTGACCGCAAACGCCGCCAGCTTGCCCCCCATCACCGCGCCCTCCACGCTGCCCACATTCAAGCCGGTATAAGTCCAATCCCCCGCAATGCTCAAGTTGCTAAAGCCCGTGGCCCAGGCCTTGAGCCGCGCCGCTGTGCTGCCCGGGGGGGATGTGACATAGCTCTCGGTCGGGTCAATATTGGCACGCCAAAACTGCTCGTTAAAGCGCTGCACGCCGAGCAAATTGCTACCGGCACTGGTGTGCAAAAGGCTGAAGTCCAGGCCAACGGGGTCGCCGGGCGGGCTGATCACATTGGTGGTCGACAGCGGCAGCAGCGGGCCCATGCTGGCTTGCAAATACTGAATGCACTGGGCCTTGACCCGTGCATAGGCGCGGGCTGGGTAGCCTGTGTCGGTAAAGGGCGGTGGCGGCTCGTATTCGGCCATCGCGCCGCTGAAGTACCACAGCGATTTGGGCGCATTGCTGTTGGACCAGTCTTCCCAAGGCAGCAGGTGGGTAAAGTCCACCTGGCCATCCAGCGGGTTGAGGTAGGTGGCCCCAATCACGGTATCAGTCGGGTTTTCAAACTCAATATCCCAGCCCAAGTCCTTGGTGCTGCGGTTCATCCAGAGTTGCATGGTCTGGGTTTGGACGGTGGTGACTTTGTCCACCATGTTTTGCCAGGCGGGCTGAGCGGCTAGCAGTTCTTTGCAGAGATACGGCACCGCACCAATGGAGATAGCAAAGACGATGTGGTCAAAGTCTTGGCCTGCAAGCAGTTGCCGTTGGGCCACGGGCTGCCAGCCATTCCAATACGATTCCAGATCGACCTGACCCGCCTTCAACGCGTCCCCCTGCACCAGTTGCGCGTAGTGCGGCTGGCCGGGCCACGAGGGCAGGCCTTTCACATCGATCAATGGCGCATAAGGCTTGCTGGGGTCTACCAGCGTGGCCTGCACATCAAAGTTAATGCTGGCCACGGCGGATTTGTCCGCAGTCAGCGACAAGGACTCCACTTTGTGGAAGAACTCAAACTTGACGCCGCGCTTGGACAACACCTCGTACAGCGGGGCAATCACGGTTTCGCCCGTGCCGGCCTCAAACAACCAGGCAAACGCGCCCATGTAGGCAAAGCTGCGCAGGGTCCAGTGCAGGTAGCAGCCCGCGCCCATCAGCGCCGTGCGCGCCGTATCGCCCTGGGGGTATTGGTACGACAGGTTCACGGTGTTCAGGGCCATGGGGCTAGAGGCCACCATGACAGATGCGCCGTGGCGTATCAGCCAGTCGCTGAAGTTTTCATCGTCCAGCGCGTCAAAGCCTTTGCTGACCACCTCGTCTTTGATACAGCCACGGATGATGGCCAGCAGGTACTCGGCCACGATAAACAAGCGGCGCAGTTCGGTGTTGCCACTGACCAGTTGTTCGGCCGCACCGCGCACCCAGGCCCAGGCCGAATCCAGCGCTTTCCACAGCGTGGATTCCACGGCGTCAATGGTCGCAATTTCGGATTGAACGATGTGCAGCACCCCCTGCACCAGGTTGCGCCCCAGCTTCCATTGGATGGAGTCCACCAGGCCCATGTCTTCTTCCACCTTGGCGGAGTGGTGGTCAAGCAGGGCATCCAGCACTTGTGCGGTAGAGGCAATCCAGTGCTCTACCGATTGCAGTTTTTCCAACGATTCGGCGGTGCCGGGCACCAAGTCATTCAGCGGGGAGGTGAAGGGCCAGCGCGTCATCTTGCCGTCGATGTATTCCCACATCAGCACAAAGCTCTCGGGCTTGAAAGCTTCTTCAAAGGTGGCAAGAGGTTGGCCGGGCTTGCGCCCCAACGCGTCGTAGCACTGGCGCATCAGCGGCAAAGCGTTGTAGTAGCTGCCCAAAAAACCGTGAATGCCGTGCTCTTCAATCCGTTGGTTGGGGCCGCGTGCGGTGGCGCATTTGCCACCTAGGCGCCAACCCATTTGGTACAGCGTGATATCCAACTGGCTTTGCCAACCGGGCTGGCTGGTGAGCTCGAAGGCCGTCGTGAGTGCTGAAATACCACCGCCCAAAATGGCAATCTTGCGGGGGGCAGTCGCGTGAGCTATTGGATTTGAAGAGGAGTTTGGCAAAGCCGACTTTCAGGTGAGCGCAGTAGCACCATGCCGCTGCAGCCCCGAAAGTTTAAGGCTCCCACCCCGCGTTGGAAAGGGCTGTCAAAAATTTATCGCGGTGCGCGCGCTGCACAAAAGGGTGTCCAAACTGGAAGGACTGCAGCGTGTAGCCCCGGCCACTGAGCGCGGTGGCCAGGCTGGTGCGGCCACCCTCCACATCGCCCGCGGCCGACAAGCAGGCCGACATCAGCAGGTGATTGAAATACCAATCCGGCCGCTTGGCTGTGGCCTCACGGGCGTAGCGCACGGCATCGCCATAGCGCTCTTCTATAAAGCAAGCGATGGCCCGGCTGCGAATCCACAAGCTCAAATGTGGGTCGTGCGGGCTAGCGTCGATGGCCTGCAAAATGAACTCTTCGGCCTCTTCGGTGCGGCCCGAAAAAACCAGCAAGCGGCCCAGCTCCCCAGCGGCTGCGGCGGCCTGCGGGTAGAGCCCCAAGGCGCATTCCAGCTCCGCAATGGCGGCGTCCATTTGGCCCGCACACGACAGCGCGGTGCCCAGTGTGAAATGGGCAAACGCATCCCGCTCATCATTGCGCACGGCGACTAAAGCCAGGCGGTTGGCTTCTGCCACCACGGCGCGCGGGTCTTTGGCCCAAGCACCCCACAGTTGCGCCAAATGGGTAAATGCCAGCAGCGCCAGGCTGGGCGAGTCATTGGGTTTGAGCTCCAGGGCCTGGTTCAGGTAGGCCACGGACTTGAGGATGTGCTCTGGCGTGGTGCGCCAAAAGTGCCAGCGCGCCCGCATCAGCAGGTCCCAGTGCTGCAGGTCTTGGGCAGCCAGCTCGGTGGCCACGCGCTCTTCCCGGTGCAGATACACGGGCTCGATGGCACTGACGATCTGGTGGGAGATTTCGGCCTGCAGCGCAAACATGTCGGTCAGCGGGCGGTCAAAGCGGTCGGACCAGAGGGTTTCTTTGGTCAGCGTGTCTATCAGCTCGGCGGTCATGCGCAGCGTGGTGCCCGCCTTGCGGACGCTGCCCTGCACCAAATAGCGCGAGCCCAGGGCTTTGCCAATAGTCTGGCTGCTTTCTTGGGTGTCGCGAAAGGTGAATGAAGAGTTGCGGGAGACCACCAATAACCAGGGTGACCGGGTCAGGTGGCTGATGATGTCTTCGGCCAGGCCGTCGGAGAAGTATTCCTGATCCGGGTCGTTGTTCAGGTTGGCAAAGGGCAGTACCGCAATCGTGCGCCGGTAGGTGCGAAGGTCAGAGGCCCTACTGTTGGGTAGGCGCTGGGCATCCGCCGGTTTGCCATCGGTTGGCGGGGCTGCCTGTGCCGCCGCCACCCGCAAAGTAAAGCGATAGCCCCGGCTGGGCACGGTAGAAATAGCGTTGGAGCCCAAAATGCGCCGCAGGCTCGAAACGTGCACTTGCAGGTTGTTTTCTTCGACCACCAGCCCCGGCCACACCGCGTTCAGCAAGGCGTTTTTGGTGACCAATTGCCCTGAGTTTTCGACCAAGACGCACAGCACGTCAAAGGCGCGGGCCCCAACCAGCACCGGCTGCCCATCACGCAGTAAGCGCCGCTCATGCCGCTGCAAGGTAAAGGTGCCAAAAACACTGTCTTCTGTCACGGGTGGGTCGGCGATTGGGAGCACTGGGCGTATTTAGGAGTGGGAGAGGAGGCGAAATAGTAAAAACGGCAAGGATTTCAAGCCGCCGAACCATTCTAAGCCCCCGAATTCAGAACTTTTAAGGAATGCTTGAGGACATTTGAGGAGGATGCTCGCAAACTCAGGCCCTAAGAGAGTTTCATTAGGGCAAACACTATGTCTTCCGTTCAATCCCCCATGCTGTCACGCACCGTGAGCCCATCGTCGAGATCTGTTCAAAGCACCCCACCGGTGTTTAGGCAGACCATCGTCGTGTGCAATCGCCAAGGACGGGAAGAAGCATTCACTATTGGCCCTGATGGCCATGTGTGGTGCTTCTTCCCCGACGCGGCGGACACAGAGTTTGCGGATTACAGCCTGGCGAGCCTGGGCATGCCCGCCGACCACCTGACCGTGGCACGGGACGCCTTTGGCTGCCTGGTGGTGATAGCGGTGAAGGGTTTGAGTGTTTGCTACCGGGTAGAAAACGAGACAGCCGAGGGTGCCCGCGCCGTGAACCCACCCGCGCGTTGGTCCGAGGTCGGCTATGCGCCTCTGCCCGCCATCACCGGCGCGGTATCGGTCAGGCGGGTATTTACCCAAAACGACTGCGGCCTGCGCGTGGCAGCCATCATTGATGTGCAAGATGAGCCGGGCCACAGCGCATTCACCATGGCGTATTGCCAATGGAAGGTCAACGGCACCAACGCTTTCAGGACTTCACTGTCGGCCAGCAAACGCGCGCTCTAGGAGCCGCCCTGGGCAAGCCTGTCCGCACCCAGGGCCTGGGCTATTTTTATTGGGCACAATGCCCTGTAGAAATAACTCCATAGGTCGTTGGGATGCGTTGGAAGCCGGGGCAAATTGCAGGGATTCTTGTGTGGGCGCTAGCGCACTGCAGTGCTGCTTTTGCGCAAAACACGCCCCAGCAAGCACCACAACAACCGCTCCGCATTGGGGCCGAGGATGATTGGGCTCCCTTTTCCAGTGCCAGCAACGGCGCACCGTTGGGCATGGCGGTGGACTTGGTGCAGGCCATTTTTGCAGAGGCTGGCGTGCCGATCCAGTTGGTACCGCTGCCCTATAAGCGTTGTATGGAAGAAGCCAAAGCGGGGCGGATTGCCGGGTGTTTTGACACACTGCCCGATGACCAATTGCGCAAAGACTACCGATTCCATGCCCAACCGCTGTTCAGCGACCCGATTTTGATTTTGGCGCGCGCCGATGATCCGGTGGTGAGGCTTGATCTTGCCGGTCTGGAGGGCAAAAAAGTCATTGTGACCCACGGCTACACCTACGGCGATGCCTTTGAGGCCAAGCGCACGATCCTGCGGGTGAGCGCCTCGCACGATGTCAACGCCCTGCGTATGTTGCACGCCAAGCGGGGGGACTACGCTTTGGTTTACCAGCGCATCACCGACTTGCTGTTGCAGGGCGAGGCCAAGGCCCTGCACGGCAAGATCAAGTCGGTGGGGCCGCTGACGCAGGCGAGTCTCTATATTGCGTTCTCCCGACGCTATCCGGGTATGGAGAACATTGTTCAGCGCTTTGATGCGGCGCATGCGCGCTTGCTGAAGAACCAAACGATCAGCAAAATCGAAAAGCGCTGGAATTGAATCCCCAGCCCTTGTTTTAAGCCAAATTGGCGTTTCAGCCCGTGGATAGTGCGGGAGCAGCTATAAAAAATATAGCGTATTGCTGAAATGCCCCCATGATTGGAGTTGCCCATGACTGTCTTGAAAATGCTGCTGAAGGTTGAACTGAAGGCCGAACTGAAAGCTGCAGTGTGTGGCTTGGCCTGCATGGCAGGGCTTGGCATGGCCCATGTCAGTTTTGCAGCGGAGCCCCCTAAAGCGCCTGCACCACCGCCCCAGTCGGTAGGGCTAGAGGTCATCACCACCGGCAAGGGCTACGGCAGTGTGTCTTCCAGCCCGAGTGGTATCAGCTGCTATGTTCCTAGGCCCAATGTCAATTATTTGATTGCGCCAGACTGCAGCGAGGTTTATGCCACGCCGCAAAGCATCACCCTGACCGCCCGCACCGACTCTGACTCCACCTTTATGGGCTGGGAAGGGGCCTGCTCTGGGCTGGCCAAGATCTGCACCGTGACGGTGTCACCCTTGGCGCTGACCACCGTGCGCGCCCGGTACATGGGCACCCTAGACCTGGGCGATTGCCTTTTTGATTGGCTGGAAACTAATTTCCCCGCACATGTCGCCCCGCGCGGTACGCGCACAGTGAGCGCGGCCACCTACCACTTCAGGTATTACCCGGCCACCGACAGTTATTTGGGGCTTTCAACGGCCGATGGCCATGTTTATTTTTTGCCTGCCCACGGCCAACTGCTGGATTTGGGCGATGCCAGCGGGGCGGGGCTGGCTGCCGCCTGCAAATAAGCCACCCTGTCCACCCCGCCGATCAGTCCTGCCGCAGGCATTCAATCGGCAGCATCTTGGACGCGCGCCGGGCCGGGTAGTAGCCAAAAAACAGACCAATGGCGGTCGAAAAAACGACCGCAGTGACCACGTGCTGCACGGAGAGCGACATCTCAAACTTGCCCGTGCTGTTCACCCCCCAGGCCCCCAGCGCGGCCAGGGCCACGCCGATCATGCCGCCCACAATGCACATCACCACGGCTTCGCTCAAAAACTGAACCAGGATATGCTTGGGTTTGGCACCAATCGCCATACGGATGCCAATCTCGCGCACGCGCTCGCTCACGCTCACCAGCATGATGTTCATGATGCCAATGCCCCCCACGATGAGCGAGATGGCCCCCACCACGCCCAGTCCGATGGACAGACCTGCGCCAATCGCCTCGCCGGTTTGGGCAATGCTGGCCAGGTTGGTGACCTGAAAGTCGTCCAGCTTGTCGCCCCGGATGCGGTGGCGGTCGCGCAGTGTTTCCTTGATGTCGTTCTCGGCTTGCAGCATCTGCGTCTCATCTTTGGCCTGCGCTGTGATGTAGTGGACCGTGCGGGGCCGGGGCATGCGCACCGGTATCGCGGTGATCGGCACCACCATCATTTCGCCCAGGTCGGTGCCATCCAGCGTGCGGCCACTGCCCGCCATCACGCCGATGATGGTGAAGGGCCGCCCATCCACGCGCAGCACCTGGCCCAGCGGATCGCGCTGGTAGTAGTACTTGTTGGCGATATTGGAGCCAATCACGATGACGCGGTTGGCCGAGCGCACATCGCTGTCGGCCAGCGCCACGCCGCGCTCAATCTTCCAGTTGCGCACGGCAAACATATCCGGGGTCACACCCAATACCGTGGAGCTGCTGTTGTCATCGCCGTACAGCACCTGAAAGAAGCCCTGCAGTGTGGGCGCTGCGCCGCGCAGGCTGGGTAGCTCACTGAGCGCGTAGGCGTCTTCAATGGTGAGGGTGGGGGCTTCATTGGTACGCCGCCGCGCGCCGCCTTCGGTGGGGGTGCCGGGCTGAATGATGAGCTGGTTGCTGCCCAACACGGCCAATTCTTTGTCGATAAAGGCACGCACCGCATCGCCCACGCTCAGCATCAGCACCACGGAGGCTATGCCAATGATGATGCCCAGCATGGTGAGGCCCGTGCGCAGCCGGTTGGCCGCCAGCGAGCGAAAAGACTCCAGCAGGATTTGACCCAGGTTCATACCGGTGCTCCATCAAACACAATGCGCCCATCTTTCAAGCGAACCAGGCGCTTGGCATGTTGGGCCACATCAATCTCATGCGTCACCACAATGATGGTCAAGCCTTGCTCGCGGTTCAATTGTTCTATGACTCCCAGCACCTCTTCGGTGGTAGCGGTGTCCAGGTTGCCGGTGGGCTCGTCGGCCAACAGTACCGGTGGGCTATTCACCAGCGCACGCGCAATGGCCACGCGCTGCTGCTGGCCACCCGACAACTGGTTGGGCATGCGGTGGCCCAGCGCGGCCAGGCCCACCTGGCCCAGCAGCTCCTGCGCGCGTAGCTTGGCCTTGGCGCGGCCCATACCCGCGTACAACAAGGGCAGGGCCACGTTCTCCAGCACGTTCATGCGTTTGAGCAGGTTGAAACTCTGGAACACAAAGCCAATCGTCTTGTTGCGCACCTCGGCGTGTTGGGAGGCGTTCAGCGTGGTCACCTCTTTTCCGTCCAGGTGATAGCTACCCGCGTCGGCCCGGTCCAGCAGGCCCAGTAGATTCATCAGCGTGCTTTTGCCCGAGCCGCTGGGGCCCATCAGCGCCAGGTAGTCGCCTTGTTGCACCTGCAGGTCAATGCCATGCAGCACCGGTGTTTTTACATCGCCGGTCACGTAGCTTTTGGAGATGCCGCTGAGCTCTATCAATCCCATGGCTTACTTCTTGATCGCTGGCTCGGCACTGCGGGTGATCACCTCGTCGCCCGGCTTCAGATCGCCCGTGATCAACTCGGTGAAGCGGGTGTTGGCAATGCCAATGGTCACGTCGTGCTGTTTGGGCTCTTGCTTCTCGCCCACGGTGTAGATGCGGTAAACCTTGCGGCCTGCATTCACGGCGGTCAGCACGCCGTCGTCATCGGCGCGGGCTTTGTCTTTGGCGGTATCTTTAGCCGCATTCGGGGCAGAGGCTGCTGACTTTGCAGCCTTGGCTTTCAGACTGTCCTCATCGGGCCGGAAGCGCAGGGCTGCCGTGGGCAGGCGGGTTACTTTGTCTTTGGTGGCCACCACAATGCGGGTCTGCGCCGTCATGCCGGGTTTAAGCAACTCCTCGGGGTTGTCCACATCCACGATGATGGTGTAGGTCACCACACCCGCAGTGTTGGTGGAGTTCAATCGGAACTGCTGCACCTTGCCTTCAAACTCGCGCTCGGGGTAGGCATCTACCGTAAAACGCACAGCCTGGTTTTGCTTGATCAGGCCCACGTCGGCCTCGCTCACGCTGGTCTGTATCACCATCTGGCGCAGGTCTTTGGCCAGCAAATACAAATCCGGCGTCTGAAAGCTGGCCGCCACGGTCTGGCCCACATCGGTATTGCGGCGTATCACCACACCGTCAATCGGCGAGCGAATCACGCTATTGCTCAAGTCGGTCTCGGCCGACTGCACCTGGGCGCGGGCCAGCTCCACATTGGCCGTACCTGCATCCACTTCGCGCTTACCTTGGTCCAAGGTCAGGGCGGATATGAAGCCAGCCGCAACCAGCTTTTGGTTGCGCTCGTAGGTGGCGCGGGCAAGCACCAAGGAGGCCTCGGCCGCCCCCAGTTGCGCACGGGTCTGGCGCAGCCGGGCTTCCAGGTTGGCCGGGTCCAGGCGCAGCAGCACCTGGCCTTTGGTCACGTGGTCATTGAAATCGGCTTTCCGTTCCAGCACCGTACCGCTCACCTGGGTGCCGACGTTGACCGTGATGACGGGCTGCAATGTGCCGGTGGCCAGCACCACCTGGGTGATCGCGCCCTGGTCGATGGTGGCAGTGCGGAACTTGGGCGTCTCGGGCTTGTCGGCCCGCTTGCTGTAAAGATACGTGCCACCGCCAACCACGGCAACGGCTACCAACGCATAAATGCTTCGCTTGATCCAAGGCTTCATGAAACAGGGTCTCCCTATGCACTGCAGTTTAGTGCAGTGGTGTTGGCCCTTGGCGCTCTGGTTTCAATCCCGTGCCAAGTTGGCAACGCGTTCAGTTCTTTTCAGATAGCTTCAAACGGCAGGGCTCGCACACGCCGCCTATCAGGACTACTATGCAAGTGCGATTCGCAAACAACGCGAATTAGCAAGTCAAACCCCAACAAAAGGAAGCCACCATGAAACGCACCCTGTTAGTTGCCGCCGCTATGCTTTTTGCTAGCACTAGCTCCGTTTTTGCGGCCGATGAATACAACACCGTACCGACCGGTGCCCCGCAGTACAAACAATGTATTGCCTACTCCACCAAGCTCGGCTGGGAAGGTGGCAATGAAAAGAGCCCGATCAAAGGTCAGACCAAAGTGCAAGCTTTTTGCACCTGCATGTGGAATGAAACACCTGACGATTTCAAGGGCAACCTGGCCAAGTTGGCGGATAGCCCCAAGGGCAAAACCATCAACAAAATGTGCGAAAAGTACGCTGACTGGGGTGAGTGATTGTTGAACCGGTAGCAGGTCAGTTTTTTCGACCCGTTACATTTTTGAAGTAGCCCGGCACTGCGCTGCAATTTATACTCACCCGACACCCATGTGTCTAAGGAGACGGTATGAATTGCAGGATTCGCAGTGCCTTGTTTTTTGCACTCTTTGCAGCTAGCCCCTTCGCGTTTTCTCAGGTCGAAATCAGCGATCCGCCAGAGACGCACCACTTTGGCAAGATTCCCCTGAATGCGCTGTATGCCACCCAGTATTTTTCGGCGTTTAACCGCGGTAGCAAGCCAGTCACTTTGGGCACCGTCGCGGTAGACGCTGGCGACATCTTTGTGTGTTTGGCCATTGGCTGCCCCACCGTGGCGCCGCAGGATTTTGTGGTGGGCAAGGGCGTGGGTTGCACTGGCGCGGTGTTGCAACCGGGTGAGGGCTGCTCCACATTGGTGAGCTTTGTGCCCACATCGGTCGGCGAGCGAATGGCGCGCTTGGTAGTTCCGGTCAATGGCGGCACCCCGGTGACCCGCAGAGTCACAGGCACTGGCACCGCGCCACCGCTGGACTGTGTGCTGGATTGGGCGGAGCAAGAGTACAAAACACTGCTGACCGCACCCACGGCCAGCTTCTTGATCTCGCCCTTTTATGCCCGTTGTTACCAGGGCGGTGCGTTGTGCTTGGCGGCTGATCTGGCCGTGCCCACGTTTGCCCCTGCTAGTGTGTATGTCTATCAAAACCAGACGCTGCAGTCACTCGGCCGTTTGAGCGACTTTGCTGCATTGGCCAAGTGCCAGTGATGGGGCTTAGACCCTAGCCGGGCAGGGTAGCCAGCACCTGCAGCATCTCCCGCGCCCAGGCAATCGAGCCTTCCTCGTACATGATTCCCTTTTTCAAAATCATGTGGTGGATACGGGCCTCGCGCGAAAGATGCGTTAGAGGTTTGCCGTTCAAAAAGTCGCGCTGCTCAATCTCCCGGTAGTGGCCTAGTTTGTCTTGGTGTAAGGCAATTCGACGCTGCAGTTCGGTCTGCAAATCCACCTCGCCCAACACGGCGTCGGCCCGTAGTTTGACCATGAATTCATCCCGCAAATCCATGGGTGCGGCGGGCTCGGCGGCCCAGCGGGCCAGCTCGGCGCGGCCCTCGGGCAGCACGTGGTATTCGCGTTTGCGGGTCTTGCCCGCATCGGCTGGCACGCTAGACGCTATCCAGCCCGCAGCCTCCATGCGGCCCAGTTCTCGGTAAATTTGCTGGTGGGTGGCATGCCAGAAGTAGCCTATGGATTTGTCAAAACGCCGCGCCAGGTCATAGCCCGAAGATGACTTTTCAATCAGCGAGGTGAGGACGGCGTGAGACAAAGACATGCGGGTGAGTCTATGCGGCGCTGCACAACTATGCAACTGGTTGCATAAATTTTTGATTCCACCTAAACTGTGCAACTGGTTGCATAGTCATCCCCCCATTTCACCGCAAAGGACACCCCATGACCACCTACCCGAATATGCTCGCGCCCCTCGATCTGGGCTTTACCACCCTGAAGAATCGTGTGCTGATGGGCTCCATGCACGTAGGGCTGGAGGAGGCCAAGGACGGTTTCAACCGCATGGCCGCCTTCTATGCCGAGCGCGCCAAGGGCGGTGTGGGCCTGATCGTGACGGGCGGCATTGCGCCCAATGACCGCGCCCGCCCCATGCCCGGCGGTGCCCGCATGACCACGCAGGCCGAGGCCGACAAGCACAAAGTAGTGACCCAGGCCGTGCACGATGCTGGCGGCAAGATTGCCATGCAGATCCTGCACTTTGGCCGCTACGCCTACCACCCCGAGCTGGTGGCTCCCAGTGCGCTCAAAGCGCCGATCAATCCTTTTCGCCCCCATGCGCTGACTACCGAGGAGGTGGAGCAAACGGTGGAGGACTACGTAAACTGCGCCGCGCTTGCGCAAAGCGCGGGTTATGACGGTGTGGAAATCATGGGCTCCGAGGGCTACCTGATCAACGAATTTGTGGCCAAGCAAACCAACCACCGCGATGACGCCTGGGGTGGCTCGTATGAAAACCGCATCCGCTTCCCGCTGGAGATCGTGCGCCGTACACGAGCACGGGTCGGGGCCAACTTCATCATCATCTTCCGCCTGTCCATGCTCGACCTGGTGGAGGGCGGCTCGACCCATGAGGAAGTGGTACAGCTCGCACAAGAGCTTGAAAAAGCCGGCGTAACCATCCTGAATACGGGCATTGGCTGGCACGAAGCCCGCATCCCCACCATTGCCACCAAGGTGCCGCGTGCGGCCTTTGCATGGGTGACTCAGCAGCTCAAGGGCAAGGTCAAGATTCCGCTGGTGGCTACCAACCGTATCAACACGCCAGAGGTGGCAGAACAAATTTTGGCCGATGGCATGGCCGACATGGTCAGCATGGCGCGGCCGTTTTTGGCCGATGCTGACTTTGTTGCCAAGTCAGCGGCGGGCAAAGCGGACGAAATCAACACCTGCATCGGTTGCAATCAGGCTTGCCTGGACCACACCTTTGGGGGCAAGATCACTTCGTGCTTGGTGAACCCACGCGCCTGCCATGAAACCATCATGATCGAAACACCAGCACCCAGCAAAGAACGCATCGCCGTGGTGGGCGCAGGCCCGGCCGGTTTGGCCTTTGCCACCACCGCCGCACGCCGCGGGCTGGATGTGACCTTGTTTGATGCCGCCAGCGAGATTGGTGGCCAGTTCAATATCGCGAAACAGGTGCCCGGCAAGGAAGAGTTTTACGAGACCCTGCGTTACTTTGGCAAGCAAATCGAATTGACCGGCGTGACCCTGAAGCTGAACCAAAGAGTGAATGCGCAGGACTTGGCTGCTGCTGGTTTCAAACACGTGGTGCTGGCCACAGGTGTGACACCCCGCACGCCGGAGATTGAAGGCATTAACCACCCCAAGGTGGTGGGCTATTTGGATGTGCTGCGCGACAAGTGCCCGGTGGGCAAGACCGTGGCCCTGATCGGCGCGGGCGGCATAGGTTTTGATACTGCCGAATTTTTGTTGCACGAAGGCACCAGCCCCAGCCTGGACAAAGCCAAGTTTTTTACCGAATGGGGCGTGGACACCAGCTTCAAAGCGGCGGGTGGCCTGCAGCCTGCGCACATTGAGAAAAGCCCGCGCAAGGTCTACCTGTTGCAACGCAAGACCAGCAAAGTGGGCGATGGCCTGGGCAAGACCACGGGCTGGATTCACCGCACCTCGTTGAAGAACCGCGAAGTGGAAATGGTCAATGGCGTGACTTACCGCAAGGTCGACGACGCGGGCCTGCACATCACCGTGGGCGACAAGGACATGGTGCTGCCGGTGGACAACGTGGTGATCTGCGCCGGGCAAGATCCACAACGCGCATTGCAAGCCGATTTGCAAGCCGCTGGCTGCACTGTGCACCTGATTGGTGGGGCCGATGTGGCGGCTGAGCTGGATGCGAAACGCGCGATCAAGCAGGGCACTGAACTGGCGCTGGCCTGGGGCGCAGCAGCGGCCTCCGCCAAGACGGACAGGCCCCAGCTCACGCTGGACCAAACCCTGCCTGCGCCCGTGGCGGCCAGCTTGAAGCTGTGGCACCAGATGGTTGAGGAGAAGAACCTGGGTGAGCTGGGCGGTATCTTGCACCCCAAGGCTGTGTTCCGCTCGCCCATGGCCCACACGCCGTACCCCAGTGCACAGGCCGTGCAGTTGATCCTGGGCAATGTGATTCAGGTGTTTGAAGACTTCAAGTACCACCGCCAACTGGCCAGTGCCGATGGCCTGAGCCTGGTGCTGGAATTCAGTGCGCAGGTAAATGGCAAAGACCTGAAGGGCATCGACATGGTGCAGTTCGATGCACAGGGCAAGATTGTCGATTTTGAAGTGATGGTGCGCCCCATGAGCGGCCTGCAAGCCCTGGGCGAAGAAATGGGCAAACGGCTGGCCCCCTATCTAGCCATGATGAAGCCAGCCAAGGCCTGAGGCGAAAACTGAGGAGAAAAGCCAGGGCGAAAAAAATCCCGCGTGTGGCCGTTTGGCCAACTCGCGGGACTTATAGGACTTGTAAAGTACTTTTACAGGGCTTTAGAAGCTGGACTTGAACTGCAGGCCGAAGCTGCGGGGTTCATTAATGATGCCGGTCAGGTTATTGAAGTCGATGGCCGCAATCACCTGTTGGTTGTTGGTGATATTGCGGGCATAGGCTGCAATTTCGTACTTGCCGTCAGCCCAACCGTAACCCACGCGCAAGCCACCTTCCAGCGCCGCTTTGGCTTTGTATTCCTTGGCCTCATACAAGAACATGTTGTAGGTGTCTTTGTAAGCCCAGTCGGTCAAGATATACAGGTCGCCATTGCCGATCTGGGTGCTGTACTTCAGCGTCCAGTTCACGGTCCACTTGGGCGCGCGGGGCAGGGGGTTGCCACCAATCAAGACCGTGCCCGCCAAGGGGCCGGGTTTGTTCAACACAGTACAGCCGGTGTTGGCTTCCAGGAACTGGAAGTTAGCATTGCCGCAGGGCGCCACAAACAGAGCACCATCCTTGATTTCGGTTTCGTTGTAGCTCAGGCCAATGCTGGTTTTCCAGTCGCGCGCAATGATGGCTTGGGCATCCAGCTCAAAACCGGACCCAACGGCTTCCTTGGCATTCACCAAGCGGTTCTGGTTCAGGCTGCCGCTACCGGCGGTGAGCTGCAAATCCTTGATGGTGTAGCTGAACACGGTACCGCTGATGCGGGCTGTTTTGTCCATCACATCGGCTTTAAAGCCAGCTTCAAACGACAGCGCTTTTTCGGAATTGGCCACCGAGATGGTGTCGCCAAACAACACACGCCCCTGGATACTCGGCGCGCGGTAACCGGTCGCTACGCGCCCAAATACGGATACGTTTTTGTCGATGTTGTAGTTGGCACCCAGATCCCAACTCCAGTCGGTCGACGAGGGGCTGGCAAATAGCGGGCCGGCATTGGCACCGCCAAAGGGGGTTTGGGTGCGCGCGGCATCAAACACCTTTTTATCGTCGGTGTAGCGAAGACCACCGCGGATTTTCAGATCCGGTGACACCGCATAGTTCAAGCTGCCAAATGCCGCCCACGACGTGGAGTCTTGGTGCTGCACCGCGTATCCATTTTGTGGGTCGCCCGGCGCAAACGAATCGAAGTTGAAGCTATCGACCTGCAGGGTTTCATTGAAGTAGTACAGGCCACCAATCCACTGCAAAGCGTCTTTGGTGTTGGACTGCACACGGATTTCTTGCGTGGTCTGTTTCAGGTTGGGCAAACCATCGGCCGTTTGGGCGTCAAAGGGAATGACGGAGGGCTGACCAGTGAACTTGGGGCCATCCGCCAGGCCACCAAAGCGGCTTCCAAAGCCACCGTCCACATCTCCCCGGCTGTAGAACTTGGCGGTGTCGTAGGCCGTGATGGAGTGCACCGTCATACCGTCCAGGTCCCAGCGCAGGCGGGCACTGACGCCGTTGGACTGCAGGGTCTGGCTGTTGTAGCCGTCTGTGGGGTAGACGCTGGCGTCAAATCCATCGACCAGATCATTGGTGCCGCGCTTGATGATGTTGGCGCGGAAGGTGGTTGCGCTACCATCGTAGTCGCGGCCATGGATATTGAACAGTCCGCTAAAGTTACCGTTCTTGTAGGCCGCTTGCAGGCGGTAGGCCCTGTCGTCGTAGCCTTCGAGTTCTTTGGTCGCGTCCGCTCGTGGGTTAAAGACGCGGTCGTTGGCACGTTGCAACATGACCGATGCGCGTACTTGCAGGTCATCGCTGACTGGGGCGTTGATCGCGGCATCGATATTGACCGCACCGTTGTTGCCCAGGCCCAAAGAAGCGTATCCCTCAAACTTCTTGGTGGGTTTGACCGACTCAATCTTCATGACACCCGCGGGGGAGTTGCGCCCGAAAAGGGTGCCTTGCGGGCCACGCAAAACTTCCACCTGCTGCACGTCAAAAATAGGGAAGCCTTTGAGCATGGGACTTTCTTGCACCACATCGTCAAACACCACGCCCACGGGCTGCGAAGCGTTCAAGTCAAAGTCCGTATTGCCCAGGCCGCGAATGTAGAAGCGGGGAAAGGTGCGGCCAAAGTCAGACTCAATGTTCAGGCTGGGCACACGGCCCGACAGGGCGCGAATGTCTTGGCCACTGGCACTGACCGTTTCCAGGGCCTCGGGGTTCATGGTGGAGATGGACAACGGCACATCTTTGATGTTTTCTGAGCGGCGCGATCCGGTCACGATGACGGCTTCGAGCTGACCGGGTGCAGTTGGCGCTGCCGCCGGTGCGCTGGTTTGGGCGAAGGCGGCTTGCATGGGGAAGGCGGATGCCAGGGCCACGGTTAGCAAACTGAGTTTGATGCTTTGTCTTTTCACTGAAGCTGTCCTTTTGGTCAAGAAAAAAATAAAAGTTTTACCGGGCGGGGCGTTGGCAGAAAACCTAAACCCCGCCGGGCGAAAACCGACGTCTGAGGGATGCACTAAACCGGAACCGATGGGGGTACCAGAAATTAATGAAGGCGTGATGAATCACGCATTCATGGGTTGTTTATCTCTGTTTACTGGGCCTAAGTCAACGATTTGGGATGCAGAGAACGTGCCAGTTACGAAAACTGCAATGGCCGTTGCGCGCATCTAACAAATGGCTGTCTTTGTGCTGTCACAAAAGCTTCACAAAGCCTTGCTTTAGCTTGGATGTACCGGAGTAAGCGCAGCCTATTTGCTATACAAATAGGAGCTGCCCTCGCACTGTCCAAGGCCTACGGGGCACTTTGCAATTTAATCTGCGAGTCCAATCTGCGATTCGCGTTAATGATTTTTTCAGATTGGCGGTTCACACTGGACAGATCAATAACGTAAATAGGTCAAACAGACCGCCGAACCATGACACTTGCCTTCCATGATGAAACGATTGAGAACGATCTCAATAATGCTGAGGCCGCTGCTGCGGGGCGGCGTAGTACTTGGGTCAGCGTAGGTCTCAACTTGACTCTCTCAATTGCTCAGATCTCTATGGGAGCCTTTGCAAAATCGCAAGCGCTAATCGCGGATGGCATTCACTCTTTGTCAGATTTGGTTGCTGACGGAATAGTTTTGTTCGCAAGCCACCATAGCCAAAAAGAAGCAGACCAAGGCCACCCATATGGCCATCAGCGGTTTGAAACTGCCGCAACAATGGTGCTTGGGATATTGTTGCTCGCCGTCGGAATCGGCATGCTTTGGTCTGCAGTCATCAAACTGCAAGCACCAGATGCGGTTCAAAAAATACACAGCGTGGCGCTGTGGGTCACAGCAGTCAGTTTAATGACAAAAGAACTGCTATTTCGCTACATGCTCAAAGTTGCCAAGAGAGTCAAATCCAGCATGCTGGTGGCCAATGCATGGCACGCGCGCTCGGATGCAGCATCCTCGCTGGTTGTGGGTATTGGCATAGTCGGCAGCCTGGCAGGCTATCCAATTTTGGACACTATTGCTGCTCTAATTGTGGGTCTTATGGTCTTTAAGATGGGCTGGGGTTTTGGATGGGATGCGCTGCATGATCTGATGGATCGCGCGGTAGATGAGCAAGAAGTCTTGGCAATTCGCAAAACTCTGCTGGAGACTCTGGGCGTGAGCAACGTTCATGACGTACACACACGCAAAATGGGTGACATGATTGTGGTGGACGCGCACATCGAGGTAGATGCGGCTTTAACCGTCGAGGCGGGTCACGATATTGCCGTAGCGGCAAGAAGCAACGTCATGCAGCGCCACCGAGTTCTCAATCTGATAGTGCATGTTGACCCGTGGCATCGGCCAGACCTGGATCACGCGATACCGGTTGTGCGCAATGCCGCCCATGACAATTTACAAAGCTGATGGGATAAGGCTGCTCTGCAACATAGGTGCTGCAGAAATAGCGTAAGTCACTCCCTCGCATCTGCTGGAAGATAGCCGCGCCATCGCTTGATCTGCAATGCGGAGGCACGGCCTTTCAGCGTTACTCTTTCTGGGGATGAAAATTTATCTGAAAACCCGGCGCTAGCTAGGGTTGAAATGTCTGCAATGATCTCTCCCTTCTTTGCGATTTCCGAAAATCTCGCTGCGACGTTCACACTGTCGCCAATGACTGTGTAGTCCAACCGATCAGGCGAACCAATGCTACCCACGATGACGGGGCCTTCATGTATCCCAATCCCCAGGTATCGCTCTATGTCTGGTCTTGCGCTGCAGCTTTGCAAAACCTCTTGGGCGCAGGCAATCGCGCGCTGTGAACGACTCACGCCAACAAAGACAGCCAGCACAGCATCGCCGATTATTTTGTCAACGTCTCCACCAAACTTGTGAATGGCTTGGACTTGGATGTCGATCAGCGTGTTGAGTAGACCGACAACTTGCATGGGCGAGTTCTCTTCTGCATAGCTGGTAAAACTTCTTACGTCTGCAAAATACAGACAAACATCAACCGTACGCCCCGCGTTCAAGCCACTTTGTGCTGTTAGAGCAGCATTTGCCGCGCGGCGAGATACAAACTTTTCAAGCCGCATTTGCAAATCCAAGGCCTGGGTGGTTCGGTGGTCTATTTCTTGCTGCGCCTTGCGCACAAGATGTATGAGAAATGCCAGCACCAGCGACAACAGCAAAAGCGGGATTAGAAGCAAAGACAGCACACTAGAAGACAACAGATTTGCCAGCCATGTTTCAGGCTCATACAACTCGACAACGAGTGCATCCCGCGTCGAATCTGGCGGGAGATAGATATATAACTCGTAGACTATTTCAGTATCCAGACTCGTAAGCGCGGCGGTCGCGTTTTTTGTCCTCAGTGCCCTTGCCAATCCGCTAGCCTTCTCCATGTCGCCAATTTCACTACGTGTGGTTGAGTACAACACTCGACCCGTGGTGTCGTAGAGTTTGATTTTCGGAAGCTCTCTGTCGCTGGCTAGCTGATCAATGGCGTCAGCAAATATTTTTGTAGCACCCCTTTCCCATTCATCTTGCGGGATATTCGCATGCGTCAGTTTTTCCCACAGCGTGGGCTGCTCCCGCTGGACTGATTTCAAGATGGCTCGTGCCTGCCGTTGCGCAATCTTTAGATATTCTTCCGTAATGAATTGGCGTGCACTCCAAGCCATAGTTCCCAGCAATATGACTATGCCCGCCACCAGACCAGGCAATACGAAAAGTATAAAGCGTTTATACAAGGGGTAGGCCTCGCTCCCTGGTACTGGCGGCTGTTTAAACATAGGTGTGCAGGCTAAGTGACCATTCTTTTGAGGATGAAATGAAATACACGGCGCAAGCGCCGTGTATTTCATTACTTGATTTCTAGCTTGATTGCTACAAAAACGCCAGCTGCGTTCTGACTACCCTTCATTTCAATGAAACTGCCATCGCGCAAAGGGCCACGTTCAGGGTGCTCTATCGCAGCACCAGATGCATTTACCCGAACGCCATTTACAGTGAAATCAGATAAGGACTTGTAGTTGGCTACCGCACCGTAAGTCTCATAGTAGCCGCCACTTACGACCACTATTTTCTGGTCATCGTTGCTGGAGCCGCTGCCTGCCGTTGTCGTTACGCCATCTGGGTTGGCCGTACTGCCCGTAGTGGTTCCTGCTCCATTTTTGATTTCAACTTTACTTGCCTTCAACACAGCACCCAGCATGGCACCCTTAACCTCAAGGTAACTACCTACCTTAAGCAAACTGGCAGTCAACCCTGGAATTGCTGACGCATCGACCGTCACACCGTTGACTACGAAGTTTGAAAGCGAAGAGTAGGCGCTGACGTTGCCATAAAGTTCATTTTTGAAGCCCGCTTGTGATTCGCGGTATCCCTCGAACTCGATTTGACTCACTTTGAGTTTGGAGCCGTCCCAAACACCTTGGGCTTCTACTACATCGCCCGCTTTCGGTGCGCTCCCACTGCCGCCCACTAGAACTGCGGATGAGATGTCTACAGGCGTTCCATCGATAGTGAATTGACCAGCCACCGCCGTGTTGCTGATGACGCCCTTGAGTTTGAGCGTCGTATTGGATGAATAAGAAGTTGTAGCAACTATTGACGTTTTCGTAAATCATGACATCACCACAATTTTGCCTGCGCCCAACAAGCGGCGATGATCGTGGGGCGTCTTTGCGCACTCTTGAGCTTGTTGCGCGCGGTTGTCTGCAATTCGCTCAGGTTGTTCGGGCAGTAGTTGGCCATAGCGTGGCGTTTGAGCCAGGCCCACAAATACTCCACCGGATTG
>NKIK01000109.1 GCA_002256115.1 Burkholderiales bacterium PBB3
TCGCGGCGGCCGATGCGGCCACCGAAGCGCTTGGTCTTGCCCTTCTGGTTGACGACGGTCACGCCTTGCACTTCGACCTTGAACAGCAGCTCGACGGCGGCCTTGATCTCGGGCTTGGTGGCATCGCGCAGCACCTTGAACATCACCTGGTTGTGCTTTTCGGCAACGCTGGTGGCCTTTTCGGACACGATCGGCGCAACCAGCACCTGGGCCAGGCGGCCCTCGCTGAACTTGAGGTTCATAGCACCGTGGCTCATGCGAACATCTCCTTGAGCTGCTCGATCGCGGCCTTGGTCACCAGCACCTTCTTGTAGAAGACGAGGGACAGCGGATCGGCGTAACGCGGCTCGATCACCAGCACATTGGGCAGGTTGCGCGAAGCCAGCGCGAGGTTCTCGTCGACGCTGTCGGCAATCACCAGCACCGATTCGAGACCCATGGCCTTGAACTTGGCAGCCAGCAGCTTGGTCTTGGGCGCTTCGATCGAGATCGAATCGACCACAGCCAGACGGCCGTCACGGGCCAGCTGCGAGAGGATCGCCGCCATGCCGGCGCGGTACATCTTCTTGTTGACCTTGTGCGAGAAGTTCTCGTCGGCCATGTTCGGGAAGGTGCGACCACCCCCGCGCCACAGCGGCGACGAAGTCGAGCCAGCACGCGCGCGGCCGGTGCCCTTTTGGCGCCACGGCTTCTTGGTGCTGTGCTTGACGGCTTCGCGGTTCTTCTGGGCACGG
>NKIK01000110.1 GCA_002256115.1 Burkholderiales bacterium PBB3
GCTGGCCGGCTCGTTCTTCATGCCCGGCGGTGCACCCGCTGCCGGCTGGACGCTGTACGCGCCGCTGACGCTGCAGATGGGCCCGTCGATGGACGCCGGCATCTTCGCGATGCACATCCTGGGCGCCTCGTCGATCATGGGCTCGATCAACATCATCGTCACGGTGCTGAACATGCGCGCACCGGGCATGACGCTGATGAAGATGCCGCTGTTCGCCTGGACCTGGCTGATCACCGCTTACCTGCTGATCGCGGTGATGCCGGTGCTGGCCGGTGCCATCACGATGACGCTGACCGACCGCCACTTCGGCACCAGCTTCTTCACGCCTGCTGGCGGTGGTGATCCGGTGATGTACCAGCACATCTTCTGGTTCTTCGGTCACCCCGAGGTGTACATCATGATCCTGCCGGCCTTCGGGATCGTCAGCGCCATCATCCCGACCTTCGCCCGCAAGCGGTTGTTCGGCTACACCTCGATGGTCTACGCCACGGCGTCGATCGCGATCCTGTCGTTCATCGTCTGGGCCCACCACATGTACGCCACCGGCATGCCGGTGACGGGCCAGCTGTTCTTCATGTACGCGACGATGCTGATCGCAGTGCCCACAGGCGTGAAGATCTTCAACTGGGTGGCCACGATGTGGCGCGGCTCGATGACCTTTGAGGTGCCCATGCTGTGGGCCGTGGGCTTCATCTTCGTGTTCTCGATGGGCGGCTTCACCGGCC
>NKIK01000062.1 GCA_002256115.1 Burkholderiales bacterium PBB3
CAAAACAGTCTTGTTGAAGGATCAGGGAAGTAAGCCTTTAGACTTCTCCTTTTAACCCGGTCAGCCCACTCGCAGAAGTTACCTGAACTCCGGCTCCTTCAGGCTCATACCTGAATTGGAAAATACTCGCTCCGTGCCACCCTAGGGCGATGGTCGCTGGCGCGACTTCCCTGCGCTGCTCGCGCCGGGCGGGGTCTGGCTAAACTCGGCTACGCCTCAAACAACGCCAGCCCTGATCCGCCCGCCGCTGCGCTGCTCGGCATCCCCCAAGGGTGGCACGGAGCGATGCCTCATGCTTTTGCACGTCGGATCAAACACGGTGCGGTCCTGCGAGCCTTTCAAAGTACGTTACCCTTCCCGAGATTGCACTTTGAACACAGGGTGCGCAGATTTTCAAGGATGGTCTCGCCATCTTTGCTCCACGGAACGATATGGTCAACGTGGAGTATCGTTCCAACGAAAGTTGCGGGGCTCTTGCCACAACCGCAACACGTGAAATTGTCTCGGAGCAAAACCTTAAAGCGAAGACGCAAGGACGGGTCGCGAGGTGTACGACGTTTTGGACTGTCAGACGGTGCAACTGTAATTGTTGATTCAGCCGCGTTCGCCCACTCAACGAACGCGTCGAGTGCAGCTGACCACGAGCCGAACCGGCGCTGATAGGGCGACTGTGAAATCTCGGAAGGAGCTGACGCCAACTCCACACGTCGAGGTTGCCGACCTAGGTGCTGCCAAAGCGTGAGAATGTTGGCGAACAGGTGCTCGTCCGTGTATTCGCCTTGATACGAAGTTGGAGCAAGTTCAGCTGCCGAAAGTGCGGCGTCCCATCCACCGAGACGGCGTGACAGATTTCTCATGTCATAGCGCCCATGCAGCGAATACTGCGGCTGGCTAACAGTGCTGCCACCAAGATGGCGTGCGACTCGCTTCAGGTCTTCAATAAGCTGAGCATCGGTTACGGGGAGACCGCGAACCCTTGACAATTTGAATGAGCCGGAATTCATTTTCTTAAGGCTAACGAAATGTGGGACTTAAAATTTTTCGGGGTATTTTGGAGCATTGTTTTACAAAATTGGCTCCTAGCCCTCGCCAAATGTACATAGTCTGCTCCCATAAAAATAGCAAAGAACCCCGCACCAAAAGAAATCGGGATGTTGACTCTCAGCCACTGTAACCAACTCCCCAAGCCGGGCCAGCGGTGCGGGCTGGGCGATCCCTTGTGCGTGGCTGAGGAGCGCAGGGCCGGGCGGATCAGGGCTGGCGTTGTTTGAGGCGTAGCCGAGTTTAGCCAGACCCCGCCTGGCACGAGCACCGCAAGGCAGCCCGCAGGGCCCACGCAGCAGGGTCGCTCGGCCCGCACCGCTGGTCCGGCGTTGTCCAGCATGGCAATTCGGACAGTACTGCATGCAGGACAATCTGCAGATGCGTTATCTCCGTTTCTATGCCCACACCCGCCGCCATCCCTCTGCCATATTGCTGTTGGTGCAGTTGTTGGGTCTGGTTCTCTACCCATTCATTGAAAACACCGACGCTGGCCGCATTGGCCTGAGTGTGTTTGGCGTTGTGGTGCTGGCTATCACCACGCGCATGGTGCGCCGCACACCGGGCCTGACCTGGGTGAGTGTGTGCATTGCCTTGCCCGCCATCGTATTGCTGGCCTTGCAGGCCCTGTACGGCATGCCGCATTTGCTCCCGTGGTCGGCGGGCCTGGAGGCCCTGTTTTACTTTTATGCAGCGGGTAGCCTGATCGCCTACATGATGGAAGACCAGCGCGCAACCACCGATGAGCTGTTCGCAGCGGGAGCCACGTTCACTTTGTTGGCCTGGGCGTTTGCCTATCTGTTCGTGCTGGCCCAGGCGTTGCAGCCCGGCTGCTTTGCGGCGGCGGTCAACGCGGACCAGCCACGCACCTGGACCGAGCTGATGTTCTTGAGCTTTGCACTGCTGTCCAGCACCGGCATTGGCGATGTGATTCCCGTTACTCCGCATGCGCGGGCGCTGGCGAGCGTGGAAATGTTCGCAGGCGTCATTTATCTGGCGGCTGTTGTGTCGCGCTTGATCGGTTTAACCCTGCAATCGCACAAGTAAAGCTGTATTCCTATACAGTATCGGGTTTCTCCCGCCGCCAATTGCCCTTTGGAGTCTGCGTCCCATGACCGAAGCTGTGTCTCTGCACCTATCTACCCCCGACGAGCCGCTCGCGGGCAAGTTCATCCGCTACCCCGACTCACCGTTCGAGCTGTACCAGCCGTATCCGCCGGCGGGCGACCAGCCTGAGGCGATTGACCAACTGGTAGAAGGCGTGAACGATGGCGAGGTGTTTCAGACCCTGCTGGGTGTGACCGGCTCGGGCAAAACTTTCACGATGGCCAATGTGATTGCGCGCCTGGGGCGCCCGGCGATTGTGTTTGCGCACAACAAGACCCTGGCGGCGCAGCTGTACAGCGAGTTCCGGGAGTTTTTCCCGAACAATGCGGTGGAGTATTTCGTCAGTTATTACGACTACTACCAGCCCGAGGCCTATGTGCCGCAACGCGATCTGTTTATTGAAAAAGACAGCGCCATCAATGAGCACATCGAGCAGATGCGCCTCTCGTGCACCAAGAGCATTCTGGAGCGGCGCGATGTGATTATTGTGGCCACGGTGTCGGCCATTTACGGTATTGGCCAGCCCGAGGCGTACCACAAGATGATCATGACCCTGCGCACCGGCGACAAGCTGGGCCAGCGTGACACCATCGCGCAGCTGGTCCGCATGCAATACCAACGCAATGACATGGATTTCAGTCGCGGTACGTTCAGGGTGCGGGGCGACACGATTGACATCTTTCCCGCCGAGCATTCCGAGATGGCTTTGCGGCTGGAGCTGTTTGATGACGAGATTGAGTCGTTGCAGCTCTTTGACCCGCTCACGGGGCGTATTCGCCAGAAGATTCCGCGCTTCACCGTGTACCCCAGCAGCCATTACGTGACACCGCGCGATCAGGTACTGATGGCGGTGGAAACCATCAAAGTGGAACTGTCGGAGCGCCTGAAGTTTTTTGTCTCCGAGGGCAAGCTAGTGGAGGCGCAGCGGCTGGAGCAGCGCACGCGCTTCGATCTGGAAATGCTGAGTGAAGTGGGGCACTGCAAGGGCATTGAAAACTACTCACGCCACCTGGCTGGTAGCGCGCCGGGTGACCCACCTTCCACGCTGACGGATTACATGCCCAAGGACTCGCTGATGTTCATTGACGAGAGCCACGTCACTATCGGTCAGTTTGGCGCCATGTACCTGGGCGACCGGTCCCGCAAGACCACGTTGGTCGAATACGGCTTCCGGCTTCCCAGTGCGCTGGACAACCGTCCACTCAAATTCGCCGAGTTTGAGCAGCGCATGCGGCAGGTTGTGATGGTGTCTGCCACACCGGCGCAGTGGGAGAAAGACCACTCCAGCAAGGTGGTGGAGCAGGTGGTGCGCCCCACGGGCTTGGTCGACCCGGAGATAGAGGTGCGCCCCGCCACCCACCAGGTGGATGATGTGTTGCAGGAAATCCGCATCCGCGTCGATAAAAACGAACGCGTGCTGATCACCACGCTGACCAAGCGCATGGCCGAGCAGCTGACCGACTATTTGTCAGAGAACGGTGTCAAGGTGCGCTATCTGCACAGCGACGTGGATACCGTGGAGCGAGTCGAAATTTTGCGTGACCTGCGTTTGGGCGCTTTCGATGTGCTGGTCGGTATCAACTTATTGCGCGAAGGTTTGGATATTCCCGAGGTGTCTTTGGTGGCTATTCTGGACGCCGACAAAGAGGGTTTCTTGCGCTCGGAGCGCTCGCTGATCCAGACCATTGGCCGCGCCGCCCGCAACCTGGAAGGCCGCGCGATTTTGTACGCCGACAAGATTACCGATTCGATGCACCGGGCGATTGGCGAGACCGAGCGCCGCCGCGCCAAGCAGGTTGCCCACAACCTGGAGAGGGGTATTACGCCCAAGGCGATCAACAAGAAGGTGCGGGATCTGATCGACGGCGTCTACAGCGAAAAGGCCGGCAAGGAAGCCGAACGCCTCGAGCGCGACGCGATGCAGCGGGCGCAAGTGGAAGACATGAGCGAGAAGGATATCTCCCGTGAAATCAAGCGCTTGGAGAAGCTGATGATGGAACACGCGCGCAATCTGGAGTTCGAAAAAGCGGCCCGCGTGCGCGACCAATTGGGCATTTTGAAGGAGCAGGCCTTTGGCGCACCGGGGTCAGACAACGTCGTGATTCTTACGGCGCAGTCAAAATAGTCTGCTATGTGACTGATCAGTCTAGTTATCCGAGCGAATCGCTAGGTTTATTGGTATACTTGAGTCCGTTAGTCAACCACATCTGCACGAGCAGCGACTCAAGGAGCACCCTATGCGTCTCACTACCAAAGGCCGTTTTGCCGTCACCGCGATGATCGACCTGGGCCTGCGCCAAAGCAGCGGCCCCGTCACCTTGGCAGCCATCAGCCAGCGCCAGCAGATTTCTCTCTCCTACCTCGAACAACTGTTCGGTAAGCTGCGCCGCCATGAGCTGGTGGAATCCACCCGTGGCCCCGGCGGCGGCTACACACTAGCCCGCAAAGCGGCTGACATCACAGTTGCCGAAATTATCACTTCGGTGGATGAACCCATCGACGCGACCCAATGCGGTGGCAAAGAAAACTGCTTGGGCGAGGGCACCCGCTGCATGACGCACGACCTGTGGGCGTCGCTGAATGTGCGTATGGTCGAATTTCTGGACTCCGTGACCCTGCAAAAATTGGTGGATGACCAACTGGCCAAAGGCCTGCAAGTGGAAGACAAGCCCAGCGTGAAGCGCGCTATTTCTGCCATGCCAGCGTCCAAAACCATCCGCATTAACGCGCCCAACTCGGTGTTTGCCTTGGGCAACGCCTTCATGAAGTCCTGAGGCCAGCTCTGTCCTCAACTGATTAATCGAGCTCAATATGGAAACGACTCCGCACTTTCCCATTTACATGGACTACAGCGCCACCAATCCCTGCGACGAGCGGGTGGTGGATGCCATGGTCCCCTGGTTACGCAACCATTTTGGTAACCCTGCATCGCGCAGCCATGCCTGGGGCTGGGAAGCCGAGGCCGCGGTAGAAAACGCCCGTGGACAAGTGGCGGCCCTGATCAACGCCGACCCGCGTGAAATCGTCTGGACATCGGGTGCTACCGAGTCCAACAACCTGGCCCTGAAAGGCGCGGCGCAGTTCTACAAGAGCAAAGGCAAGCACCTCATCACGGTCAAGACCGAGCACAAAGCCGTGCTGGACACCTGCCGTGAGCTGGAGCGCCAAGGTTTTGAAGTCACTTACCTGGATGTGCAGGAAGACGGCTTGGTGAATCTGGAGTCATTCAAGGCCGCCATTCGCCCCGACACGATTCTGGCCAGCGTGATGTTCGTGAACAACGAGATCGGTGTGATTCAGGACATCGCGGCCATTGGTACGATTTGCCGCGAAAAGGGCGTGATCTTCCATGTGGACGCCGCGCAGGCTACTGGCCGTTTGGATATCGATATGGCCACGCTGCCGGTCGATCTGATGAGCCTGACCTCGCACAAGACCTATGGCCCCAAAGGCATTGGTGCCTTGTTTGTGCGCCGTAAGCCGCGCATCCGTCTGGAAGCACAAATGCACGGCGGTGGCCACGAGCGCGGCATGCGCAGCGGCACCTTGCCCACGCACCAGATCGTCGGCATGGGCGAGGCCTACCGCATCGCAAAAGAAGAGATGCACGCCGAGAACATCCGCATCAAGGCTTTGCATGACCGCATGCTGGCGGGTTTGGAAGGCGTGGAGCAGGTGTTCATCAACGGCCACAAAGACAAGCGCGTGCCGCACAACCTGAACATGAGCTTCAACTACGTCGAAGGCGAGTCGCTGATCATGGGCATCAAGGGCCTGGCCGTGTCTTCCGGTTCTGCATGCACGTCGGCCTCTCTGGAACCTAGCTACGTATTGCGCGCGCTGGGCCGTAGCGACGAATTGGCGCACAGCAGTCTGCGCATGACGATTGGCCGCTGGACCACAGAAGCCGATATCGACTACGCCGTGGACACGATCAAGAAGAACGTGGCCAAGCTGCGCGACTTGAGCCCGCTGTGGGACATGTACAAAGAAGGTATTGATATTTCTACGATTCAGTGGGCAGCTCATTGAGGAGTTGAAATATGAAGACGATTTCATTGATCAACTACAAAGGCGGTGTCGGTAAGACAACTATTACTGCCAATTTGGGTGCGCAGTTGGCCAGAACTGGTCTGCGTGTCCTCATGGTTGATCTTGATCCGCAAACCAGCCTGACCTTTTCGTTTATTCCACAAGACGAGTGGAATCAGTTCGAGAAAACCAAGACTATTAAAAACTGGTTTGATGCGCACATTGCCCAAGATGACGGGTTTGACATTGCGTCTTTGCTTTTGACCGACCTTAAAGTCAAGGCATTGCTGGGAACTGGCGGAAGACTGTCTTTGATCTCGTCGCATCTGAACTTGATCAACGTTGATCTTGACTTGGCCCAAGACCTGGGCGGTGGTTCAGATCGGACCCGAAGTCTGAATTTTCTAAAGATATATGGGCGTTTGAAGCTGGGGTTGCAATCACTCAAAGATCAATTTGACGTGGTTTTAATCGATTGCCCGCCCAATTTCAATATCGTTACCAGGACGGCAATCGTCGCGTCTGACTATGTACTGGTTCCTACCAAGGCGGACTATTTGTCCACGATTGGCTTTGAGGGCTTGGCGGCAAATATCCAACGATTTAAAGACGACTACAACAAGCGGTGTCTCGATTGGCCTGAACACGGTACAAAGATTGACCCGCAATGGTTGGGCATTGTTTTTACAATGGTGAATTTGAGACTCGGCGAGCCCATTCGCAATCAAAAAGGTTATGTGGAAGCCGTGATTTCGGTTGTCACACGATTAGCTGGCAAGGATATTGTGTTCGACGAATACGTTCGGGAAAACAAAACCGAACACGCGGTAGCTCCCGAAGAAGGTATCCCCGTTGTTTTGGGTTCGCGACAAGGCGAAACCTACCGCGCGGTAAGACAGGAGTTGGTTGATTTGGCGAATGCCGTAAAGGGGAGGGCTGGCTTATGACAGGCTACGAACTTTCAGTGCTGATGCAACAACTTGGTGCTGCGATTGAGAAGCTCAACTCGCGAGATGTGCAGTTGCTGCTGGCCAGCAAGGCAACGATTGATATTGTTGTTACGCCGTTGCAGGATGGGCAATCAAACGGGTCGCATAAAACTATTGCCATCTCGGAATCCGATCTGGTTGCTTTGGTTGATAGCCTCGACACTTCCGTGTCCAGAGATCAAGGCGCTACGTTTCTCAAAGAGCTAAGCAAAGTGCAATTGCAAGCGTTGGCGAAGCATATTTCCGTGTCCGTTGATAGCGGGGCAAACAAAGACCGCCTTGTTGAAAAGATTGTTGAGAGACGCGTTGGTTTGCGGTTGAGGCAGGATGCCTTTGCGCAGGCAATGCACACTGATTAAGAGGTAAACAAAATGGCATATTCAGACAAAGTCGTTGATCACTACGAAAACCCCCGTAACGTCGGTAGCTTTGAAAAAGGCGACGACTCGGTAGGCACCGGCATGGTGGGTGCGCCTGCCTGCGGCGACGTGATGAAGTTGCAGATCAAGGTCAATCCGCTGACGGGTGTGATCGAAGACGCACGGTTCAAGACCTATGGCTGCGGTTCAGCCATTGCCTCCAGCTCGCTCGTGACCGAATGGGTCAAGGGCAAGACGCTGGATGAAGCGGCAGCGCTGAAGAATAGCCAGATCGCTGAAGAACTGGCCCTGCCGCCTGTGAAAATTCACTGCTCCATCCTGGCGGAAGACGCCATAAAGGCAGCGGTGGATGATTACAAGAAGAAGCACTTTAACTAAGGTAGCAAGATGCCTGTTACCCTGACCGAAGCCGCCGCACGGCACGTTACCCGCTACCTGACCAAGCGTGGCAAGGGTGTGGGCGTGCGCCTGGGCGTAAAGACCACCGGCTGCTCGGGCTTGGCCTATACGCTGGAATATGTGGACGAGATTCCGGAAGAGGACACCGTTTTCGAAGGTCACGGCGTCAAAGTATTGGTCGATCCCAAGAGCCTAGCCTATATCGACGGCACCCAGTTGGACTTTGTGCGCGAAGGCCTGAATGAAGGGTTCCGCTTTAACAACCCCAACGAGCGGGACAAGTGCGGCTGCGGCGAGTCGTTCCGCGTGTGAACCTGCAATCCAATGACTTTGAGCTGTTTGGCCTGACGCAACAATTTGCGCAGGACCGCGCCGCCATCGATGTCCGCTGGAAAGAGCTCCAGCGAGAAGCCCATCCCGATAAATTTGCCGCGCAAGGCGCCGCCGCCCAGCGCATTGCCATGCAATGGTCGGTGCGTATCAACGAGGCCTACAAGCGCCTGAAAGACCCGCTCAAGCGGGCTGCTTACTTGTGCGAGCTAGGTGGTGCGCCCATCAATGCCCATAGCAACACGGCCATGCCCACTGCATTTTTGATGCAGCAGATTGAGTGGCGTGAGGCGATGGACGAGGCGCAATCGGTGGCTGAGCTTGAGACACTGACCGATGAGGTGAACGCAGCCCGGCGTCAATTGCTGCAACAATGTGAGGATGTGCTGGACGCTCAGCACAATCCCGTACAGGCTGTACCTACGGTGCGGGCGCTGATGTTCCTTGACAAGTTTTCCCAAGACCTCAACCAGCGCTTTGAAGCGCTTGAATCCTGAATCTTTGCTGCGCCTGAGGGGCCTCATGGGCGCCGCAGGTGCATCCAACCAAAACCATGGCGTTATTACAAATTTCTGAGCCGGGCCAGTCGCCCAACCCGCACGAACGCCGCATTGCGGTGGGTATCGATTTGGGTACCACCCATTCCCTGGTGGCCGCTGTGCGCAACGGTGCAGCGGAATGCTTGCCCGATACCCAGGGCCGTGTGATCTTGCCCAGTGTGGTGCGTTACGTGGATGCGCAAAAGCGCCAAATCGGTTTTGATGCCGTCGAGCACCAAACCACCGACCCCGGTAACACCATTGCATCGGTCAAGCGCTTGATGGGCCGTGGGCTCAAAGACATTGTTCAAGCCGACAAGCTGCCCTATGCCTTGGTGGATGCGCCCGGTCTGGTGCAGATCCGCACGATCGCAGGCAACAAGCCACCCGTCGAAGTGAGTGCCGAGATATTGGCAACATTGCGCTTCCGCGCCGAAGACACTTTTGACGACAACATCTATGGTGCTGTGATCACGGTGCCCGCCTATTTTGACGATGCGCAGCGCCAGGCGACCAAGGATGCCGCGCAGTTGGCTGGCCTGAATGTGCTGCGCTTGATCAATGAGCCTACCGCCGCGGCGATTGCCTACGGTTTGGACAATGGCTCTGAGGGCGTTTACGCCATCTATGACTTGGGCGGCGGCACGTTTGATATCTCCATTCTGCGGCTCACCGCAGGTGTGTTTGAAGTGCTGGCGACTGGTGGCGATTCCGCTCTGGGTGGCGACGACTACGACCGTGCTCTGGCGGAGTGGATGCTAGCTGAGACAGGCTTGCAAGCGGCCACCCCCGAAGACCAGGCGGTGCTGATGCAGCAAGCGCGCGCGTGCAAAGAAGCTTTGTCGGATGAAGACATTGCTACCGCTGAAGCTGAACTCTCTACGGGACGTCTCGATCTCTCCTTCAATCGCAGCCAGTTTGAAGCCGCCACGGCTGCTTTGACCGCCCGCACACTGCAGGCTCTACGCAAAGTGCTGCGCGACGCGGTGCTTACCAAAGACGCGATACAGGGCGTAGTGTTAGTGGGTGGCTCTACCCGCATGCCCCAGGTGCGTCGGGAAGTAGAAGCCTTTTTTGGGCAGGCACCGTTGGTCAATTTGAATCCGGACGAAGTGGTTGCGCTGGGTGCGGCCATCCAGGCCAACCAGTTGGCAGGCAACAACCCCAAGGGCGATTTGCTGCTGCTGGATGTGATTCCTTTGTCATTGGGTGTGGAAACCATGGGCGGTCTGGTGGAGCGCGTGGTACCGCGCAACCAAACCATTCCTACGGCCATGGCGCAAGACTTCACCACCTACCAGGATGGCCAAACCGCGCTGGCATTGCACGTAGTGCAGGGTGAGCGCGATTTGGTGGCCGACTGCCGCAGCCTGGCGCGCTTTGAATTGCGCGGCATACCGCCTATGGCGGCGGGTGCGGCGCGTATCCGCGTCACGTTCACGGTGGATGCGGACGGCCTGTTGAACGTGTCGGCCAAAGAACAGATCAGCGGCGTGGAAGCGCGCATCGATGTGAAACCTTCGTATGGGCTGAGTGATGATCAGATTGCGCAGATGCTGAAGGACAGCTTCACAACCGCGGAAGGCGACATGCGCGCCCGCGCGCTGGTGGAAGCTCGCGTGGATGCCGACCGGCTGATCCTGGCGACCCGCAGCGCCTTGGCTGCTGATGGTGATGTGCTGTCAGAGCCGGAGCGTGCAGAAATTGACACCGCGATCACTGCCTTGCAGGCGGTATTGGCCCAAGACGATGTCTCGGTGATTGAAGCAACGAGCAAAGCCTTGGCCCAAGCCACGGAGAGCTTTGCCGCCGCCCGCATGAACCGCGGCATTGCCAAGGCTTTGTCGGGTAAGAATATTGAAACACTCTAAGCGAGTCTGAAAGCACACGATGCCCATCATCAAAATCATGCCGCACCCGGAATACTGTCCGCAGGGAGCCGAGGTGTCGGCGCCTGCCGGCACATCAATTTGCGAAGCTCTGCTGGAAAACGGTATCAATATTGAGCACGCCTGCGATATGAGCTGCGCCTGCACCACCTGCCATGTGGTTGTGCGTGAAGGCATGAACTCATTGAATGATCTGGAAGAGACCGAGGAAGACTTGCTGGACCGTGCCTGGGGCCTGGAGCCCAATTCACGCCTTAGCTGCCAGGCCATCCTGGCACAAGCCAACTTGGTGGTGGAAATCCCCAAGTACTCCATCAACCACGCCAAAGAGAACCATTGAAAATATGGCCCCCACGCTTGCCACTTCGTGTGCTGCGCTGCCCCCCGAGGGGGCACATTTGCCCTTGGGGCGGCCCTGCGGGAAAATTACGCCATGAGACAAATCGTTCTTGACACCGAAACCACCGGTTTCTACGCCAACCACGCCGACAACCCGGACCGGTTGGTTGAAGTCGGCTGCGTGGAGCTGATCAATCGCAAGCTCACCGGCAACAACCTTCACTTCTATGTGAATCCAGGCCGGGACAGCGACGAAGGCGCATTGCGCGTTCACGGACTGACCACCGAATTCTTGAGCGACAAGCCAGAGTTCAAGGAGATTGCGCAGCAGCTGGTGGAGTACGTGGCTGGTGCAGAAATCATCATTCATAACGCACCCTTCGATCTGTCATTTCTGGACATGGAGTTGGCACGCACGGGGCGCAGGGCCTTCAAGGAGTACGCAGCGTCCATTCGGGACACGCTGGTCATGGCCAAGGAGATGTTCCCCGGTAAGCGCAATGGCCTGGATGCCTTGTGCGATCGCCTAGAAGTGGACCGCTCTGGCCGTGTTTTGCACGGCGCTTTGCTGGATGCCGAGCTGCTGGCGGATGTCTACATCAACATGACGCGCGGTCAGGATGCCCTGCTGATGGATACGCATTCACCGCAAGAGACGGGCGTTGTGGTGGTAAAGATCGACTTGACAGCAATACAGTTGCCAGTAGTGTCTGCAAGCAGCCAAGAGCTGGCAGCGCATGATGCAGCCATGACGGAAATCAACAAAGCCAGCGGCGGCAAAGCGGTCTGGCTCCAAAGCGCCTAAAAACTGTACTATAATCTTAGGCTTACTGAACAAGATTCAGGGCGGTTAGCTCAGGGGTAGAGCACTGCATTCACACT
>NKIK01000012.1 GCA_002256115.1 Burkholderiales bacterium PBB3
CCTTGTTGGGCAGGTTCACCAGGTCCAGCAGGTCCTGGTCGGCGCGCGCCAAGCCCGCCACCTGCGCCGCGATCTCCGCGCCCGACAGGCCCATCACCAGCACCTCGCTGTCCTGCACCACCTCGGCCAGATCGCCCTTGAGCATCTCGCCGATGTGCGGCAGGTGCTTCTGCACAAAGCTGCGGTTCGCGCCCAGCAGGCTGGCCAGATGCACCTCGGGGTCATAAATCGACAGCTGCATGCCCTTGCCGATCAGCTGTTCCGCCAAGGTCACCAGCGGGCTCTCGCGCAGATCGTCCGTGCCGGTCTTGAAGGACAGGCCGATGAAGCCGATCTTGCGCTTGCCCAGGGCCAGCAGCTTGTCCAGCGCTTGGTCCAGGTGCTGGCGGTTGGAGGCCAGGATGCCCGAGAGCATGGGCAGCTCCAGATCATGCGTCTTGGCCAGGTACGTGGTCGCGCGCAGGTCCTTGGGCAGGCAGGAGCCGCCGAAGGCAAAGCCCGGCTTCAGATAGGCCTTGGAGATGTTCAGCTGCGTGTCCTGGCAGACCAGGTCCATCACCTCGAAGGCGTCCACACCCAAAGCGCCGCACAGGCGCGCGGTTTCGTTGGCGAAGGTGATCTTGAGCGCGTGGAAGTTGTTGCAGCAGTACTTCATCATCTCGGCCGCGCGCACCGAGGTCTTCAGGAACTTGCAGGGCAGATGGCCGAACAGGGCTTGCAGCCGCTCGGCCGCGTCATCGTGGTTGGCGCCCACGATGGTGAAGGGCGGCTTGTCGTAGTCGCGGATGGAGCTGCCTTCGCGCAGGAACTCGGGCTGGAAGCACAGGTGGAAGTCCACGCCGTCGCGCTTGCCCGAGGCGCGCTCGATGATGGGGCGCAGCACGTCTTCCACCGTGCCCGGCACCAGGGTCGAGCGGAACACCACCACATGCGGCTCGCTCTTTTGCTTGAGCGCTTCACCGATCTGCTCGGCCAGGCGCAGCACCGCGCCCTGGTCCTGGCTGCCGTTGGCCGCCGAGGGCGTGCCCACGCAAACCAGCGAGATCTCAGTACTCAGCACCGCTTGCACCGCATCCGTCGTCACGCTGACATGGCCGCTGGCCGCAACTTGCGCCATCAGCTCCACCATGCCCTCCTCGACCACCGGCGTCTTGCCGTTCTTGATCAGGTCCAGCTTGGCCGGCTCGATGTCCACGCCCACCACATCATGGCCGTCTCGCGACAAACAGGCCAGCGACACCGCGCCCACATAGCCCAATCCAAATATGCTGATCTTCATGACTTCACTGCCTGCTTTTTTGATGATGTGGATGCCGAAGCCAGAACCTGGGCAATGATCTTGTCCAGGCGCTCCATGGAGCGCGGCCAGGCATGGTGGCTGAGCATGCGCGCGCGGCCAGCACTAGACAACCGCTCCCGCTCGGCGGGGTTCTCGACGATGCGCAGCACCGCCTCGGCGCATTGCTGCGGCGTGTCAGCCACCAGCAAATGGGTCTCGGCCTCGGCATCGACACCGCCTGCGGCAATGCTGCTGGTCACCACCGGCACCCCCATGGCCATGGCTTCGAGGATCTTGTTCTGCGTGCCGCGGGCAATCGCCAGCGGAGCCACCATCAAGGCCGATTTGCGCACATAGGGCTGCACATGCGGCACCGAGCCGGTGACGGTGACGCCGTCGATCTCACCGAGCTTGCGCATGGCCGGTGATGGATCGGCGCCGACGATGGTGAGCTTCATCTGCGGGCGACGCGCCTTGATCAAGGGCCAGGTTTCCGCACAGAAACGCGACATGCATTCCTGGTTGGGGTAGTAATCCATGCGGCCGATGAAGCTGATGGTGTCGGGGTCGTAATCCGTGCCATCGGGGCTGAAGTAATCGGCATCGACACCGTTGGGGAACCAGTCGGTCGCTGCACCCGTGCCATAGTCATTGAGCGTCTGCCATTCAGCGCGCGTGGTGGCGGTACAGAGGTCAAAGCGGCGGGCCAGGCGCTTCTCGGCCGCCAGCATCTTGTAGCCCTCAAGCCGGTAGCCCAGGGACAGGGGGAAAGGCTTGGCGTCCGCGTACTCCAGCCACTTCTGCGAGTCCATATCGCCGAAGTCCAGGATCTTGGGAATGTCCTGCACATGCTCCACATACTGCGCGACCGAGGAGCAGTGGACAAAGATCAGATCGAACTTCTGCGTGGCCAGCAGATGGTCGATCTTGGCTGCCAGCTCGGCCGAGTAGAAAAAGCCCATGGACGAGGGCGTGGTCAGCGGCAGACGCGCCACCATGCGCAGGGCTTGCACAGGGTTGTGCACGCGAGCCATATGGAAGGCCTTGCAATGCGGCGCAATGCCCTGCCCCTCCACGCCTTCGTCTTCAGCGCGCACCAGCGAACAGACGGTGACCTCATGCCCCGCCGCCGTCAGGTGGCGGATCATATTGAAGGGCCGGATCTTGCCGCCACGCTTGGGCGGGAAGGGAAAGCGATGGCAGACGTAGAGGATGTTCATGCGGGCAGATGGAGGAGCGGGGGCGTCAGGCGCGGGGCAGGTAGGACTTCAGCTCCAGCGCCACATCGGCGGGGCTGCGGCCGTCCAGATAGACCCGGCTCCAGATTTCAAGGTTCATCAGAGACAGCAGCGCATCGGTGCCGTCCATGCGGTTGGCTTCATGGTCGGCGATCAGGCCTGACACGACGGCCGGCACGAACAGGCCCCGCGCCTTCACCACCTCAGGCGCCAGCAGGCGACGCAGCAGCGGCGCCAATTCCTTCTTGAGCCAGGCGCCCATGGGCGTACCGAAGCCGCGCTTCTTGCGGTTCAGGATGTCATCTGGCAGCACATCGGCCAGGGCCGACTTCAGCACATGCTTGAGGCGGCCATTGCGAATCTTGATGTCCGAGGGCATGGAGGCGGCCAACTCCAAGAGCTCATGGTCAAGCAGTGGCACGCGGCATTCCAAGGACACGGCCATGCTCATCTTGTCAGTCAGCAGCAGCAGATCGTCGGGCAGCTGGGTTTCGGCGTCCACGGCCAGCATGCGGTTGAGCTCGTCCTCATGGCCGGCGCCGGCAAAGGCCGCGGCCAGCGGGTCTTGACCGCCCGCGCCGTCCACCAGCAGACGGCCGACCAGGTCCTGGCCGAGCACTTGCAGATAGCTCTGGTAGCGCGCATCGGCGCCCATGCCGGCGCTGGCGACAAAGCCCTTGGCCAGACGCAAGGTGTTGAGCAATCCTGAGTGACGATCGGCCGGCAAGCGGCCGGCCGCAAAGCCGATGGCTGATTGCAGCCAAGCGGGCAGCGCCTGGAAACGGCGTGCGTAATGACCGCCCAGGTAGCGGCGATAACCGCCAAACAGCTCGTCACCGCCCACGCCCGAGAGGATCACCTTCACATCCTGGCGCGCAAACTGCGAAACCAGATAGGTGGTGATGAAGGCCGTGTCGGCTAGCGGCTCGTCCATATGCCAGAGCAGCTGGGGCAGCAGACCCACCACATCGGGCCTGACGACGATTTCCTTGTGCTGGGTCTTGAACAGCTCGGAGACCTGGCGCGCAAACGGCAGCTCGTTGTACAGCGTCTCGGCCTCACCGCCTTCGAAACCGATGGCATAGGTGCGGATGGGTTCGCTGGACTCGCGGGCCATATAGGCCACGACCGCGCTGGAATCGACACCGCCCGAGAGGAAAGCGCCGATCGGCACGTCGCTGACCATCTGCATGCGCACGGCGCGCTGCAGGCTTTCGCGCGAGCGCTCGATCCACTCGGCTTCGCTCCAGTCGCGGCGCATCTGCGGCGAGACGCGCCAGTAACGCCACTCCTTGACCTGACCACCCTCCACTGCCAGCAGCGTGGCCGGCGGCAGCTTGCGAATGCCCTTGAACATGCTGCCCGGCGCGGCCACATAGCCCAGCTGCAGGTAGCTGGAAAGCACGCGGGTGTCCAGCTCGGCCCGGACGCCCGGCAGAGCCAGCAAGGCTTTGGCTTCGGTGGCAAAAGCCAGGCGCTGGCCGTCCTGCATCACATACAGCGGCTTGACGCCGATGCGGTCACGGCCGATCAGCAGACGGCGGCGGCGCGCATCCCAGAGCGCGAAGTCGAACATGCCGTTGAGGCGGTGGACGAAGTCGTCACCCTCGGCATCGTACAGATGCAGCAGCACCTCGCTGTCGGAGCCGGTCTTGAACTGAAAGCCCTTGGCTTGCAGCTCAGCACGCAGCTCGCGGTAGTTGTAGATCTCGCCATTGCAGACCAGCCAGAGGCTGCCGTCCTGGTTGGACAGGGGCTGGTGGCCGCCGGCCAGGTCGATGATGGACAGTCGGCGCATGGCGATGCCGCAGGCACCGTCGATGTGCTGGCCTTCATCGTCGGGGCCGCGATGCTGGGTGATGTCGCCCATCAGGCTCAGATGGGCCGATTCGACCGGGGCGCCGTCAAGACGCAGGATGCCGTGGATACCGCACATAGCTGGGTCGGGCCTCAGGAAGAAACAGGGGGGAAGGTACGACCGTAGCGGCCCAGGGCGCGCCGGTAGACCTCTTCATAGCGGGCCACGCTGCGGGCCCAGGTGCGCTCGGCTTCCACGAAATGGCGGGCCTGCGCGGCGATGCGCGGCCATTGCTCGCGCTGAGCCAGCAGCTGTTCGATGGCAGCGGCCAGAGCGCCCACATCGCCGGCCTTGAAGAGATGGCCGGTCTCGCCGTGGCGCACCAGCTCATGGTGGCCACCGACATCGGAGGCCACGAACATGCGCCCTTGGGCCATGGCCTCCAGGGGCTTGAGCGGAGTGACCAGCTCGGTCAGGCGAATCGGCAGGCGCGGATAGGCCAGCACATCGATCAGCTCGTAGTAGCGCTGCACCTCCGCGTGCGGCACCCGGCCGGTGAAGATCACCTGCTGCTGCAGGCCCAGGCGCTCCACCTGCGCTTTGAGCGCCGCCTCCTGCGGGCCGCCGCCGACCAGCAGCACGCGAAGCTGCGGCAGCGTGGGCAAGAGGCGAGCCGCAGCGTCCAGCAGCAGGTGCAGGCCTTCGTAGCCGTAGAAGGAGCCGGCAAAACCGAGCACGACGGCGCCGTCCAGGCCCAGCTTGGCACGCAGCACCGGGTCCGGGCTGACGCCGAACTGGAAGGCCTGGGCGTCAACCGCATTCGGGATCACGGTGATGCGATCCGCCGGCACACCGCGCGACATGATGTCGCCGCGCAGGCCTTCGCAAATGGTGGTGATCTGATCGGCGCGCTTGAGCGCAAAGCTCTCCAGCGCCCGCGACACGCGGTAGCGCAAGCTGCCTTCGGTGGTGGTTCCGTGGTCGACGGCCGCATCTTCCCAAGAGGCTCGCATCTCGTACACCACCGGCAGGCGCAGCTGGCGCCCGACCCAGAGGCTGGGCAAGGCATTGAGCACCGGCGAATGGGCGTGGATGATGTCAGGGCGCTCGATGGCCACGACTTCCCGGATACGCGCGGCCGTCAGCTGCATCTGGCGGATCAGGCCATCGGCCGCGGTGCTGGGCGTGCGGTGAAATTGCCAGCCCGAGGCTTCTTCCATCAGGCCCTCGCCCGGGCCTTGCTTGGGGCTGGTCAGGTGGGAGGTGATCCAGCCGCGCGCACGCTGCTCGCGCAGGATGGAGGCGGTGCGAAAGCTGTAGCCGCTGTGCAGCGGCAAGGAGTGGTCAAGGAGGTGGAGAACGCGCAAGCTCATAGCGGCTGGACGCGCAGGCATGCGCGAGAGATCAGATTCAGTGGGCGGCTTCGTGCATCAAGCAAGCAAAGGGGTGAGGCGGGCATGGCTCAACCCAGGTTGCGCACGATGAAGGGCCCCAGCCAGTTGACAAAGCCCAGGGGCAAGCGCCGCCAGGTCTTGATCAGGAGCTGGTACTTCGCATTGCTCGGGTTGTTTTGCGGCACGGCGTCGCGCTTGTAGAGGCAGTACTCGTAGTGCAGCGGCGTCGGCTCGAAACCCCAGTTCTTCTTGAAGGCGTAGGAGCCCGTGCCCTGCTTGCTGCGGCCATAGTCGAACACCTTGCAGCCACGCGCGCAGGCGCGACGCATCAGCTCCCAGTACTTGAAGTCGTTGCCGGCCAGATCGCGCGCGGCCTCGTCGTCGCCGGCGTAATAGGGCAGCACCTCTTCACGGAAGTAAAAACTCAGCACCGAGCTGAGCGGCGTGCCCTGGGCATCGGTGACCGTCAGCACCTCGGCATCGGCACCGAACTCGTCCAGCAAAGCCGCGAAGTAGCGCTTGGGCATGGCCGGCGTGCCGTGGCGATGGGTGTTGTCGGCGTAGAGCGCGAAGAAGCGGTCGACATTGGGGTCGATGTGCGAGACCAGATGGTTCTTGATGCCCTTGCGCACACTGGCCCGGGCCTTGCGCGGGATGGCCAGCATATTGGCCTCTTCCTCGGGCAGGATCTCCTTGCGGAAGGTGACGTACAAATCCTGCTTGGGCCAGTCGGCGTGACGGGGCTCGATGTTGCGGAACTCCAAATGCTCAGCACCGAGGCGCTGCGCGATGGCCTGCGCTTCTTGCTCCAGAGCGGCGGCGGCCTCGTCGTTCAGGGCTGCAACACCGCCATACACCGCAAAAGGCAAGGCCACCAGCGAGTGGCCAAACAGCATGCTCTTGACCTGAGCCAGGGGCAGCACACCCTCGATCTGGCCCTCACGCTCAGCGTAGAGGAAGAAACCCTGGTGCTTGAACACCTGCTCGACCATGCGCAACCAGCCGGCGCGGTGAAAGAAGGTGGCTTGCGGGCAGGCCAGGACGAATTCGTCCCAACGGCGGGCAAGCGCGGCGTCTTGCGCCGTCAGGCGCTTGATCTGGAGCGCAGCCATGGCTCAGGCGGCGACCGCGCTGGTGGCCAGCGCCGCGGTGCGTCGATCCAGGAAGATCTCGTCCATGCGACCCCAGGCAAAGTCCTGCAGCAGGCGGCCGATGCGGTCGTGGGTGCGCGCAATATTAACGTAGTGGCGGAAGCGCGACTTGCTGTCGATGCCGGCGACACGCGGCTGATCAACGTCGATTTCCCAGGGATGGAAATAGAACACGGCCGACTGTTGATCCTGGGCATTGACCTGGCGGATCAGCCAACGCGACACCGGATAAGGCAGCAGGCGGAAATAACCACCGCCGCTGGACGGCAGGTTCTTGTTCATCACCCGCAGGGTCGTGACCGGCACTTCCAGCAGACCCTCGCGCACCGGGTAGGCGAAACGCGGTGAATCGGGCATGCCGTAATGGTCGTGCTGAATCGGATAGACGCTGGAGCTGTATTGGTAGCCAGCCTCGCGCAAGGTGTCGAAGGCCCAAAGATTGCTCTTACCGATCGAGAAACTCGGCGCGCGGTAGCCAATCACCTCATGGCCGCCCAAATCTTCCAGCAGCTTCTTGGCGCGGACGATGTCTTGCATGAAAGCCTGCGGGCTCAAATCGCTGGCGCGCTCATGGCCATAGCCATGGCTGGCGAGTTCGTGGCCCGCCGCCACGATGTCGCGCACCACCTGCGGATAGCGCTCGGCAATCCAGCCCAGGGTGAAGAACGTGGCCTTGGTTTGATGCTGGGCAAACAGGGCCAGGATGCGCTCGATATTGCGCTCCACCCGGCATTCGCAGCCTTCCCAATCGCCACGCGCAATATAGGGCGCGAAGGCCGAGACCTGGAAGTAATCTTCCACATCCACGGTCATCGCATTCCGTATGGCTTTTTGTTCAGACATGAGACTCTGCGCACCCACTCTTGTTGGCTTTTAAAAATCTTCGGACACTGCTTACCGATATCGGCCGAGAACCCCGGGGTCTGCCCTGCCCGTGCGACGCCCCTGTGACAGAGTGCGCAAACCGGGCAAAACCAAGCTCAATGGGTCCGGACCGCTTCCACCAGCTTCTGCAGCAAGCTCAGGGTTTGCAAATTGATGCGTTCCAGTCGCTGCAGGCCGTTTTCCAGGCGCTGCAAGCGCTCTGCAAAATGGCCCTGGCTGAGGTTCGACAGCTCTTCACTCAAACCGCTGACCTGATCGGCATTCAGTTTGACGCGCGAGAAATCGATGGGCTGATCGGTATCCAGGAATTTACCCACACCTGTGTCCGATCCGCCACCCACCACCTGAGTGGGTGTTTGTGCTTCTTGCGCAATATCCTTGAGCACATCATGGAGTTCATGCAGGGTCAAATTGACCTTGTTGCCCATGAAACCCAGCAGCAACAAACGATCGCACAGGGAATTGATACGGCGCGGAATGCCCTGGCTGGTTTTGTAAATCAGCGGAAATACATCGGCATCGAAGGTCGGCTTGCCGGTGCTGCCTGCGCATTTCAGGCGGTGCTCGATATAGGCCTTGGTTTCGTCTTCATCCAAGGGCCCGATATGGCAGGTGGCCGCCACACGCTGACGGAACTGCTCCATCTCGGGCCGCTGCAGGATGCCTCGGAATTCCGGCTGGCCGACCAAAAATGTCTGCAGCAATGACTGGTTGCCGAACTGGAAATTCGACAGCATGCGCAGCTCTTCCACGGCCCGGGCTGAGAGGTTTTGCGCCTCGTCCACGATCAGCAGGCAGCGCTTGCCCTGGGTGGTTTGGCTGACGAAAAACGCCTCCAGGGTCATCAAGACCTCAGATTTCGGCAAGTCCTTCAGACGCACGCCAAAGGCCGAGCCGACCATGCGCAAGGTGTCTTCCGCGTCCAGCTGGGTGGTCACCAAGTTGCCGATCACCACATTGCTGCGGTTCAGGCTGTCCAGCAGGCCGCGCAAGAGCGTGGTCTTGCCAGCGCCGATCTCTCCGGTGATGACGATGAAACCGTCGTTGCGCAGCACACCATAGTCCAAATAGGCCTTGGCGCGGCGGTGCTGCTTGCTGCCGAAATAGAAATTGGGATCGGGGCTGAGCTGGAAGGGCTTGCTGCTCAAGCCATAGAAGGATTCATACATGGCTCAGAACTGCTGGACGAGGTTGGCGAACATGGCGTTTTCGCGATAGGAAATCAACCCGCCCGAATGCGCGGCACGCGCGCCCAGCGTGAAGTTGGTCCGTGTGCCGAGGCGGCAATTCCAGCTCGCAGAGATTGATCGCAGCGTGCTGGACTGCGCGGCCGTGTCGCCCTCGCTTTCCTGCTGCAGGGCAGTGAGCACCGCGCTCGAGGTCGGGGTCAGGTTGTGCGAGATGTTCACACTGAGGCTGCGCTGCAGCACCCGACCATTGGCTGCGAAATCTCCGGCGCTGGAACTGGCCGAAGCCAGGCGTCGGTTGTTGTTTCGGCTGGCCGTGGCCGTCAAGGTGGTTCGCACGCCTTGCAAGGAGTAGGAGAGCAGTTGCGTGCGGAGCACTGTCGGGCCGGTGTCCACCACCGCGCTGCTGGCCAGGGCATCGGCACTCAGGCCCTGCGCGCGCAGGAAGTTGCGCACGAAGACATCGCGCTGCGCGGGATCTGGCACCAGGGAGGCGAACTGGAAGAAGTACAGGTCGTAGTTGCTGCGCGGCGCGCCCGCATTCTGGAAGCTGGCCGCATTGACCGACTGCGAATCCGAGAAGCGCAACGCCGATCGCGACCAGCGATGCTCCAGGTTGTAGCTGAACGAGTCACCGTACTCATGCGACTGAAAATCAGCCGATACCTTGGTGCGGGGCGACGGCGTCCAGCTCAAATTGGCCCCGTAGGTCCAGCTGTTGCGCAGCACGAAATCCTTGAGGTCGCTTCGCTCACGACCGGCCAGCACGCCAAGCTTCCAATCAACATCGGGCGTGTAGCCCAAGCTGGCGGTCGCACTGCTGACCCGGTTCTGCGCACCGGTCTTGAAGCTGGACTTCTGGGTCGAGGCATCGAGCGACCAAGTCAGTGCCGCACGGCCCGCGCGACTGATGCGCAAGTTCCCGCCGTTGGCATGGCTGTCACCGATGACTGCATCTGAAACATTGGTGGCTGAAGTGTTGGCGCGCAACTCAAAATTGGCCACGCTGCCAATGCGCCCCTGAATGCGAGGCGACACACTCACGGTGGCGGTCTCACGGCGATTTGCATTCGCCAGCAAGGGATCCACCGTCTGCACACCGAAGGCCGATGCGGCCTGCTGCGAAACACTCGCGCTGGCGTCGACAAAGAACAGGTTGTCGATCAGCTCTGCCACACCCTTGGCCGCCAGACTGTGCTGGACACGGGCCTTTTCGTCGCTCTTGGTGTAGACGATGCCGTTCAGCGAGTAGTCCAGGGAACCCCGTATCGCACCGCGTGTGGTGCTGATCGAGATGCCAGGCGTCAAGGTCGTCAGCAGGGCTGCGTCCTTGTTCGTACTGCTCAGGCGGTTGTTGTCCGTCCAGGTCTGCATGACGCCGAACCTCGGCTCCACCAGAACCGAAGGCCGGCCGCTGGAACCGAGTTTGTTCGCCTGAGACGCGTCATCCTGAGCCCAAGCCGCGCCAGCGCTCAGCAGCCAAGCCGCCGCCAGGGCACAAGGCCGCAAGACCCTCGTCTGCTCATGAAAATTACGGCTCAGCATGTGTTCAGCTGGCCGTGTCTTCGGTGCCATAGCCGTAACCATAGCCATAGCCGCCACTGCCGTAACCGCCCGACGTGTTGGCGTTGGCCTGGTTCAGCAGCAACATCTTCAGGGGGCAGCTTTCAATGGTCGCCAAGGCTTGTTGCACCGCGCTCTGCGCCGTCTTCTCGGCATGAACCACCACCACGATCTGTCCCATGTGCGAAGCCAGCACACGCGACTCCGTGGTCAACAGCAAGGGCGGCGAATCGAAAATGATGATCCGATCCGGGTAGCGCCGCGCCATATCGTCCAGCAGATGGCTCATGGCATCGCTGGCCAACAACTCGGTGGCGCGCGCATGGGGCGTGCCGCTGGGCAGCAGGGTCAGCTTGTCGACATTGGTGCGCAAAAGGACGCTGGACATGTCCACCGACTCTTCCAGAACATCCAGCAAACCCGGCCCCTGCGGCAAACCCAGCATACGCAGCACCGACGGGCGGGCCACATCTGCATCCACCAACATCACCGTGTTGTCGAGCTCTGCCGCGATGCTCAAGGCCAGATTCAGAGAGGTGAAACTCTTGCCCTCACCCGCCAAGGCGCTGGTCACCATGATCAGATTGGCGTGATTGAGGCTGGCCACACCCCTGCCCATGGCGTTCTTGATCAAAGGCCGCTTGATGACGCGGTACTGATCGGCCATGTGCGAGCGCGCGGCATTCGGCGTCAGGAAACCCTGGGCTGCCAGCGCCTCCAGGTCCAGATCGACACGCTTGGACGAGGCATGGAACTCATCGGGCTTGACGGCCTCCAGGCCTGAGGCTTCTGCCGCATCCAACCCCTCGTCGAGGAATACAGGCGGATTCGAATGCGGCATGGCCTGCGCATCATTCGGCAAGACCACACCGGCTTGCCGAAGCTGCTCCAGCCGCTGCGCTGCTTGTTCAATCAGACTGCTCATTTCAGACCACCTGCCTGCTCAACATGATTGCCATGGCCGTCAGGCCCAGAACGTAGAGGCCCACCAGGCCACCGGTCGCAGCGCCAAAGCGGATCAGGTCAGAACGTTGATTGCGTTTGTCCGCCTCGGACACCAGACGCGTAACCACACCCAGAATCGGCACATCCAGGCGCGCACGCATCTCCAGCGTGTCATGGAACACCGGGCGCAGCTGGCTGACTGCAAAGCTGGCCAGCAAACCTGCCACCAGGGACACCAGCAAAGCACCCACGAGCAAGAGCAGTCGGTTCGGCGCCACCGGCTTGGGATTGGCGCGCGGCGGATCGATCAAGCGGAAATCCGCCACACCCGATGCCACATCCAACTCACCCGTGATCGAAGCCGATTCGCGACGGGCCACCAGGTCCTCGTAGTTCTTCTTGTGAATGGCGTAGTCGCGGTTCAGCTGAGCCGCTTCCGACTCCAGCTGCGGCGCCGTTTTCACAGCCGACAGCGCCTGCGCATAACGCGAGGAATACTCGTCCACACGGGCCTTGAGGGCCGCTACCTGAACTTCGCTGGTCGCCAGCAGACGGTTCATTTCCTGATAAGCCAGGCTGCCGCTGTTGCCACCCAAAGGAGCCGGTGCAGCCGCTGCAGCGGCTGCTGCCTTGCGCAACTCTGCCACTTCCTTGGCCTTTTGAGATTCCAGGTCCTTGATCAGTTTGCGGGCGCCGATCACATCGGGATGCTGGTCGGTGTAGCGCTGGAGCAAGGCATCCAGATTGCGGCGCTGCGCATCAATGCGCGAATCAATCTCCGGGGTCGCGACCACTGCATCGCCGTCCTGCAGGAGCGCTTTGACCGGCGAGCTCGTCGTGCCAGCACGTTCTTGGGTCAGCTGCGCCTTGGCTGCATCGCGGGCATTGACGGCCTCGCGGTACTCCAGCCGGGCACGCTCCAGTTGTGCGCTCAGCTCACCCAGCCTGCTGGCCGCATCCTTGCCATCGCCCGACATGTTCTGAATGTTGCGCAGGCGGAATTCCTTGAGGCGGCTCTCCGCTTCCTCGAGCTTGGCCTCATACGACTTGATCTGCTCGTTGATGAAGGAGGTGGCCGTCGCCGCATCTTTGCGACTGGCTCCGAGGCTGGACTCCACAAAAATCGAGACCAGGGACTGCACCACGCGCTTGGCGGTTTCAGGATCGTTGTCGCGATAGGCCAGGGTGTAGAGGTTGTCCCGGGCCGTACTCTGGATCGACAGATTCTTGGTCACCGTTTCGATGGTGGCTTCCTGCTGCGCCTTGGACTGGTTCTTCAAATCCAGATCGGCCATGCGGACCAGTTTTTCCACGTTCGGACGGCTGATCAGCGTCCGGCTCAACATGGTGACCTGCTGCTCGATGTTGGGCTGAACGGCCAGACCCGACATCAAAGGCTTCAAGATGGACTGAGTGTCCACAAAGATCCGGGCGTTGGCCTCGTAGCGATCCGGAAGAATCCAAACGATCACGGCGCAAATGAGGCCGACGATCCAGGAGGTCGCGACACCAGTCCAACGATATTTCCACACCCGCCGGGCAATTGCCTGCAGCTGCGCAATGAGTAAGTCCATCGAGTTAGGGTTCCAGAATTAGGACAGAAGCACCGGGCTCGACCGGGGCCAAACCCGCGCCAGACACCGACCAGCGGAGTCCGCGCGAGCGTTCACACTGCGAGATCAGAACAGGCTTTGCGGGATGATCAACACATCACCGGGGCGCATTTCCACATTGGCGGAGACATCACCACGCTTGATCAGATCCTTCAGCCGCACCGAATACTGCTTGCCCGAACCTTCGGAGGAACGCAGGATGGTGGCTTCATTGCCCGCGGCAAAATCCGTGAGGCCGCCCACGGCGATCATCACATCCAGCACGGTCATCTTCTGCTTGAAAGGCAAGGCCTGCGGGCGGGCGGCTTCACCGATCACGCGAATCTGCTCGCTGTACGGACCCACAAAACTGGTGACGATCACGGTGACCACAGGGTCGCGCACGTACTTGCCCAGCTGCGCCTCGATTTCGCGGGCCACGGCCACCGAGTTTTTGCCTTGTACCACCATCTCGTCGATCAGCGGCGCGGCGATCTTGCCGTCCGGGCGGACCGGCACGACCATGGACAGTTCCGGATTGCGCCACACCATGATGTTCAGCGAATCGCCAGCGCCAATGATGTAGCTGTAATCACCGGCCGTCGCACTCGCGGGCGCCGGCGGGAACTTGCCATCCACGCTGGCACAGCCGGAAAACAGCATCGATGCCGAAACACCGAAAACAAGGCCAACACGGCGCAGGGTCGAAGCAAGAATCTTGTTCAAGGTATGTCCTCTCAAATTCATCGGCTGCGGCAAACACTGCCAGTGCTGCGACGGACGCCACGCGAAAAAGCAGCCTGAAAAAACCTTCGGCATCATGCCACAGGGCACCCACGCCTCAGCCCCTGCAAATAAGCGTCCCCCACGCTTGAAAACGGCAGTGATGCACGAATTGAAGCGAATATTCGTCGACCCCGGGGATACCCCGAGTTGCAAAGACTCACAAGCCGGGTCGCCCAGCCCCCTTCAACAACGGACGAATCAACAACAAAAGCAGGCGCTGCAATGGATTGGCATTACCGAACGGCCGCCATGTGAAGCTGAGTTTTTGCTTGTAGGCATCGAACTGCATCACCCAAGGCGCAGCCTTCAAGGCGCCGCGATTGAGCAGCACCTTGAGCACCGACACCCCCATCACGCCGGCACACAAGTCACAGGACATCATGGTGGACGGCCCGCGCTTTTCGTGAAAATTCACAGCCTCAGGCGCCACCAAATAGCCACGCTGCAACATGGCCGGCGACAGGCCCGCAATGAATCGTGCGTACTGCTCTTGCTGACTGCGCCCTTCGACCTTGAAGTAATCCTCAAAACTCATGCCGCCGGGTTTGAAATACAGAAAAGCAACCCCCATACCCAAAGGCGCCGCGGTCAAGGCAGGGATACCCCGCTCGTAACAAGCGCGAAACAGCATGCGCCGGGCTTCGATGGCAAAAAAATCGATGCCATCCACATACACATCCACACCGGACAAGAAGGCATCGAGATTCTCAGCCGTGACCCCTTCGCCAAAAGACTCAACCTGAGCTTCCGGATTAATTTCGCAGGCCATTTCTGCCAACACTTCGGCTTTGGGTCGACCCAGCGTTGCCATCTGAGCCCCAACCTGCCGATTGAAGTTGTGAACCTCAAATTGATCAAAGTCGGCAATGTGAAAGCCGCCCACCCCCAAACGGGCCAAGGTGAGCAAATGAGCCCCACCAACGCCACCCAACCCGGCGATTGCCACCCGGGAACCACGGATACGAGCCTGCTCCGCCTCAGTCAACCAACCTATGTTTCGGGAAAACGCCCGTCCGTAATCAAAATTCGCGCGAGCATTCATGGAAGCACCTTGCATAGATGGAACATACCATCTCGATATCACCGCATGATGCCCGATGAAAACCGGACAATCCAGCCAAAACACCGATTTGCAGTCTTGTCGAACAAGGATGAAACATGAGCGAAGCCACAGCGATCCTTCAGATTCTTGAATTGGCGCGCTGGGCACCCAGTGGAGACAACACCCAGCCTTGGCGCTTCGAGATTGCAGGGCCGCGGCATGTGGTGGTTCACGGCTTCGACACTCGCGATCACTGCGTGTACGACCTGGATGGCCACCCAAGCCAGATTGCCTTGGGCGCCCTGATTGAAACGGCAGCCATTGCGGCCAGCGCCCAGGGCTGGCGACTTGAGAGCACCCACCGACCGAACTCTGCCGCCGAACGGCCGATCTTTGACTGGCATTTTGTGGATGCTCCCGAGTTGCCTCGCGACGCCTTGATCGACAGCATCCAAAACCGAAGCGTTCAGCGGCGCCCTCTGAGCACCCAAGCACTGACCGAAGCACAGAAAAGCGCCCTGCTCTCCGCGTGCGGCCCGGAGTTCAGCCTCTTCTGGCTGGAAGGATGGGCAGCACGCTGGCGCACGGCACAACTCATGTTCCGATCCGCCAAGATCCGACTGACGTCACCCGAAGCCTACGAGGTTCACCGAGACATCATTGATTGGCGCCAGCAGTTCAGCGCGGACAAAGTCCCAGAGCAGGCCCTGGGCACGGACCCACTGACCACTCGCCTGATGGAATTCGTGATGGGCAGTTGGGAGCGCGTACAGTTTTTCAACCGCTTTTTTGCTGGAACCTGGGCACCCCGAATCCAGCTGGATTGGCTGCCAAGCTTGATGTGCGGCGCGCACTACACACTTTTGGCGCCACGACCACCCCAGTCCCTGCAAGACTATGTCAAGGCAGGGCGCGCCATGCAGCGCGTGTGGCTCATGGCCCACCATCTGGGCTTGCAAATGCAACCCGAGGTCACCCCCCTGGTTTTTTCACGCTACGCGCGCGAGCAACGCCAGTTTTCCAAGCTGCCGCATTTACAGCGCCTGGCCGATCAGGTGCGCCGCAATCTGGAAAACCTGCTTGGCAAAGAAGCTGCGGAACGGAGCGTATTCATGGGCAGACTCGGCCATGGCCAGGCTGCGAAATCACGGTCTTTGCGCCGCCCCTTGAAAGATCTGCTTTTGCAGCAATCGCAACACCCCTGACAAACAGCAGCATCCGCACCCGAACCGGAGACACATCAGGCCGAGGCCGGAACAAAAAAAGGGGCGCTCAAGCGCCCCTTTGCATTTTGGCTCCTTGCCGGGGCCTACAGCTCCGGCAAGCAAGCCGCTCAAGCCGATTTGCGACGACGCGAAACCAGACCCAAGCCCAGCAGCGCCAAGCCACTCAGAGCCAGCGATGTCGGCTCAGGCACGCTGAAGAAGAACGACTGGCTAGCGTCAGCTTGACCGACGAAGTCTTTCTGATTGCCAGAGGTCGAGGGCACACCGTTGCCAGAGGCACCGATGCCACTACCTTCCCAGGCAGTCGGACGCACCCAGGTGCCATTCGGACCAGGTTGACCTTGAATGACGCGACCAAAAGATAGGGTCGAAATCACCGACGTACCACCCAGATTCGGGGTGATGTAGGCGTTGTTGGTCACGGACGTCGTGCCCGCCACGCTGGCCGAGCTCGTGCCTTGACCGGGGTTGGTTGCCGACTGCTGCGAGATGGTGGCTTGGCCGCCAGTGAATGCACCGCCGAGCAGCTTCACACCATCGCCAAAACCACTCTGCGTGGCCAGGCTTGCGTTGGGCGCGGTGTCCAGAAAGATGCCCCAGGTACCGGTGGTCGGGGTGATCGACACCACACCGCAATCAAAGGTCAGGCAGGTCACCACTTCTTGGAAGTGAGCCTTGACCGTGATTTCGTAGCCAGCAGCGCCCGTACCCTTGACCAGACCCGGGGTCACGAAGGTTGAACCATCGTCGGCCAAGATGGCGGACGCAAAGGAGTTGTAGTAAACGTCAATCACATCGCTCAGACCGACCTTGCTACCAGACATCCCCTTGTAAATGTCATAGCCCTTGACCAGGACCGAGGCGGACGAGGTCCAATCGAAACCGCCAAAGTTGTCGAGCACGCCGTCCGGGGTCACGAACGTGGCAGCTTGCGATGTACCAAGAGCCGCCGACAGGGCCAACGCGATCCAGGTCTTCTTGTTTGCTTTCATTTCACTATCACTCCAAAAACTTAGGCGAAAACTTTCGCCTCAAGCCTCAAGATGCAACAGGCGTGCCACACAGAAAAAACCCAGAAGAAACATACACTTACAAACAAAGACGCATCAATTCCCAAGAATTAGGGATGGACATGGAAAAACGGGCGACACCCGCAAACAAGGGTTGACAACCGAAGAATCAAAAGCAAATACCAAAAGAAAAAGGGTGCCGAAGCACCCTTTTTAGACCGCGCAGCTTGAAAGCTACACGTTCAGCCGAACGATCAGCCTTGCTTGCGACGGCGAGCCGACAGACCCAGACCCAGCAGAGCAAAGCCGGTCAGAGCCAGCGAAGTCGGCTCCGGAACGCTGAAGAAGAAGGACTGGCTGGCGTCAGCTTGACCCACGAAGTTGGGCGAGTTGACACCCGGGGTGATGGCAGGCACGCCATTGCCACCGACACCAATGCCGCTACCTTGCCAGCTGGTCGGCTGCACCCAGGTACCGTTCGGGCCATTGGACGCATTCTTGGGACCGAAGGACAGCGTCGACGACACGGTGGTGCCGTTCAGGTTCGGGTTGATGAAGGCGTTGTTGGTCGAAGACGTGGTGCCCTGGACGCTAGCCAGAGTCGTGCCCGTACCCGGGTTGATCGAAGCCTGCGAAGTCAGGACAGTCTGACCACCGGTGAAGGTGCCGCTCAGAATGTTGATGCCATCACTGAAGCCGTCTTGGTTCAGCAGGTTGGCATTGGCAATGTTGTCCAGGTAGATGTTCCAAGAGCCGGTCAGGGGCGTGATGGTCACGATGCTGCAATCCGCAGTCACGCAAGTCACGACCTCTTGGAAATGAGCACTGACCGTGATCTCATAGCCTGCGCCGCCGGTACCCTTGATCAAGTTGGGCGTAGACAGAGTGGCGCCATTGGCATCCAGCACAGCGTTGGCAAACGAGTTGTAGTAAACGTCGATGATGTCTTGCTTGCCAGCAAAGTTGCCAAGTGACGCAGCGGTGCCAGCCTGGATGCCGTAGCCCTTGACCAGAACCGACGCGGACGAAGTCCAGTCGAAACCGCCAAAGTTGTTGAGAACACCGTCAGGGGTGTTGAATGTTGCAGCGTTGGCCGAACCCAGCATGGCCAACAGGCTCAAACCGGACAGAAACTTCTTCGTTGCTTTCATGGTATTTCTCCTGATATGGATGGGGATCGTTCCCTGGCTAGCAAGAAGCACGCGCCGTGCCAAAATGAAAAATCCCTTACAAAACAATATCTTAAGAATACAAATCACTCAGATGCCGGCAATGAAAGCCGAGCCTGTAAAGAATCTCGACATGCCTCATTCACAGTTTTGACTGAACCGCCTTGAACTCCGGGCTGCCGGCGGCCGATGGGTCATCCGCGGCCAACTTCTTCAGCTGCGTCTGCGCTTGGTCTTTTTGTCCCGCAGCCAGCAGATACCGAGCCAGATTCAAACGGAGCTCCGAATTGGCCGGCGTCAAGGCCACAGCTTTCTGCTGGAGTTCCACAGCCTTTGAGTTGTCACCAGCGGCGGCATAGACGGAAGCGACCGTATCCATGACGCCCGGGCTGTTGGGCTGCAAGGCCAGGGCTTTTTCCGCGTACTCTTTCGCCTTGCCATCATTGCGCTTCAGCGCAAGCGTGGCCAAATTGTTCAAAGCCGCCACATTTTCAGGCTGCAACTTGAGCACCTGGGCATACCAGCGCTCCGCCTGCTCGGGCCGGGAACGAGCCAGCTCGACATCCCCGAGGTAGAACAAGAACAAGGCATCCGTGGGATAAGCTTTGCTGCGCTCTTGAGCGAATTTGTCAGCCGCCTCCAAGTCCTTGCCGCTGATCAAAGCCTTATGGAGCTTCATCGCGACTTCGCTTCGGCGGAAATCGACGCTCAGCGCCTGCTTGTACCACCGTGCTGCCGCAGGCCATGCCTTTTGAAAGGCTGCCACATCGCCCGCCAGAGCGTAGCCAAAGTAGTTCTTGGGTTGCGCGCGCTGAATCTCCAAACAGAGCTTTTCAGCCTCGGCGCCTCGCCCCGAACCCACCAAGACCGAGGCCATGGCCGCCTGCGCCTCTTGCAGCTGGGGCTGGATCTGCAGCGCTTTCTTCAAGACAGCAAGCGCCTGGTTTGGCTCGCCCTTACCCACATACAAACGCCCCAAAGCCATCAAGGGCGCAACTGAATTCGGTTGCAGAGCCGCCCATTTGCCATAGCTGGTCTCCGCCTGATTGAAGTCGCGCCCGGCCATTTGCACATTGCCCAAAATCCGGAAGGCCTCGGGTCGCGCCGGGAACTGCGTGACGGTGTCCTGAGCCAGGCTCAGGGCCTTTTTGATATCTTTTTGCTCCAGGTAAATTCCCGACAAATTCTCTCGTGGCGCGATCTCCCCGGGCAGAGCCTTCACCGTTTCTTCCAGCAGGCCCGCCAATTCGGCGGGAGCCGCTCCCCGCTGCGCCCGCAGACCAATCGCGGCCATGCGCGCCTGGAGGTTCTTGGGGTTGTCGACAGCCATGCGATCAAAACGAGCAATGGCCGGCTCCGGCTTTCGCGCGCGCAAATCAAGATCAGCCAAACCACGAGCTGCCGGGAAGGACTGCGAGTCGATTTTGAGGGCAGCCTCAAATGCCAAGCGAGCCTTCTCAAAACTGCCTCGTTGAATCTCGATTTGCCCGCGCAGATTTGCTGCATCGGGGCGCTCGGGCTCCTTCTTCTCGAGCACTGCAACCGCCTCCAATGCGCGCTCGTAGTCCTTCTTACCCATCAAAGAACTGATCAAAGCCAGATCCGAAGTGGCGGATTTTTCCTTCTCCGAAATTGCCCGCAATTCCTGGATCCCCAGTTCAACCTCGCCCTTGTTGACTTTATCCACCGCCAAGTAAGTACGGGCGCGGAAATCTTTCGGGTTCAGCTGCATGACCTGCTTGAACAGCTCTTGCGCCCGCGCGAACTCACCCAACTTGAGGCTGGCTTCAGCACCAACGGCCACGATCTCCGGGTCAAGCGGCGGCCGATCCAAAAAGGGCTTCACCAAAGCCCACGCCTTGGTCGGGTTGCCAATTCGAATCAACACACGCGCCAACAGCGCACGCACACCTGGCGAAGACTCACCCAAATCCGTGCTCATGGCCTTGCCGAGATAGGTCTCGGCCTGGGTCATGGCTCCTTTTTGAAAGCTGATAGCGCCAGCCAAATAGAGAACCTTGCCGCTGTCCCCCGCACGCTTGAGCAAAGGCTGAAGGCGATCTTCGGCCAGCTTCATATCGCCGCGCTCAAAGGCCAGGAGCACGCCAAAGTAAGAGGTGTTGAGGTTGTTCGGAATCTTGGCATTCATCGATTCCCAGACGGTCTGCGCCGCCTTGAAATCCCGCTGGCGAATGAGGGCCGCAATCGCACGACTCTGGGCGACATAGTTCATGCTGTCCTGCTCAACCGCCTTGCGATAGGCATCAACCGCAGCACCCACCTCACCCTTGAACTCAAGAAACTCGCCTCGCAGCAGGGACACATCACTGCGGTCAGGCTCCTCTTTTGCCAGCACCTGGAGCTGCTCAAAAGCGCGATCAAAACTTCCTTCCGCCGCCTTCAAACGGGTTTCGACCAAGCGGGCTCGCGCATCTTTAGGCGCCAGCGTCAAAGCTTGATCGATCAGCTTGCGCGCCTCCAGCAGTTGCTCCAGAGACGATTGCGCCACCGCCAGCGAGGTCAAGAGATCAGCCTGGGCCTGAGGCGCTTTCAGGGCAGCCGAGCCAAACCGGCTGACCACCTTGGCCATGTCCCCCTGAATGATCAGGATGCGCGCCTCCAGCGGTTGAACGTCTTCATCGGGGTAGCCGAGTTGCGATGCCTTACCCAGCTCAATCAGCGCGCCTTCCTGGTCACCCATTTCCGACATGGTCTTGGCCATGAGAAAACGGGCCTCCGACAAATTGCCGTTCTTCTGAATCGCAGTTTTCAGCTGGATCAAAGCTGCCTTGCGGTCATTCTTCTCCAGATAAGTTTTGGCGGAGCCCACCAGCTTTTCAGGTGTTTCACTGGAACAGCCAGCCATCAACGCAGCCAGCACCACGGACCCAATTACAGACTTTGCAAAGTTGTTGTTCACAAGCGATCTCTTTTTCTATCCAGGAAACACCATAAGCAGCGATCAGGACAGCACAGCCACCTCTCACCCACAGCTGCGCCTCAATGCCACGACCACATCAAAGCGCGACACGCTACCACAGGCACGAGGCAGCCGAACTGAGGCAAAACCAAGCGCTGCCACCCCACGTTCGAGCGTCGCATTTGAACCGCATCTGCCCCTCAAACCAGCCCCCTCAAACAAAGGGTGAAAAGTGCCACGCCGAGTTCGAGCAAAACCAAGCAAGGCACCTCCGCTTCAAATTGAAGCGCAGCGACACTCGACCATCCCGGCGAATTCTTCAGAAAAGAAAAAGGCCCAAGTCATCACGACTTGGGCCTTTTGAGTGGCAGCGCTCAGGAAAGCGCAATAAAAAGTTGGTGGGCCGGGGGGAATTGAACATTGCGCGCTACCCCGCATTATTGTTCATCTTCCGCTTACGAGGGATAGCGAGTTACTTCACAAATCACTGCGTAGTCTTGCAACAACAGACTCTGTATCGCGCCGGGGATTGAGATGTGGGCCACCGCCCGTTCCATGAACAGCTTGTTAGTGTGGAAAGTGAAGTCGGATGTTGTCCTGCAAAGCACAGCGGTGAGCCCATTCACGAAATCACTGAGCAGGACGACCGCGCCTTACCTACCCAAGGGTCGATGGCATAGGTTTATGCCACTTTGCGGTCAGCGGTCACCTCTTTTGCAGTGCGGTGTTCTCTACTCCCAAGACGGCATGGTTGCCGCTCGCTTGACTGCTCTCAAGAGACTGTAGAACGGTGGGTGCGACCGCCACCCCAAACGCCCCGCCTGGGAAATTAGGGAGGCCTAGGCGCCAACGCCGGTATCGATACCTTCACCAGTACCGTCCGCTAGCACGGCTGGACAAACTAACAAGCACTGGCGCTGGATGTACCCGCTGGCAAACTTCTTTCCCGGTGAACAAACACTTGTTGCTGAAACATGAATAGCGATCACATGGCGGTATCGCTTCCATTGGCGAAGCATATATCGACGGTATCGGCGACGGTAGGTGTTCCTCCCTCTCCGCTAGAAAAGAGAAAAAGCCCGTGATTTCACGGGCTTTTTTTTCGTCTTGTTGATCCGACTATCAAATTGACTATCAAACAGAAGCTCAATTGACTGGGGACCGTTCTGGCTCAATGAAACGGCCCTGCCGCACTGCTGAATCCACTACAGCGTCCATCGCCCTCCTCTACGCCAGCCATCGGCGCGTCAATTCCAACTCGGCGAGCCGCTGCACTACACAACACCCGTTGAACGACAGGCTTCGGCACGCCTTCCTCGTGCCGCGCCGATCTGCTCAGGATCCGCTACTGCCCCTCGTTCTGGGCAGTAGCAACTAGCGGCTCTGGCAGACCTGCGACATCGGGCGGGCGACCTGTGGCAAGTGCGGAGTGGTCAGAGGCTTGCGCGAGTTGAACAGCCGATCTGAGACTTGGCGTGCGGTGAGCTTGCCCGCCATTCGAGGCGATCGGTCCCAACGGATCAAGTCACGAGGATGCTGCATGCCCTTGTCGGCGAGCCAACTGACAATCCGTGACAAGTGCCCACCATCACGGATCCAGTCGTCGTAGTCCTTCGCGCCAAGGGCCTGGGCCAACGTGTCGTAGAGCGCCAATGGCTTGAGCGAGCGTTTTGTGGCCTCGGGTGAGTCCGACGAAAGCCGCTGCTTGCGCAGCGTAGTGACGGCCGCATGCAAGTCATCGCGGTGCAAACCGCTCAGAGGCATTGCCCAATAGTCAGCGGCACCCGATGTTTGTCGCCCTGGCTTGGCGGCGAGAACATAGATCGTCCGAACGGATGTCAGCAGTTCATGATGGCTCATTCAAGTCTCCAAATGCGGCGGCGTTACCCGCCGTGCTGCGTTTTTCAGCAAGGTTGGCGCAGATGATTTGGAGAGGGGGGCGTCGCGCCCGTTGAGCCGATCAGCCAGAAGGACGGGCCCTGGCCGCGGTTGCATCAGTACCGCATCGCTCGCTTGCAACCGCAAAACTTATCATGTGAGAACGGATAAGGCGATGCTTGAGCGGAACTACCCCGGCGGGGACTGACATTTGCTTTTGGGCCAATCGTGATCGCTAGTGCCGCCCATCGCCCGACGTCAGGTATGGGCAACGACATACAGTGGAAAGCGTTAGCCTGACCGTCCGCAGCCAGCCCGTTGGCGCGGATCGGCGAATTTCCGCTTTGGGCACGAAGCGGACTACCGCAAGCAAGTCGCACTTCATGCCAGTGCCACCTTTTGCCAATTCGCCGTTTGGAAAAACTCTGTTGAAGCAAACGGCCTATTGCACGCTGTTGGTCCGGATCCCTGTTTTCGGTGAAGGTCCGCTTCGAAAGGTAAAGCAACATTCGGACCGATTCAGCATCGAAGCACCCTATGGCTGCCCTCGGCCAATGCGTTCGTTGGTCCGCAAAAAGTGAATGCCTGCAGGCAGCCGGAGGGCGTCGTTTGCAGGATGCCGGCGGCTCTGCAGCGGTTGTTGCCAACCACCCGCCCTTTTCCCAATTCGCGCAAACTGCCACCAAGCAGTCGTTGGCCCCCGCGACTTTCGACAGCATCAAATTCGGCTATGCGCGAGGCGACCGTTGGAGCCCGCAGCATGGCACCATCGACTTCCGGAGCCGCTCGCAGACTCATCCAGCCGACGTTCAGCTGCCACAGGAGACGCCGACCTGAACGACCGCTGATCAAGGCGAATGCAACCCGTAGCCCAGGTGCCGGCAATGCCAGTTGTCGCCGTTGGCTGTCATGTCGTAGCGTCGACTGACGACGCAGGCCGATCACGCCGCTCAGAACTTCCGGAGTCCCTCGGCCGCAGCTAGCTCATGCGATCCTTGTTCCGTTGGCAATGCAACTTAGACATGGAATGAAAGAGCGTCTCTCGACACGTCAAGGTTGATCTCTACGGTTAAGCCTTGATCGCTGATCCAAGGACAGCAGCGACGCTGATAGGAATCCAGCAAGGCTTGCCGCGGCACCCGCGACACCAGCGGCAATGAAGATTCCGCGCACTCCGATCCATTCACCGAGCGGCGCCATAACTGCGAGGCCGACTGGTGCTGCCAATGCCATGACGGTCGTCATCAGTGACAAGACGCGGCCCTGCATGTGGGAAGGCACCGTCGTCTGAAGCAAGGCGACCAGAGGTGCATCGCCCAGTACAAAGCTGATCCCGCTGATCACCCACCAGACCACAGCGATCCAGAACAGATTGTGCGGAACGAGAGCTGTCAGTGCCAGTGCCGCGCAGGATGTGGCGAAGCCCAGAAGTATCCAGCGCACAGGCCTGCGCGGTGCCAACACGGCGACCAGCAAACCGCCGGTCAACATGCCCACACCAGCAAGCCCTTCCAACAGAGCGACTTGTGCAGCAGCACCACCGAAATGGGTCTTCACCAGCAGCGGCACCAGCGTGAAGGTTGGCATCACCGCCAACACGACCACACCAAGCAGGAGGTAGAGCTGCCGCAAACCCGGCGAGTGCCACACCAGCGCAAGTCCTTCGCGAAAGTCCGACCACAACCCCTGCTTTGCATCCCGGGAGCCAAACTCTTGCGGGATCCGGAAACACAGCAATGGCACGATGCCCAGCACCGCCGTGATGACGTCGATGGACAACGCCCAGCCGATGGGCATCACGCCAATGGCCAAAGCTCCCAACGGCGCGGCAGCCACCACAGTCAAGCTTTGCAAAGCCTGATTCAGGCCTGAAGCACGGACCACAAAGCTGGCCGGCACCAGCATCACGACACTCGCGGAAGCAGCCGGTGACTGGAAGGCCTGCATGGCACTACGGACCGCCATCATGGCGTAGACATGCCACAACTCGATGCGATCGGTCAGGAACAACCCCATCAACACCAGCATGCACACCGCGCTGATGGTGTCCGTTCCGATCATCAGCCATCGGCGGCTGTAGCGATCGGCCAGGGTCCCGCCCAGCGGCGAAAGCAGCGCCTGCGGCAACAAGGCTGCCAGACCGGCCACGGCCAGGGCCGAGACGCTCCCGGTGGTGTCGGTGATCCACCAGAGCAGCACGAACTGCGTAAGCGCGGAGCCGACCAAAGACAATGCCTGCCCGCCAAACACGCTCCAGAAACGCAGCCGCCATCTGACATCGCCGCCAACGCCGATTTCAGAACTTGTCATTTGCACTGACATCCTCTTCCCTCAGACCGCCGCCCAAGGCTCTGTACAGAGCCACATTGCTAGCGAAAGCATTGCGCCGAAGCTCTAGATGCACATGCTGCGCCGCATAGAGTTGGCGTTGTGCATCGAGCAGTTCCAGCCGCCCATCTATTCCAGCACGGTAACGCAGTCTGGACAGCTCGACCCGACGCGCCTCGCTCTCTACCAGACGACCCTGGGCTTCGATCTGGTGAACAAAGGTCTCCTTCCCTGCCAGGCCATCGGCCACCTCACGGAAAGCCGTCTGTATCGAACGCTCGTACTCCGCCACGGCGCTGAGCTTGCGCAATTCGGCAAGACGCAGCTCGGAACGCAGCCTCCCGCCCGAGAACAAGGGCACGGTGAGCTGAGGCGCAAAACTCCATGAACGTTCTGCACCATCGAACAGCCCTGTCAAGGACGGGTGGGCGTAGCCGAATGACGCAGTCAAAGAGAGCCGAGGGAAAAAAGCTGCACGTGCTGCGCCAATCTCTGCGTTAGCCGCAATCAGCGCTTGCTCGGCCTGCTGGATGTCTGGCCGCCGCTGCAGAAGCTCCGAAGGCAACCCCGCAGGCAATTGAGTCATCACAGGCTGTTCTTGCAGTGACAGCCCGTCCGGCAATCCGTGAAGGCTCTCAACCCCGACCAGCAGCTGCAGCGCATGGCCGGCTTGGGCCTGGATGCGTTGCCGGGCCTGTAGATCGGCTTCGGCGGCCGCGACTTGCCCTTCGGCTTGGGCGATGTCCAGAGCACTGCCCTGTTGTGCAGCTTTCAAGCGGCGGGCCAGGTCCAGCGACTGGCGCCAATCGGCCAGCGCAAGCTCGGACAGATGCAACTGCTGCTGGGCCAGCCGCTCGCTAAAGTAGGCATCGGCGACCGCAGCGACCAAAGCAATCTGCGCGGCTCGTCGCCCCTGCTCACTGGCTAAGTAACGTGCCAACGCAGCCTCCGATAGAGAACGCACACGACCGAACAGATCGACCTCAAAGGCGCTCAAGCCCACATTCACAGCCACCTGGCTCTGCACGGCCGCGGAAGCGTTAGCACCTGCAGCGGCGGTCCGCTGACGCACCGTGCTGCCGATTGCGTCGAGACCTGGCCAGCGCGCAGCGCGTTGGATTCCGACCTGAGCCTGCAACGTTTCGACGTTCAGTGCCGCGATGCGCAGATCCCGATTGTGCTCAAGCGCCTGTGCAATCAAGCGCTGCAGCCGTGGGTCACGGAACATGCTGCGCCAGCCCAGGTCGCCACCATGGCCCTCGGCCTTGACCACCACCTGACCTGGATACACAGACGGTATCGGTGCCACTGGCGTGACCAGTTCAGGCGTCAATGAGCAGGCGGATAGAGCCAGGGCAAGAGGAGTCACTAGCCATTTCATGATCTCACCCCTCCTGCCCATGTGCTTGCTTCACTTGCGGCCGACCTGACGCCCGCCAACCGGCGAAGCGTTCCTGCAGCCCCATCACGAACACAAAGAATGCGGGGACGAAGAATATGGCCAACACAGTGGCCGTGACCATGCCTCCGAACACACCGGTGCCGATGGCATGCTGGGTCTCGGCGCTGGCACCAGAGGCCAACATCAGCGGCAGCACCCCGAGCCCGAACGCGAGCGACGTCATCAAGATGGGGCGCAGCCGGAGGCGTGCGGCCTCCACCGCCGAGGCGATCAGCCCCTGACCTTGTTCGCGCAGCTGCTTGGCGAACTCCACAATCAGAATCGCGTTCTTGGCAGACAAGCCGATCACCGTGATCATTCCCACCTTGAAGAAAACATCATTGGGCATGCCACGCAACATGACTGCGCCGACGGCACCCAGCAGCCCCAAAGGCACGACCAGCATCACAGACAACGGGATGGCCCAGCTTTCGTAGAGGGCTGCCAGAACCAGGAACACCACGAGCATGGACAGAGCCATCAGCACCGGCGCCTGAGCAGACGACTGACGCTCCTGGAGCGACTGGCCGGTCCATTCCAGTGCAAAGCCCGGCGGCAGCTGCCGGGCCAGCCGCTCCATCTCTGCCATGGCCTCTCCGCTTGAAGCGCCAGGAGCTGCATTGCCGGAGATGCGGGTGGCAGGGAAGCCCAGATAGCGCACCAACTGCAGCGGCGTGTCTGTCCACACCGGCACGGCTACTTCCTTCATTGCCACCATGCCACCACTGCTGTTGCGAACGTAGAGCCGCATCACATCGTCAATCTGCATACGTGCAGGCGCATCGGCCTGGATGATGACCTGCTGCATGCGTCCGGCGTTTGGAAAGTCGTTCACGTAGGCCGAACCCAGAGCAGCAGACAGCGTCTCGCTGATGTTGGAGAATGAAACGCCCAGCGATTCGGCCTTCTGTCGGTCGATGTCCAGACGGATGCTGGTGCCCTCGGGCAATCCATCGGGATAGACTCCCATCACGACCTTGCTTTGGGCGGCCAGTGTCAGCAACTTGGTCTCCGCGGCTTTCAGCGCCGCATAGCCCTGGTTGGCCCGATCCTGCAGCCGCAGCGCGAAGCCGGAGCTGTTGCCCAGCTCGTCGATGGCGGGCGGCATGAGACTCATGAACGTGCCTTCGGTCATCCCGGCCATCGCTTCTTGAGCCAGCGCTACCTCTCCCCTTGCAGTCGCGCCGTCGCGCTTGTCCCAGTCCTTGAGCATGGTGAAGGCCATGGCTGCATTGGTGCCTGAGCCGGAGAAGCCGAAGCCTACAACGGACATATTGGACTCGATGGCAGCACGCCTGGCCGTGTGCGCTTCGAACTGTTCGACCGCGTCGAGCGTACGTTCCATGGTGGCATCAGCAGGCAGTTGAAACACCGACATGAAATACCCCTGGTCTTCTTCTGGCAGGAAAGCCGATGGCAATTGCCGGAATGCGACCACGAGCACGGCGGCCAGTGCCCCGAACACCAACATGACGCGCCCGGCGCGTGCCACCAACTGGCCGACACGCGACGCATAGCGCTGATTCATGTCATCAAAGCGACGATTGAACCAGCCGAAGAAGCCCCGCTTCTCGTGGTGGCCCGGGTCCACGGGCTGCAGCAGCGTTGCACACAAAGCTGGCGTCAAGGTCAGCGCCAGAAATGCAGAGAACAGGATGGCCACCGCCATCGACAGCGTGAACTGCTTATAGATCACGCCCACCGACCCGCTGGCGAACGCCATGGGGATGAACACAGCCGTCAGCACGAGGGTGATGCCGACTACGGCACCAGTGATCTCCTGCATTGCTTTCATCGTGGCCTCGCGAGGGGCCAGGCCTTCCTTGGCCATGATGCGCTCGACGTTCTCCACAACCACAATCGCGTCGTCCACGATGATGCCGATGGCCAGCACCATGCCGAACATGGTGAGCACATTGATGGAAAAGCCCGACACCAGCATCACCGCAAAAGTCCCGAGCAAGGCGATAGGCGCCACGATGGCTGGGATCAACGTGTAACGGATGTTCTGCAGGAACAGGAACATCACCAGGAACACCAGCACCATGGCTTCGATCAGGGTGTGGATCACCTTCTCGATGGAGATTTTCACGAAGGGCGCCGTATCAAACGGGACGGAGTAGCTCATGCCCGTCGGCATGGTGTGGCTCAGCGCTTCCAAACGATCGCGAACGCCTTGTGCTGTGCGCACAGCGTTGGCGCCCGGCGACAGCTGGACGGCGGCGGCCGTGGCCACTCTGCCGTTCTCGCGATTGATGAATCCGTAGGACTGTGCACCCAACTCGATCCGAGCCACATCACCCATCGTCAGCTTGGAACCGTTGGCATTGGCCCGCAGCACGATGGCCGCGAATTGCTCGGGCGTGCTCAACTGGCCCTGCACCGTCAGCGGCACGGTCACTCGCTGACCGGGTAGCGAGGGCGACGCGCCAACAGCACCAGGCGCGATCTGGGCGTTCTGCTGGTTGACCGCGGCCGACAGATCGTTCATCGACAAACCATATGCAATTAGCTTGGCCGGGTCCACCCAGATGCGCATGGCTTGTTCGGCACCAAACATCTGCACCTTTCCGACTCCCTCGACGCGACGCAACTCCTCGACGATGTTGCGAACCATGTAGTCGCTCAGCTGCGTCTCGTCGAAGCGCCCGCCGTCCGATGTCAAACCGACGATCATCAGGAATCCTGAGGCGGCGGACTCGACCGTCAGGCCGTTCTGACGCACCGCCTGGGGCAGCCGCGGCTCGATGGCCTTGAGCTTGTTCTGCACGTCAACCTGTGCCATGGCTGGATCCGTGCCCGGCTTGAACGTCGCCACGATGGAGGCCGATCCGGAGGTGTCGGCAGAAGATTCGAAGTACAGCAAGTTCTTGACGCTGGACAGCTCACGCTCGATCAAGCTGATGACGCTGTCGTTCAGGGTTTGAGGCGACGCACCGGGGTAGGCTGCCATGATGCTGACGGTGGCCGGTGCCACCGAGGGGTAGCGTGCAATTGGCAGCAAAGGGATTGCGATCGTCCCGAACAGGATGATGAACAGGGCGATCACCCAGGCGAAGACCGGACGCTTGATGAAGAACTGAGGCATGGCGGCTCCTTCAGAGACTGGCCGCTGGGGCTGAGGCGGCGGCGGGCTTCCAGTCACGGGAGGTCACGGATACAGCTTCTGATAGGCGTTCCATGCCTTCTACTACGATGCGCTGCCCAGCACTGATACCGGCGCGTACGCGGTACCTGCGTTCGGTAAGCTCACCCAGCTCGACCGACTTGCGGTGTACCTGCCCTTGCTCGTTGAGCACCCAGATTTGCGGCTGGCCCGCCACTCGAACCACCGCCTGCTGCGGCACCGTCAGGGCTTGCGCATGGCTGGCGAGCGGCACCCGCGCCCGCACGAACATACCTGGCAGCAGCTCGCGCCGAGGGTTGTCGACTAGCACCCGCAGCAGCACGTCGCCCGTTCCGACATCGACGCTCACCCCAGAAAAAAGGATGCGGCCCTGGGCTGCATATGGCTCACCATTGCCCTTGAGCAGGGTCACCGGCAGACTGGCCCCGGACCCTGCGGGATGCTCCAACAGCGCCTGACGCAGCACGTCCAGCGATACCGACGGGCGGCGCAGATCCACGTAAACCTGGTCGATCTGCTGTATGCGTGCCATCGCTTGGGCGTCGCTGCTGCTAACAAGGGCGCCTTCGGTCACCATCGCTTGTTCGATACGACCTGAGATCGGGGCTTGCACCCGTGCGAACTGGAGGTCAAGCTGCTTGCGTGCCAGGGCAGCGCGGGCCTGGGCTACATCGGCTGCGGCCTGGTCGCGCTGCGAAACAGCATCGTCATAGGTCTGGCCGCTGATCGCATCGGCGTCGACCAGCGGCTTGATACGAACCACCTGCGTCTGCGCACGCGCCAGCGCTGCCTCGGCACGCTGCAAGCTCGCCGCCGCCGTGTCCCTGTCCGCTTTGAATGGGGCAGGATTGATCTGGAACAGGCCTTGGCCTGCACGCACCTCCGTACCCTGTTCGAACAGCCTGCGTTCGATGATGCCGCCAACCTGAGAGCGGATCTCGGCGACGCGGACAGCGGCGACGCGGCCAGGGAGTTCCTCGATCAGGTCCAGTCTGGAGGCCTGCACCTTCATGACGGAAACCAGAGGCTTGGGCGGACTGGCGTCTGGCTCAGCAGCCCCACAGCCAATGAGCAGGATGGAGGCCGAAGCAGACAGGCTGCCCAAGCACAGCAGGGGTTTGATCTTCATACGGGTTTCTTCGGAAGGCCGGCGGAGCTCCGCCAAGGGCAATGCCGGCGATTGTTCGACGCACCCGTCGGGACTTGGGGGAGTTAGTGTGGAGATTTCATGGAGAACTGAGGGCGTACCATTCCCGGCATGCAGACCATGTCCCCTGCGGCCGAGGACGCCTCCGGCGTCCAAGCCCTTGTTCTCATCGCCGAAGACGAACCGGAAATCGCAGCCATCCTGGAGGCCTACTTGCGCCGGGGTGGCCTGCGTAGCGTGCATGCTGCAGATGGGCGCCGGGCACTGGAACTCCATCTGCAACTGCGGCCTGATCTGGTCCTGTTGGACGTGCAGATGCCGGCGGCCGACGGCTGGCAGGTGCTGGCGGAGATCCGGCACCGCGGCGACACGCCGGTCATCATGCTGACGGCGATGGACCAGGACATCGACAAACTCACCGGCCTGCGCATCGGCGCGGACGACTATGTGGTCAAGCCCTTCAATGCGGCCGAGGTCGTGGCGAGGGTGCAGGCAGTGCTGCGCCGCTCCCGGCCCAGCGGCAGGTCAAAACCGCGTGTGCTGCACGCCGGGCCGCTGGAGGTCGATTTGGACCAACACGAGGCTTTTGCAACTATTCACGGCCGCCGTCATCGCCTGGTCCTGACCCTCACGGAGTTCAAGTTGCTGGCGCAATTGGCCAAATCGCCGCGCCGCGTTGTGAGCCGGGCAGAGTTGTTGCTCAATTGCTTGCCTGAAGGCGATGCTCTGGAGCGAACGGTGGACAGCCACATCAGCAAGCTGCGCAGGAAGCTGGAGGAACTGGGCGTCGAGGGGATGCCAGCAGGCGTCCGCGGCGTGGGCTACAAGCTCGGGAACACCCAATGAAGCTGGAGGGACTGAGCCGGCATATCGCACGGTCGATGATGGCGATCGCTCTCAGCGTCAGCCTGCTCGTGCTGCTGACGTCCTACGCCTTTTTCTTTCTTTGGCTGACCTACTGGCCCGAGAATTTCGATGTGCAGAACATGGTCCCCACGGTGCCAGAGTGGATCTGGATGATCTGCACGACCCTGGTTGGCGTCGCGCTGGCAGTCGTGGTCGGCGTGAAGCTGTCCAAGCGCATCCTTGTGCCCTTGAATTCTGTGGCTGACACCATCCGCCGGGTCGCACAAGGCGATCTTGCCGCGCGGGCCGACGCAGGCGATCGCTCCTTGGGAGAAGCGGCTTCGCTGGCCGATGACTTCAACCTGCTCGCCGAGAAGCTGCAGCGAATGACGCAGGAGCAGACCTTCTGGAATGCAGCGATCGCTCACGAGTTGCGCACGCCCATCACCATCCTCCGCGGGCGTCTCCAGGGTCTGGCCGAGGGTGTTTTTGAACCGAACTCAGCGCTGTTTCAGACGCTACTGAATCATGTCGACGGCTTGACACGGCTGATCGAGGATCTTCGCGTTGTGGGACTTGCCGAAAGCGGCCATCTCGACCTTCAAGTGCTCGAGAGCGACTTGGACGCAGAAGTCCAAGACTTGGTCGACTTCTGCGATGCGGCCCTCCGTTCGGCGGGCCAGAGGGTCGTTTTGGACCTCCAGGCGGGTCCGGTTCGTTGCGACCCTATGCGTATCCGCCAGGCCCTGCTCGCCTTGATTGAGAACGTTCGCCGGCACGCCGTGGCCGGAACAGTCCTGATTCGAAGCCGACGGGAAGGCGGCAACGTCAGTTTGAGCGTGGAGGACGACGGGCCCGGCATACCGCAGGAATTCGCGTCCCAAGTGTTCACCGCGTTCCGTCGCAGCTCATCCCCCCATTTGCAAGAAGATCACAAAGGGAGCGGTCTGGGACTGGCGGTGGTCGCAGCCATTGCTCATGCCCACGGTGGACAGGCAACTTGCCGCTCTACAGAGCGTGGAGGGTCTCTGTTTGAACTCCGTTGGCCTGGCGCGTCACCACGGAAGTCACCCGATCTCGGGATCAGCCTGCTGGATTGATTTCGATCTGCATCGAGCTCGCCTGGGCGCCAAGCTGGTCCAGGGGCACGATTTTTCAGCGCAAATCGCCAGGCCATCCTGGACATGGCCTAGGCAGGCACCCTGGTGCTCCTTTCAGGGGCAGAAGCGTTCCGACATGCGTTCATGGTGAAGGTCCGCAACCGGCTCGAAGCTGACCTCCAAACACTCTGGCTGAGCCGAGCCTACTCGGCCGCCCAAGCTCCAACTCTCAACCGAGTTCAGCGAAACAAGCGTGGTCTCCAAGCGCTGGCGTTCAGCCTATCCTGCACTCATCTTTTCTACTGTTCTTGGTATTCAAAGCTGCGACCAGGCGCTGAATTTCAGGCCCAGATCATCGCCTACGCCTCACTTTCGGAGCACTCGGCGAGCCTGGTCACTGGCCAACCGACAGCAACCTCTCGGATGTGGACCGAAACCGGACCGTATCCGGACCAAAAGCGGACCATATCCGGACCGTATCCGACCCGAAGTCAGGCCGCCTGCAATCTATAGCCAAAAGAGCAAAGGGCCGGGGCCGTTCGCCCATCACCGAGACGAGGAGCAACGGCGAATTCCGCTAGCACTTTCATCGCCGCAGATGGCACTCCTTGACCCCATCATTTCAATCATGAATGCGTGCAGGCACCATGATCCTCGCCCCCAAACTTCCACCTGGTCGGGCCAATCGAAAGGCCTTGGCCTTCAACGCTGAAATCCTCCGTCTGCGCGGCCTGGGGTACAGCTTTGAAGCGATTCGACAGGCTCTGCTCGCAGCCGGGATCGCCGTGAGTCGAAGCACGGTCAAACGCGAAGTCGTTGCAGAGCGTGCGCACTACAAGCGAGGGGTTACTCGCCCCACATCCAAGCTCAGCAAAGAAAGCACAGAACTTCCTGAGTTGCGCTCCCCCCTTACACCGGGACAAGGCGCCGTAACTTTAAAAAGCACGCACGCGGTAGCAGCGCGCACCGGCAGAGAAATCGCTGAAGACTTCATGAAGGGTCGGATCGCAAACCCGCTCTTGCAAGAAAGGAAGCGCAAATGAAGATCGCTGTTCTGAGTTTCTCGGGGAATGTCGGGAAGTCCACGATTGCCCGCCACCTTCTTGCACCCAGGCTGCCAGGCGCCAAACTGATCTCCATTGAGAGCATCAACGCAGGCGAAGAGCTTGACCATGTCATTCGCGGGCGCCAGTTCGCGGAACTGCAGGAGTACTTGCAAGTTGTCGAGGAAGTGGTGGTCGACATCGGCGCCAGCAATGTGGAGGACTTGCTGGCCTTGATGAAGCGATACCAGGGCAGCCACGAGGACTTTGACGTATTCATCGTGCCTGCGGTTTCAGCTGGCAAACAGCAGCGCGACACCATGGCGACCCTGGTCGAACTTTCTCGCTTGGGCATTCCCGCTGCAAAGGTTCGGGTGCTCTTCAATATGGTCGAGGAGGACAGCGAGCTGGAGCACCAGTTCGAACCGTTGCTCGCATTCCTGAAGGAGAGCCCGATGGCCCAGGTGTCGCTGGACTGTCGACTTGGTTTCAACGAAATCTATGGACGTCTCAGTGGCTCTGGCGAGGACTTGTCGGCATTGGCCGCCGACCCAACCGACTACAAGGCCCGGATCAAGAACAGCACGGGCAGTGATTCCAAACTCGCTCATGCGCAACGTCTAGCGATGCAGCGACTGGCGCGGGGCGTGCTCCCCGAGCTCGACGCATGTTTTGAAGCACTGAACCTGAACGAGCAGTGAATGCCTGTCAGCCCACTGAACCGAGTTCACATGCTGTGAAGTCACCCAGCAGTTCGCGCGAGGCACTGATGGCAGAGGCGATCGGTGAATTGGGATGCGTGCTCGACAAAGCGGAGGCACTGTTGCCAGCGATCACTGAAGTGACGCGTCTCCAGAGCGAGGCGACATCGCAGCTCTCGAACCAACTCGGCAACCTCGAAGCGCAAATCAATGCGCTGACTGACCGCGTCAAATTGTATGCATTGAAGTACCTTCTGACTCAAATGGAAGAGCATGCTGCTCGCACCATGCAAGCGCAAACCCTGACCATGTGCCAGGCGATAGGCGCTCGGGTCTCCCTAGAACTCGACCGAGAGATGAAACAGTTGGCGCAAGCAATCCATCAGCACCAAAGTCAAGTCTCAAATTCGAGCAACTGGTGGCGGCTGCTATTCGGGTTCCTGAGCGCTGCAGCAACAGGCGCTGTCGCCGGCGCATTGGTGACATGGCTTTGGGCCCGGTAAACCAGAGGTTTCCGGGCCCACTCCCCACACAACGGCGCATCAAGAGCGCTTCAGCTTGCGCATCTCCTCTGCCAGCACCCATAGAGCGCGATTCAGGCCAACACTGCGGTCGATGCTTTCAACCGCACGGGTTCGAACGCGCCGCCCCTGGATGCTCCGACCCGGCAAACCGCCTTGAATCAGGTGTTCCTGGGTACGCTGGAAAGTCATCCACAAACTCCCCTCTTCGTCCTCCTGCCTCCGAGCCTGCAAGAGCTGGCTTGCGGTGATAGGCGAAGGAGGCACTGAATTGGCTTGCTCGCCACCTGCCTGTGCGATCTCTGCATCTCCATAACGTAGCGTCAGAGCGGCCTCGGCAAAGGCCAGTTGCTCATCGCGGCTCAAAGGCAAAGCCTTCATTTCCTGGGTGGAGGATTCCACTGCTTCAAAGTCTTGAAGAACCCGAAATGCGCCGTCGATCACTTGATCCTGGATTCGGCCCTTGTGTGGAATGCGAATGTCGTTGGCGATGTCGCCGACCACGAGACCGTTGCAGCAGACAAAACGGAAGACGCCTGCCAGCATTTGATAGGAGCTGGCCCCATCGTGGCTGTTGATCAGAATGATTTCATGAGCCTCAGACTTGGCCTGCACCTGGCCGGCATGCCGCATCCGAATCATGTGCTTGGTGAACTCACTTTTTCCGGCAATGCGGCTGGCGCTCTGCGCCACCATGAAGGGCTCAAAGCCCTCGTGGTGCAGAGCTCTGAGCACCTCAATGGTCGGGATGTAGGTGTACCGCTCAGAGCGGCTGTCATGCTTACCTTCCGCGAAGATGGAAGGCGCTGTCGTTCGCATTTGGGCTTCGCCCAGAGGGCAATTGCTGCGAAAAACATGGCTGTTGCGGCCGAAGCGGCTTGCCAGAGTGGAACCTGTTTGCATGGTGGTCTCCTAGACGTAAACAAGTGCCCGTTCGTACCAAACGGGTCTATGCCTCAAGAGCAGGGGCGAGGCGAGAGCCCCGCCCTGGCTTGAGATGAGCGATGGCCGTCAGCCTTGCTTGGGTTTGCGCGAAGCGTTGAGCCTGTTTGCGCTGCGGCGGCGCTGCTGCTGCGTAGGCGTCTCCAGACTGGACTCACCCCAGCCCTCTCCCTCTTGCGCCCGAACCTGGCGGGCCTCTGACGACGCGCGGGAGTCGAGGTAGTCAATTTCCTCGCAGGTGAAAGCCATGGCATAGACGTCAGCGCCGTCGTTGTCCTGGTAGTTGTTGTTTCGCAGGCGACCGACCACATTCACATGCGACCCCTTTCCCAGGTACTCAGCAGCGTGTTCGGCTTGCTTTCCCCAGAGCGTCCACTGCACAGCGGTGCATTCCTCTTTGCGCTCACCCCCACTGCCGTGACGGGTGTTGCTGATGGCGGTCAGCAAGGCCCGGGCCAACTTGCCATCGCGGCGATTGACGAACTCCAGCCGAACTGGACCAGCCAAATGAGCATTGCGTTGCTCGACTCGTACGGATGCCATTGCTCTCTCCTTGAAGAGTACTCAGCCGGCAAGGCCGGAATGGCTGCCTCTTTGCTGATCCTCTTGCTCGGACTCCTCGCTCCCGCCCACGGGCGGGCGGGGGGTGGGCATGACCCCTTCCCTCACGGGAAGGGGTTGGGGATGGGTGGGGTTCACAGCAGCCGAAGCAGCGAACCGCTGTTCGGGTCCGCCGCATCAAAGATCCCCCCACAAGTCCCCCTCACCCACGGATGGGGGCGCGTGGGGGGAGCGCGGCGGACTGCACAGCGCGCAGGCAGCCACCAGCACGGGCGGCGTAGCGTCGCGAAGCCAACCCATGCCTTTCGATGCGGCGCCCCTGCGAAGGCCGTGACATCAAGCGCAGCGACTGGCGCGGCCTTCGAGCCGCATCGAACCACTCGCTGAACCGCTCGGCCGGCTTCGGGTGTGGCGAATGGCCAGGGTGGCGATCTGCCTGAGGCTCGGGCCGCGCCGAGGAACGGCAAGGAGCGAGTCGCGGGCAGTTCGCCAAGCGGGCTCGTTCGCGTGCAACGCGAAGGAAGTCAGCCCGCAATCCCTGGCCATGGGAGGGCCGGGCTTTCTCGGGCGCCAAACCCTTTCGAAGAATGACTGAACCGGCCATGGTTTTGCCGAGAAAGTCATCGCCTTGGCGCAAGCCGCATCAGCTTAGAGTCAATCAAACTTCATCACAGGAGTCTTCAAATGAAGCCCACTTCAATCAGCCCACCGCCCGAGGTTTCAAACACCCAAATCACGCTGATTCGTCTCGCGGGGGTGATGAGGATGACGGGATTGTGCAGGTCTTCAATCTATGCCTTGATCGCAGAGAGACAATTTCCTTGCCAGGTGCAACTGAGCAAGCGAGCCGTAGCATGGCGTCGCACAGAGGTGGAGCAATGGAGCCTCTCACGCCCTACCGTGCCACACGCACAGCATGACAAACTCGCGGCAGCCTCACGCCTGTCGGACGGCCCCGAGCCGCTCAAACCAAGCGCCACCGTCGTTGGCGCAGTGACGAGCACCAGCCGAATCCCCACGCGTGGTCGAACAGACACAAAGCATGCCCGGCATCATTTGCCATGACCAGGAGAGCCTGGGGCGGCGCGCCCATGCGGCTTGGCATCCGCACGATGCAAGTGAGTGTCTGCGCTGGCCTTCAGAAGCGCGGTCTCGTCCAGTATGCGACGCAGGGGCGTCGCAAGGATCGACCGGTCGCTGGCCCGAAGACGGCAGGCCGCCATCTGCTCGCTGAGCGTGGCCTTGGCGCGATGAAAGTGCCTCGCCACTGCGGCGGCAGAGCAAAGCCGGTGAGCCCGAGCCAAGCCGGCCACCAGTGCGCGCCCCCTGGCTGCCAGATTGCCAGAACCGGAATGCAAGTCCGGTGGACAGCTCGCGTCGAGCTTGGCACTCACCCAAAGAGACAGCAGTTCAAGAGCGCCGTCGACGCCATACCCCCCAGCAGCAGCGACCAAGCTGGCTGCTGCGCCCTGCACCGACCGGGCCATTTCAGCGCGGGGCCCGACATGACCCGTGGCCAGAACCAAGCCGCGCGTCAATTCCCAAGCACAGCGTTCCATATCGGTCGGACGCCTGGCAACCCACTGGCGCAAGGCCTTTCTCGACGTGGGCACAGAGTCACCAAAGTGCTGCAACATGGGCCGGGCATCGAACCCTGTGGAGGGGGTGAGCCCCAGGGCGACGCGAAATCCTCCATGAGGATGGTGCGAGGGTGTCTTGCAGGACCCAAGAAACACAGCACGCCATGCAAGCATACGAAGCTCTTGAAGAAGCTGGCCCTCGTCGCTGAGCGCATGTGCCCGGAAAGGGCCGGCCAACACGGGACTACGAACTGGCTGCGCCTCCCTCACCCAGCGAGACACGACATTGCCGAATGATCTCGCCACGGCCCCGACGGAATCGTCCCCCAGCAAGAGCGAAACCGCATGGATCTCCGTGGGCAACAGCACAAAGTCGATGAGCACACGTCCCGAGCGGCGATGTGCATCGAGAAGCCGCCCTCGAATTCGCCGCACCAGCGAGGGATTCGCCAGAAAGTCGCGGCCGACTGCGGCCTGCCAGCACAGGCTCCATAGCTGCGCGGCGACGCCACAAGGGACGCAGGCGGCATCAACGGATTTGGTGGGCCCCATTGAACTATGACGTTTTGAGCGCCAATACCCTCAATGGCGCCGTGCAAATAACGCGAAAAACGTTCGGTAGTTTTCATGCCAGTCGCTTTTCGAGAGCAGCGGCCTGACTGCCGAACAAGTAGACCTCTTGTCTCGGATTCGCGCCCGCCCATGGAGCACTGGCAGCGGGCCTGGGCGCTGACGACTGTTCTCCACCACCGAACGGTTCGGGGTGATGCACACGCGCCATCGACAGTCGCACGGGCCGCGGCTAACTTGAAACCGCCTGGAGCCCAAACCGCACAGGCATTCCGTCTCACCCTCAACCTGAAGGAGTCTGTCATGGACGAGAAATCGCAATTGGAGCAGCAAACCCCGGTCTTCGAGCTGGGCGATGCCAAGGAGCTGACGCAGGGCTTCCCTGCGCTGGAATATGCCGAGGAGAACCCGGTGATCCCGGGTCGCCGCGAGCCCTGAATGAGCGTGGCGCGCGCCCGCAGAGGGTGCACTGCCTAGCTTGAGAGAAAGCCCTGGGCTTGTTGAATAGCGAGGCCAGGGCTGCAGTTCGCCGCAGCAACAGCTGGGTGAACTCAGCATGGGGCCAGGCTTGCACCAGACTTTCGGGTTCGACACCCCACACGATGCCTCGCCCCTCGCAGGTCGATGCGACTCCAGCTTGGATAGCGCGCCAATCGCGCACCACCCGGGCGATAACCACCGTCCGAATACAGCCCAACCGAGCTTGGATTTCGAGACGGCCAATGCCCCCGACTGGGAGAACACCATGCAAGATGCGCCGTCAAAGCAGCGCCTGGAGCTGGCCAGCCATGTACGTGCCTGCGCTTGCGAGAACTGCGTGGTCCTGCTTGATCTGCGACGAAGCCGCTATCTGGCCATCAGCAAGCCGGAGGCGCTGCAACTGTGCAGTTGGATCAAGGGTTGGCCAGCCGTGGAGGCCCAGCACGATCGCGAGGTCAGCCCCTCGATACCCCATGCGGTGCTGCAACACCTTATTGCACTGGAGCTCTTGACTCGTGCTGGCCCAGCGAGCGCCGCAATGGACGCCCATGAACAAAAGCTCCCTGCAGCATCGGCCGATCTGGATCAGGCCGCGACGGCCCCTCGGATCAGTGCACGACGCGTTCTCAGGTTCCTGAGCAGCTCGGCTCACGCGAGCTGGTGCTTACGCCACCAGTCGCTGTGGGCCATTGCCCATGCAAGCACTTCGCGCAGGCACAAGCTGTTGGGGCCTAACACCGAATCGATGCGGGCCATCCAAAGCGCATGCGCTGCGTATGCAGCGCTCCGCCCATTCTTTTTCAGCACCCAGAAGCAGTGCCTTCATGACTCCTTGGCGCTCCTGAGCTTCTTGGCCACCGAGGGCTTGCTGGCGAGGTGGGTGATTGGCGTGAAGTCCGGCCCGTTTGCAGCTCACTCCTGGCTCCAGAGCGGCGAGACGGTCCTGAACGATCAGCATGAACGCGTCCGCCAGTTCCGCCCCATTCTTGTCGTGTAGGCCTGAGCGAGTGATGTCATGTTTCGCTACCTTGCCTTCGTCTGGAACCCCGAGCATCTCGGCCCGAGTGCATCAGCCCGTGACCTGTGCGAAACGACTGAGCAGCATGCGGCCTGGAGGCGAGTCCTGAGCCGCCCCGGCATGCAGGTCTACGCACATGGCGAAACAAAGGGCATCAACGAATACCACCGCTTGCACAAGGATCGCGGCGTCATCCTGGGCAAGCTGTTTCAGCGCTCAGGCCTGGAATCGGGCATGGGTCCATTGGCAATGCATGGCGACTTCGACCAGGCAGCCAGCGACAAAATACTGAGTCACGGGGGGCAATCATTGGTGCAGCAGTTCTGGGGGCGCTATATCGCCTTCCTCAGCGACAAGGACGAGAGGCACAGCGTGTTGCGCGACCCCAGCGGCACCCTGCCCTGCTTTCATATGCGGCGTCGCGGCGTGACGCTTGTCTTCTCATGGCTGGAGGATGCACTCCAACTGTTGACCGCCGATGAACAAGCTCGGGTGAACTGGGAGGCTCTTCAGGCGCAGCTGCTGTGCGGTCCCGCAATTGGGCGAGAAACTGCCCTGGCTGGCATCTCTCAGATCCTGCCAGGCGAGCGACTCGATCTGTTGGAGGGTCGGTCGACGTTGCTATGGGATGCAATCCGCTTTGCTCGCGCCCCCCTGCAGCTGCCGTATCAAGACGCGGCAATCTTGCTGCGACAAACCGTGCGCAGCTGTGTGCAGGCCTGGGCCAGCTGCTACGACACCTTGTTGCTGCGTTTGTCCGGCGGTGTCGATTCGTCCATCATGCTGAGCTGCCTGGCCAAAGGCAGCACGCCCGCCGATGTGATCTGCCTGAACTACCACTCGCCAGGTTCAAACAGCGACGAGCGTCACTACGCCCGCGTTGCGGCTGCGCGGGCTGGCCGAGATCTCTTGGAGCGAGCACGTGAGCCGGGCTTTCAGCTTGAGCGCATCCTGGAGATGGCACCCATGCCGGATCCTGTGCCCTACCTCGGTTGGATGAACTCCAGCACGGATGCCGGGCTGGCCGCGGCTCACGCAGCACCTGCCCTCTTCACCGGTGCGGGTGGCGATGCACTCTTCTTTGAAATTCCATCTTGGTGGCCGGCCGCCGACTACCTGACCACGCGCGGGCTGGACACTGGTTTTGCAGCCGCCGCCCTGGACGCTGCACGCCTGGGCCGTGTGTCGGTATGGCGCGCCATCCGGTTTGCGGTGAGGGAACGTCTGAGCCCGGACCAGGCCCTCCGAGCCACATCAGGTCCAGCGCTCCCATTCACCCCCGAGCTTGAAACCCATAAGGTGGACATCGCCCGCTTCAGTCATCCAGCGCTTGGCGAGGCCCAGGGTCTGCCAATTGGCAAGTTCACTCAGGCCACAGCACTCATGCAAGCCATCGGGTACTACGACCCTTTCTCGCAAGATGCAGCCCCGGAGCTCGTCAACCCCTTGCTGTCTCAACCCGTGGTGGAGCTGTGTCTTCGCCTTCCAAGCCATCTGCTGACACGCGGGGGACAGGGCCGCGCCTTGGCGAGGCGGGCGTTCGAAGACGACCTCCCTGCCCTCATCATCAGGCGCCGCTCCAAAGGTGGCATGGAAGAGCACATCAAGGCCGTGCTGAACAGCAATATCGCAATGGTTCGCGGGCTCTTGCTCGACGGTGAACTCTGCCGCCGAGGTTGGCTCGATCGCGAACGTCTGCAGGATCAGCTTTCTGAGCGCCCAAGCACCCGTTCCGCATCGAGCAGCCAAATTCATGCGCTGGTCGCGGTGGAGGCTTGGCTCAGCCGCTGGACGTCATAGCAGATCACTGGCATCCGCACGGACCACCCAGATCTAAGCCATGAGGAACAGCCCGGCCTGCGATGGATGCGATGACCCGCTTGACGCAGCGGCAGAAGGTCTTCAACAGGACGTCCAGAACCCGCCCAAGAGAAAGCGAACCGAGCTGAGGCAAGCACTTCAGCTCTTGCTCTCAGGCTGTGATCGGTCACACCTTTTTGCCTTGCTGGCGGCCAATCTCTTGGCCATCACCGGAGGCCTTCTTGCGGGACTGGCTCCGCTGGCTCTCAAGGGTCTTATTGATGGTGCCACGGCGCTGGTCGAGCGGCAGGCACCGGCGTCCATGCCCCACCGATTACTCTGGCTCATCTTGGCCTACCTGCTGTGCCTCTGCGGGGCCCGCTTGTGCGCCGATCTCCGTCCCTGGTTGCTCAGTGCCGCCGAACAAGGCCTTTACGCACAACTGCGGCAGCGCTTCTTCGCGCACATCCTGGCATTGCCGCTTTCCCAGCATTTGCGAGAGCGAAACGATGCCATGGTCCAGACCTTGCAGCAGGCCATCTCTGCCTACCAAGTCATCCTGTTCAATCTGGCAGCAAGCGCTCTGCCGATCGTGGCGGAGGCGCTCACGGCCACTGCGGTGCTGTTGACGCTAGGCCAGCCTGCATTGAGCGGCGTCTTTGCTGCCGCAGCATTCGCCTACCTGGGCCTGGTCCTGATTTGGTCCTCCAGAATCCGCGCTGCGGCCCGTGGAATCTCATGCGCCAGTACCAAGACCTACGGTCTGATGAGCGACAGCCTGAGCAACTGTGAGCCCCTCAAGTGTTTCGGTGCCGAAGCCTGGGCACAAGCAAGATTCACCGATGCCACACGCGAGCTTGAGCACGCCTGGTCTCGGCTCCAGGACCAGCGACTCAGGCTGGCCCTGCTGACCACCGCCGCCTTCGGCACGGCCATGGCTACATCGCTGCTGCTCGCTGGCCATGCGCTGGCGCACGATGAACTGACAGTCGGAGGATTCTTCCTGGCCAACCTCTACATGGTCCAACTCATACGCCTGCTGGAGATGCTGAGTTCTGCCCTTCGTGACACGCTGCAAAGCCTTGCGTTCATCAAGCCGCTGATCGATGTCTTTCAGCAAGAGCAGGAGGTGGAGTTACCCGCCCGGCCCGGGCCCAAGCCCGGAATCGAAGCAGTAGACCTTGCCCCCAAGGCCTGCAGCGTGGGCGGATCGCCGCCCACCGTGAGACCGCCGCACATCCGCTTCTCCGACATTCATTTGGCCTTTGATCCGCAGCAGCTCGTGCTCAATGGCTTGAGCCTGGACATCCCCGCGGGTCGCGCCATCGGCATCGTTGGCGCGAGCGGTAGCGGCAAGTCCTCACTGGTGCGAATCCTGCTGCGACTCCACAAACCCCAAGCTGGCCAGGTCTTGTTCGATGGTGTCCCGATTCACACCCTGCCACTGAGCACGCTGCGCAGCATGATCGCCGTGGTGCCACAAGATGTCGTTCTGTTCGATGCATCCATCGCAGACAACATCGCCATGGGTCGGGACGGCGCGACGATCCAGGAGGTCCAGGAAGCCGCAGTCCTGGCTGGACTGCAGGGCGTCATCGCGTCCATGCCACAGAACTTCAAGACCCAAGTCGGCGAGCGCGGCCTCCGGCTCTCGGGCGGCGAGCGCCAGCGAATCGCCATGGCACGCGCCATCCTGAAGAACCCTCAGATCTACGTCTTCGACGAGGCGACCTCGATGCTCGATGCCAACACCGAACGCCAAATTCTGCTGGACCAACGCAGATTCACCGCGGGTCGCACCTCCATCACCATCGCCCACCGACTCACGGTCCTTCAAGACCTCGACTTGATCGCGGTTCTGGCTGACGGGCGTATCGTGGAGCAAGGCGACCATGCGACTCTGCTCGCTCGTCGAGGCATCTACGCAGCGATGTGGCGCGCTCAGCAGGCCGGGATTGGCCGCTGAACACAGAGCCTCGCTTGGAAGCTCCCCGTCCACTTTGGCCTTCATCTCGCCTGATCGAGGCATCAGGTTCAGTTGAGGCTCAACGTACGCACACAGGCGGGCAACTTGTCCGCCGCCTGTTTCAACGACGCCATTTGCTCCCAGCGCTGGTACTGTTCCTTCAAGCTGCCCGCCGTCTCACCCGGCACGAGAAGTTCGTCCCGCTTCTCACCCTTCAACCAGAAGCGATACCAATCGACATTGCCTTGCAAGGAGATCATGCGTTCGCTGGGGCGAGCCAAGGCGTGCGAGCCGCCTGGGATCATGATCAGCTCAGCCGGGCGGTACTGTCGGCGCAGGAGCGCATAGATGTCCCAGTTGTTATGAACCTCAGGTCCATAGGTCTCGATGCGCAGCGCTGCTCGAATGCAGTCGGTGTACAGCGAAGGATCGTTGCGAATCCAGGCAGAGCGGGACTCTCCAAACGGGCCGCCTCCGTTGGTGCGCTCCTTGCGAGCCTGAATGCCGTCCATCACCGCGTAAGTGATCGTCATGGAGTACAGGGTGTTGGCGTCCCCATCTAACAACGAGGCGGCACGGATCGGCGTGTCCGTAAAAGTCAGCAGATTCAGAACCCGCTCGCCTGTGGCACTCCACCCCAGGATGCCGATTCGCTCCCGGTCCACCCAACCTTCCGCCACCAACGCATCGATCGCCGCCTTCACCCCGTCGTGGAAAGCTTGGCGCGCCCCGGGTTCGTCGGTCGGGGCACCGGTGCTGGCTCGCCAGGGAAAAGCCAGCACCAGAATGCCCTCTCGCAGAAACGCTCGACCGGCAAAGCCGCTGGTGAATCCGTCATAGTCGTTGGAGCCATCGCGATAGAAGCGCTTGGGTGAGAAACCATAGGGCTGAATCACCAAGGGGTAGCGCGTGCCCGGTTTGAAATCCGAAGGCACCATCAGCCCGCCACGCCATTGCCGACCCACAGGGTCTTTCCAATCGTATTCACGCATCGAGCCCCACTGAGATGCGCGGTACTGCGGGTTCAGCTGGGTCAAGCGGACTTCGACGCCACCAGGCCCCTGGGCGACGATGTCAGGGGGGTGATTCAAAGACTGAGCGACGCTCAAGCGCCAGGCGGAGTTGAAGCTCGGAACGCCCTGTTCCGAGCCCGCCGCGGCATCCAGCTCCTGCCAGCTGCCATCCGCGTCACGCTCAAAACGGCGGTGCTGCCCTCCGTCAATCACCATGAATGCGCCAGCCTTGCCTGCGATCGAGAAGGCTGTCTTCAAACGCTGCCGGAGCGCTGCGATGACCTTCCAGTGCCCGGTATCCGGCCAGTACTCAATGATGTGAGAGGCAGGGCTTGGCTTTGTGTCAGACCACACCGGCGATGGACTGGCTGAAGCACCCTTGGCAGACCTCGTCGCGCTCAGAGCCCACTGCTGAGGCAAGTAGGTACCAGCAATCACCAAGGAGTCACCGCCTTCCTGCCAGATCCGATCCGTCCGCGCCTGGTTGCCAGGCAAGACATCATCGGGCGCATCAAGGATGGTCTGCTCTTGGCCGTCGGGCAGACGATAGAGCACCAGCCGGCGCGCGACGTAACTCATGGGACGCGAGTAGTAGGCCAGCGGATCCAGAGTCACCGCGGGGCCGTACTTCGTCGTCGCCTCAGCGATCTGAGGGTAGTCCGCAGCCCATGCGAGTTGCCGGCCGGGCTCGTACTTGGGCAGAACCAACCAACGCCCATCCGGCGACATGCTCACCGCCGGAAAGCCACCGGAGCTCTCCGCAAAGGAATCACCGACAGGCCGTGCAGCCGTGCGAGAGCCCGACTCCGCCACGAAAAACTGGTAGCGGCGCTGCTGCGTACGAAAGCTGTCCTGCCCGAAATGAACAGTCCAGAACGAGTGGGTCCCCACCACCACGCTGCGAGCGCCCGGCGCCATTGCAGGGTTGGGCACTGGGGCCATATAGACCACACGCTTCGAATCTCCCGACACATCGAAGCTCAGGACCCCCAGCGGCGCAAAGGTCAGCTGCGTCACTCGCTGGGTGAGCACATCCAGCTGATAGACCTGAAACGGCTCGTCGCGCAAACGGGCGCGAAACACCAGACTGCGATGACCATGCCAGCGGACCTCCCGCAAGGAGGGGTTCGCATCGTCATCATCATTGCGTGATTCCACCGAGAACACGCGAACCGCAGCCCCCGGTTTGCCAGAGGCCAGACGGTCAGCGTTCAGATCCAGCAGCAGGATTTCGAACCGATTGACATCGTTCGCCACCTTCGCCGAGCGGGTGACCACAAAGGCTTGCGAGCCGTCCGGAGAGACCTGGCTCTGCAGCGTTTCTGCGTCATGCTGAACCGGTTGGATGATGCGTGTGAACTCGATCAGATCACGCACGGTTGGCCCCACGGCCGCCTGGGATTCATGGAACGGCAACACCAGACACAAGATCAATAGAGCAGACCAAAGGCAGTGGGCCCGGCCCTTAGAGCACACCTGCATCCAACTGGAGATAAATACTCGAAACATGGGATCCCCCCGGACCTGTGGGTCGGGTTTGCAAACATGAATGGGAAAAATGGCGCCGAGCAGGACACGGCACGAAAGGCCAGAGCGCGCTCAGTCACGAAGTCCGTCGATGAACACGAAGGCAGAGACACACGGGGCGACGACCTGTGGTGCGCTGCACCAGCGCACAAACAAAGGAAGCGAGGGGACCTGCCAGGATGTGCGCTGAGTGCGGAATGCCGCGCCAAATGGAAGTCACAAGGCGGAACGGCGCAAGTGCGCTGGCCAGGACCGGCGGCGACGCAGGCCCAGCCGGCTCTGGGTCGGCGCTTACCAGCGCATCGACAGCCGCAGGCTCAGATATCGGCCGCGCCAGTCACCCTGGGTGAAGTCGTAGAAGGGCGAGGTCTCGACAAACTCAGGCAAGCGATTGGCGATGTTCGCCACTGCCAGAGAAACCGTGGTGTCATTGGACGAAGCAAAGCTCAAGCCCAGCGGTGCCAGTTTGAATGTGGCCGCAAGGTCGTGAATCCAATAGCCACCGAGCCGGCGCTCGCTGGGCAAGGCGTCGCGGTAGCTCCCAAGGTAGCGGCTGGTTAAGCCCAGGTTCCAGGCACCACGATCCAGCCCAGCAAACAGGCGCCCTTTCCATGCCGGGGACCAAAAATCGATGGCACGCCGACCCAGTCGGTTCTCAGTCGGCGCGCCTGGCGCCAATGTCACGTCGTAGTCGCGAGTCCGCGTGGCACTGGCCGACAAGGTCCACTTGCTTGCCTCGGTCTTCCAGGCATGGGCAAGCTCCAAGTCCAGCCCCGAGGTGTCAACCCCGCCGTAATTGACCTCGGCGTACAACACCCGCGTGACGGCACCCGTCTGCCCCGGCGCCGCCGGCGCGCGCGTCACAAAGCCAGGAAAGCGGGCCTCATTGGCCAAGACCACCTGCGGCCACAGAAGGGAAATCAGCCCATCGATCTTCACCCGCCAAGCCGTCACACCAAGGCGGGTTCCTTGGGCAGATTCAGGCTCCCATACCGCGCCGACTGCAAAAGCGCGGCCACTCTCGGGCTTCAACTCTCGATTGGTGGTGCGCAAAACCTCTCCGCCCACAATAGGTGCATTGGCTCGTGCCGGGTCCAGCAGACCAAAGGCTTCCGTGCTGTAGCGCAAATCATCCACCTTGGTCTGTAGCAAGGTCGGTGGCTTGAAGGATGTGGCGGTTGACGCCCGCAAGAGCGTCGTCTTGCTCGGACGAAACTCTGCACCGGCCTGGTAGGTGCTGGCGCTGCCGAAGTCACTGTAGCGGTCGCGACGCGCAGCGAGCGTCAAAGCCGCCATCTCGCGCGTGGCCCCCTCGCCAGGACTGGACCGCCAGAGCGGCAGGTGCAGTTCGCCATAGGCCGCACTGTTGGAGCGCCGTGCGGCAATGTCGAAACTCCCAGGCGAGACCGTCTGGTACCGGTCCTGAGCCGTCTCAGCCCCCGCTATCAAATCCACACTGCCCATCGGCAACTCCAGCACCGATCCGCGCAGGAATGCGCTGACCTGATCCTTGCGGCCATGGTTGTCACGAATCGAGTCCGACCAGATCGCCTGCAGGACATCATCGTTGGCCGCCTTGCCCACGGTGAACGGATTGAGAGCCGCAGCGGCATTGGACGTGGCCAAGGCCGCGGTGCGGGCAGCCACATTGGGCGTCGTGTTGGAAAGCCGGCGCTGACCGTCATCTCGGGTACTTGAAAGCGAAGCTTCCAGCTCCCAACCCGAAGGCAAGTCGCCGCGCAGCCCCACCAAAGCCCGGTTGAAATCGGTGTCGCGAGCCAATCGTTCCAGGCCGTTCTCCGGACCCAGACGCGCAGTCACACGTACAGGCACGCCGAAGAGATTGTGGGGATTGGTGGCCGGCACCAGCACATTGCTCAACAGCAGGCCGCCTTCCTCAGCCGACAGCTTGTCCTTCGCATGGGTCCATTCGCCGAACACTGACCAGGCATCGCTCAGCCGGTAGTCCCCTGCGACATGAAAAGAAAGGCTCTCTGTGCCGTGAACCAACGCCCTGCCCTTGCCGTTGGCCATGGAGTTGCAGAGATTGGCCTGACCGGCGCCAGCAGCGAAGCTTGCCAAGGTCGGGGCTTGACCGGGTGCGAGTACCGGGATGGCTGCGAACGAGGAGTTCAGACCCGGGAGGTTGGCGCCCGTGCTGCTGCTCACCGTACCAGGGGTGCACGAGCGTGTCCGGGCATCGACACCGCCAAAGCGCCGGTAATCCGCATCCACAAAGAAGTCCCGCTCTGCCATGGTCAGCGGCGAGCTCTTGTTGTACGCACCGAGCACGATGTAGGAGCCAGACTGTGTGCGAGTTCCAGTGCCCATGGACAGGCTTCCATCGCCACTGCCCTGGCCTGAAGCCAGGCGCGCGTCGAGCACCCAACCATCAATCGACTTCTTGAGGATGATGTTCACCACACCGGCCAGTGCATCGCCGCCATAGACGGCAGAGGAGCCGACTGGGACGATCTCGATGCGATCCACTGCAGCCATGGGGATCAGATTGAGGTTGAAGAAGTTGGCAGACGATGAACCCACCGCTTGCAAGCGGCGACCATTGATGAGCACCAGAGTCGACCCCAGCGGCAAACCTCGCAGCTGGACGGAACCCTGACCGGTCGTGGCGACAAAACTGCTTTCGCCAGGGCTCACCGAAGCTTCGTTCAAACTGCTCAGAAAGCGCTCCAGCGTTGGTTGACCGCTGCGATCGATATCGCCGCGGGTGTAGACGTTGACGGGTGTGGGCCCGTCGGCCTCGATGCGCTTGAGGCGAGAGCCGGTGACTTCAATCCGGCCGAGTGAGGTCACCGAGCCGTGCCCCTCGTCCGACGGCGTCGAGCCTGAGTCGACAAGCTGTGATGAGAACGCCGTCATCGAGCGGATGCTCGCAGCGTCGGCCACGGCCTCAGCCCTGCCAGATGGACGCGGCAGGAGCTCGGGCGCCGAGCCCGGCACAACCCCAGGCCCACTGGCAGGGCCCGACGGACCTGGTGTCGCTGCAGGCCGAACCACGATGGAGCCATCGCTCATCACGGTGGGCGCTAGGCCTGATCCCTCCAGAGCACGCGCAATGGCTTCTGCGGCTGTCAAATGACCCAATACCGAGCGGGACGTTCGGCCACTGACCTTGCCGGGATCAAACACAATCGATACGCCCGTCTGTCGAGCAATCGCCCGCAGAGACTCGCCCAGGGGCTGCGCTGGCTGATCAATCCGATATTTTGCAGCGTTAGCTGTTTCGCCGGCGCAGGCGATGCCGCAACAGAGAACCAGCGCAACCACAGCGCTGTCAAGGAAGGGGCTGCTGCCCCATCGGTTGCCGCTGAACACTTTGTCTAACATCTCGTGCCTCTCTCGAAGTTCCAGGTTGGTGACATCGAGATGACGAGCTTGTCGAGTTCGTTTCCGCCAGGGCATCCCCTATTGAGGCTGCGATAGCTCCAACCGTCCACCTTGCTCACGCAGCTGCAAACCATGCAGGGCAGCCACAGCGTGGGCGAAGCCCACACTGTCCCCGGTTCGGTACAGCCCGCTGATCCGAAGCCTCCCAAGCGAGCCATCACCGACCAAAAAGATGGGGGTGCGGTTGTAGCGATTCATCTCTGACGTGGCCTCCATCAAAGTCACATCTTCAAAGTCCACTTCGTTGCGCCTCCAGGCCAGCAAGGTTTCGAGCCGCGGGCGGTCCACTTTCACCTGCACGGGACGGCTGGCTCCAAGCTCTTGAGGAATCCAACGCATACGCTCGCCAGGCTCCATCAGCACCGGCTTTGCTTCCCCATGCACAGATGCAGTCGTCGAGACCGGCGCGCGCACAGCCACCCTTCCCTCGATCAGCGTCACCGCGGACTCTTGTGAAGCGCCTGCGCCACCTGCTCCAGGCATGCGGACAGAGAACACCGTGCCCATGGCCACCACTTCGCGGCCCGCGGCTCGCACCACAAATGGACGCGCTGAGTCCTTGTTGACCTCAAACAAGGCCTCACCGCTTTGCAACTCGACGGTTCGCTGCGATGACCCCATCTCCACCCGGACACGGGTGTCGGTGTTCAGGGACATTCGGGTTCCATCTGCCAGCACGACCTGCTGTTGCTCGCCGACTTGGGTTCCAAATGAGGCCACGCCACTCATCTGATGCCAATAGACACCGGAGCCAAGCAAGAGCGCGGTGAGAGTCGGCGCCAGGATCCACATCCGTCTCGACGTGCGCGGGGGGGAGTCCCTTTCGGATGGCTTTTGACCTGCATCGGCCCCGGCGCGGGAGGCACTCGCAAAGGCATCCGTCAGGCGAACGCCAGGAACCGCCTCCCAGACATCGGTGCAGCGCTCAAACGCGAGGCGGTGCACATCGGAGCGCCGCTGCCAGGCCAGGCACTCTTGCTCCATCTCGGCGCTGCGGTCCGGCCCATGCAAGCGTGCAATCCAAACCGCAGCCTCGGCAGCGATTTCAGGTGTGACGGGGGAGCGAGACCCTTCCCCCGAACCCTTCTCAGCTGAAGCATCCATGGCTACCAGCCCTCCATCGACCGGGTGAGCACCAAGGTGGCTTTGGCGATGTACTTTTCCACCGAGCTGATACTCAAATTGTGCTCCCTGGCAATCTCAAAATAGCTCAAGCCGTCCACGCGGTGGGCCAAGAAAATCCTGCGCGTTCGGGGATCCAGTTGTGCCAGACACTCGCTGATGCGAGCCAGCCGCTCGCGAGCCAAAAGTATCGTCTCCGCAGATGGGTTGGAATCGACCATCACCAGATCCTCGATCAACACTTGCTCCCCGTGCCTCTCGGCACTTCGGTATTCATCGATGGACAAGTTCAAGGCGACTCGCATCAGAAAAGCCTCAGGCTTGGCGACGAACTGATGCTGCTCCTGACAAGCCAAACGAATCCAGGCTTCTTGCACCAGATCATCCGCATCCTGCCGCGTGCGACCTCGACGCATCAAGGCAGCCCTGACGCGAGCGAGCACGGCTTGCCAGTTCTTCACCATCGCCATGGGATGTCATGCATCGAAGTTGAAAGACCCATGTGAATCTTAGGTCGCGAGGGCTCACAAGGCGAAGAAATGCAAGGCAGCCGACCTATCCTTTCTGGATGACACCGAACGAAAGCAACATTAGGCAGGAGTCCGCTCAGCTCCGGCGGCGCTCGCCAAGCCAAGGCCCCCGGCTCTTTACCTTGGGCCAGCTCGCAGACAGATCGGCACCTCCCGATCTATGCAAGATTGCGGTGCACTGACGGGCAAGATTCAAGCTCCTGGACCATCGCACCGTATCTTGAGCCAGAAGGCGACGCGACTGGAGGCATACGCTCGGGCACGACTTCAGCGCAAGATCCCACCGAACGCGCATGCAATCATGAGGACACCGGCCTTGCCCTCACAGCCCGTACGCCGCAATGATTCGCACCGCCATGCGCCAACCCGCGCCTACGGAGTGCTGACGGCAGACCGCGGCCGATTCCTCGGCCTCCACCAAGCGGACTGGGCCAGGAAGCTAGAAGCTGGGGCATAGGCTCACTTGCGCATCGCTCGTATTTGGCCACTCACACCAGGAGCACGCCATGGCGATCAACAGGACGCGTAACGCAACAAGCACCGGGCGCTTCAGCGTCGTTCAGCCAGGCCGCCTCACGAAGCGAAGCGGCCCCAGGAGCACGGCCCGGGATACAAAGCCACCCGGCGGAACCGCAGGCTTGGAAGTCCATCTCTTGAGCATCCCGTCCGGGGTTGCTGCAGGCCGGACACGCGCAGGGAGGGGCAACTCACGAACGGAATGGTGGACCTTGTTTGGAACGCGCGAGCAGTTCGACGCGTGCCTGGACACGGATCCATTGCGCTTCGCTGCGCCACTCCTGCACGCTCAACTCAAACGGGAGTTTGACCATGTCATCCAAAGAACTGGCGCAGCACAGCTCCATCCGGGAGCTTTCGAAGACTGAGAACTTCGCCGCAAACGTCGTGGCGGCCATCGTTCAGATTCCCCTGGCCAACAGCCCTGCCGAGCTGCTCGATCGCTTGGCCAAGGTCACCCAGGCCATCGGTGCCAGCGGCAGCATCTACACCGCGGGCATCCCGGAGGGCGGCCGAGAGACCTCCAGCTTCAGCCTCTTTGCTTGTCATCCTGGCTTCGCTCAAGCGCAATGCACGACAGGCTCCATGTTGGAGCACCCATGGTTCCGCTTCGCTCGACGTCACACCATGCCGGGAACGAACCATCAAGTGCCTCAGCAAGACAATGTCGATGTTCAAGCCATCGACCTTGCCAATCAGTATGGTTTCAGGTCCTGCCTGATCGTGCCCACGCCAGCGGGACCTGACGTGGATCGCCTGGACATGCTCTGCATTGGCAGCGCCACGCCCGATGACTTCGAAGGCACGCAGGCCCAGCTGGTAAGGACGCTGGCTCGAGCACTGGCTGCCGAACTGCACGATTGGTTGACTCGGCACTTGCAAGAACGGCTGCGTGAAGCAGCGCGACTGCACACCCATGACGTGACCCTGCTGGCCATGGAGTGGCAAGGCATGGGAAGCAAGGAAATCGCTCAACGCACCGGCATGACCGCGACTTCGGTGAACTCACGTTTTCAGCGCATCAATGCGCGACTGCACTGCCGCAATCGCCGGGCATCTGCACAACGCGCCGCTGCTCACGGCTTGATGGAGTACAGCCAAGTCGGACACCAGTCATGACGCTCTGCAGGGCAAGCAAGGCCCTCCCAGGTCCAACAGCTGCAAGGCCGCTCACTAGGGTTTCTCTGTGAGCGTTCAGAACAGCTCTGCATCTCAAAGGAAACACGGCGACTCTTATGCCCCGGCCCGAGTGCACAAGACTGATGACCGGCGATCAACAGGCCAGGTCGTCTGAAACCCTCCGATCCCCAGTGCCCATGAAGAGACAAGTCCAGGCGCCCAAAACCTTGTCGACGCAAACCTCGGTACAGCCAGGACGCTATACCCAGCCGAAAGCGAACAAGGCATACACGCAGCCCACGCGTCCCCAAAAGCCTATCCCCCCAAAGGTAGCCCCCCAGGGGTCGGATAGAAATTCAGACGGCCATCGCCGAAAGTTGCTCCCATGCAAAAGGAGCCAGCCATGTCACACCTTGAAGCCCTGAGCGCCCCGCTGGGCCAATTGATGGACCGTTTGATGCAGGGATTGCGAGGCACCCGCCCGCAACAAGGCCAGCAAGCCATTGAAGGCCTGGACGTGACCGAATCGACCTGGCAAGACTGGCTGGACACGTGCCAGAGCTCGCCAGACCAGGCCGCCCAGCCCCACTGAACACCACGGCGAGGGCGTGGTCACTGAAAAGGCTTCGGATCAGAAACAGATTCGCACCGCAAGTTGCGGCGCACAACTGCGCATGTTGCTTTGCGGGTTGGTGGACAGCCAGCTATTCATGCTGATGTCCCGGCGTTCCAAGGAGCTGGGTGTGCCGCCTCAATTGTCGGCATTCCTGAACCTGCCAACACAGATCGAGCGGATTCAAAGCCAGCAGCGTCGATTCGAGACGATGCAAACCCCTCTGTATCCGCCAGCGCCGTCCGCACTTTGTGGCCTCTGAAACCTTGACAGCGACCAGAACCAGGCTAGAACAAGCGGGCACTTCACGGGCCTCGCCATTGAACTTTGCGCCCTTTCAACAGCGGTACAGCGCTCAGTCTGGAAATGATCTCAGCGGTAGCGAGCGGCTGCAAGGTGCGGCGGATTCAACCGGTAGCCGCCAAAGAGCATCGCAAGTATTTTCCGTGCTGTCCGCTGCCGGTTCGCTCTGCCGAGCGCAACAAAGGGCAAGTCTAGGTCAAGCGATCCTGCCTGTTGGCCGACAGCTTCTGAGTTCCGGCCGAGGAGATCAAGGCCCCGAAGCAGCTTTCGCTTTGGCGGTATCTGCAATCTTCTGAGCCGCGGCCTGGGCGGCGGCCGCCTGCGCGCTGTTCGGTGCGGGTATCTTGGGCTCGCCACTCTGGCCGAGGGCTTGTAGGTGTTGCGCCCCACCCTGTGAGAGCAGGCCGAAGGCGAGCAGATAGCTCAGCCGCTCCTCGTAGCTCAGGCCCCAGCGGGCGTCCGAGAGCGCCGCATTGAACAGGGTCATGCGATCGCCGGCACTGGCGTCGCGCCGGATCGCGCTGCGCAGCTCCGCTTGCAAGGCGGGGTCGGCCTGCTCGAAACCCTGCCCGCCAGCATAGGCCACGCCTGCGCCAGCGACGCCGCCGCGCATGGCCTGCAAGGTCAGCTCTGGCAGCAGGGCCTGGTGTTGCGTCGAGACGGTCTGGCAGCGCCGCGCTTCGGCTTGTGTCTCAACGATCAGCCGCGTCAATACCTCGGGCATGGCGCCGCTGTCGCGCGCTTGCTGGTAGGCCTGCATGTCTGAGGCGTTTCTGCGGCAGGCCTGCAACCAGGCCACGGCCTGCCATGCTGCCTTGGGGTCTGCGCCGTCACGGGCGCGGTCGATGTGCGGGCCGTAGCCTTCCGAACCAATCGGCGAAGCCTCGGGCGGGCGAGCAGGCTCCCAGGGCGCTGAGGCCGCCAAGGCAGCCTTGCCAAGCGGAAAAGCTGCTGACGCTGCAGGCACAGCCTCCGCGGCTATGGGCGCGGTCGCCACGGTTTGTCCTTCTTTGGACATCGGCACGGTGTCGCTGCTGGCGGGCCACCAGAACCAGGCGCTCAGGGCAAGAGCGCCGATGAGCCCGAGCGCTGCGGTGGTGCGGGTCGGAAAGAGAGTTGAAGACATGTTCGTCCAAACGGGGTTGGTGGAAGGCCTTGATCTGCGCAGCGTTAGGGCAAAGCTCAGGCCAGAATTCTCACTCCGCCCGCCCGCCCTTCGCTTCACATTCAAGCCTTGTTCTTCGCAAGGCGCGCGACGAGCTTCATCAGCGTCGGCACGCGCTTCCTGGCGTGCCTCGCCCGCAGGCGAGCCTTGGCCGCGCCGATGTCGATGTCGATGCCCGCGCAGGTGACCAGCAGCGGCTGCGTTTCAGCGCGAGGGTCAGCAGCAAACCTCAAGGCCACATCCACTCCGAGACGACGTTTTGACTCGCCAGCGAACGGCTGCTCCGGGCACGAAGCTGACCGCATAAAGTGGCGGAGAATGTCAGCTGGTCAGGGAGCCGAAATGGTGTTGTAGGCTCTGAAGGGAGTAGCTAGAAAGATTCAAGGAGGCTTCATGCGGAACTCAGCACGATTCAGCGCGACGTTCTTCGTTGCGACGACCGCGCTGTTCGTCGGGGCCGCGCTAGCAGCCACAGCAGAAGATGCGCCCTGGCCGACCCTTGGGTGGCGCCACTCATCTCCGGAAGCCCAAGGGCTTGATTCCGATGTACTCGCGGATGCGTTCGACTATGTTCGCGACCACGACACGCGAATCCACAGCCTCACCATTGTCCGCAACGGCCATATCGTCCTGGATGCCTATTTTTGGCCATTTCAAAATGGTCAGTTGCATGACGTCGCCTCAGTGACGAAGAGCGTGACCACGACACTTGCCGGGATCGCGATCGGGCAAGGGGCATTCGCTGGCCTCTCGCAGCCGCTGACCTCGATTTTCAGCGGACGCGCAATAGCCAAACTAGATGAGCGCAAGCAGCGGCTTAGTCTCAAAAATCTCATGTCGATGAGCTCGGGACTGGACTGTCAAGCCGCACACGGAGAGATCACGCTCGGGCAGATGCGGCAAAGCAAAGACTGGACACAGTTCATGCTGGATCGCTCGATGACAGGTGAGCCCGGAAACCGCTTCGAGTATTGCTCGGGTGGCATGCATGTGCTGTCTGCGGCGATCACGAAGGCGACAGGCTTGAGCGCCTTGCAGTTTGCGCAGCGAGAGCTGTTCGCCCCACTCGGAATCAGCAAGGTGACTTGGCCGGCCGATACCCAGGGCATCTCCTATGGATGGGGCGACCTACGACTTGAGCCCCGCGACATGGCCAAGCTGGGCTATCTATGGCTGAACCATGGCCGCTGGGAAGATAGACAGATCATTCCTAAGCGCTGGATGGAGGCGGCCACCCAGGAGCAAGCCCGTCCGCCGTACACCGATCAGAAGTATGGTTACGGCCTCTGGCTTCATACGAGCCGGCGGCCCCCAGAGTTCGAGGCTGTGGGTCGTGGCGGCCAGCGGATCACCGTCGTTCCGGAGAAGAGCATCGTTGTCGTGTTTACGGGTGGCCAGTTCGAGCCGGGCGAGGTCGGAGCCTTCATCGGCCGTGCCCTCAAGGCGGACCAGCCCTTGCCAGAGAACCCATTGGGGACGGCTCGTCTCGCCGTTGCAGTCAGGGAAGCCGCAATGCCGCGGCTTCCGACCTCGTATGTGCCGCCTCTGGCAAAGAAGGTTTCTGGCAGGCGATACACCCTGGCTGCAAACCCGCTGAACCTGAAGTCCTTCGTACTCACCTTCTCAGACACGCCGGGCCCGCAACTCGAGCTTGAGGTCGGAGACCTGCGTAACGGGCCACGGCCGCTTGGGCTGAATGGGGTTCCACGCGTGTCTGCCGGTGGCCCGTCGGATCTACCAGTTGCCTTGACAGGGACCTGGGAGCGCGAGAACACCTTCTTCCTCGAGTACAACGAACTCGGAAGCATCAACACCTATCGGCTCAGGCTGAGGTTCACGGGCGATGACGTCGACGTGACCCTATCCGAACGGTCGCAGGTGATCCCGAGCGCCAGATTTCGCGGCACGTCCGCGCACTGAACGCCGGGCGCCTGCGGGCTTGGAGCGCGAACACCGGCTTGGGGTTGAGTGAAGCCGGTCTCATTCAACGCGACGATTCGGTCGGAGCTTGCCCTCTGCAGCTCGTCCGACCGAATGATCGGTTTTCGGCGACCAATCTGGCGCGGCAAAGGTCTGGAATGAGTTGCCAATTGACGAAAGTGCTGTAGCTCTGGATTTCGGCTTTGGGGACTTTGCTGACCTACGAGACGCTTTGTCCAAATGGCTGCAACCAGTAGCAGTCGTTCATTGACAGGCTCCCCCAGAGTGAACAACCGCCGTTAGGATTCTGTTCCAGCATTCCTCCATCTTCAGTCCATGAAATTTCGGCCCAAGCTCACCCCAATCTCGGCAGCGCTGCTGGTCATACTGCTCATCGTCGCCATTTGGGGTGCTGCCTACCCAATTGCTACACGCCTACCTCAGAACACATTCCAGGAGCCGCTTAACTCCAGCTACAACGTTCTGAACGTATTGTTCACTGCACTCGCGTTTGGCGGGGTCATCATCACGCTCATCTTTCAGGCACACGAGGCCAAGAGCGCGCGCAACGAGGCCGTAGAGCGATCCATTCTTGAGATGTTCCAAATTCTCACGAGCGCGGAATTCCAAGCCACCAAAGATTCGGCGTTCCGAGTGCTTGTCGCGGCAATCAAGAACAGGGAATATGGCGAATATGTGGCGAGCAAGCTGTTTGCTGTGGATCAGCTGCCCTACCCAGGAAACGAGAAAGTGACGGGAACACTCCGCGAGCTCGACAAGGCAAAACAGACCAGCGATGCGCTAGAGTTTGAGCGCATTGAACGCCATGACCGCCTCAAGCTTGACGACATGATGAACTTCTTCTCCATGCTCGCGCAACGAGAGTCTTCCAAGTCCATAGTGAACCACGTAGATTTCGCGTATGACTGGTGGCGGCCAGCCTTGATGCTGGTTGCTCAGCTACAAAAGGAACGACGTGACACACACCCAAAGATTCAGGTGCTGTGCAAAAACCGCCTGCTCCAGGACATCATCTGGTCGCTGGATCGGGTCTACGGTCATGAGCCCGTCACGGGCGACAAAGCGGTTTGGGCCTACCTCAGCGCACACCCGCTTCTAAAAGAGCGTTTCGGACTAGATCAGCGGTATTGTCCGGCTGCGAATGGCACCACGTGATCGGCGCTTGACTGGCAGCATAACTTCGAGCTTCCGCCAGTCAAAACCCATTTTGCCACCCTACCCCTCGCCGAAAAAGGCAGGGGTCGGCTACTCATGTCGAGCATGACCGTGCCCTACGACGAGCCGGCAGGAGATGCAAGTCAATGGTGGGAGGCCAGTTTAAGGACTGAACCTGCCAGCCAAGTCAGCGATGCAACGTGACAGGTGTTCGAGGCCGCCCAAGCCGGCATGCGGTAAGAGTCGCGGCCCCGCGCTCCTCAAGAGGTGGGTACTACAGGCCTCTTTTCTCATGCCGCCTGGTTTGCTGGCGATCTGTCGCTGTCAAACTCAAGCGCCGATCACCTCACTCCACGACTTCACCATGTGGTCGCTCTGGACTCCGACCTCAGGGAGGTCAGAATCTTTGAGGGTCGTGCAGCAAAGCAGGTTCAGCCAGAGCGGCGAGCCCAAATCGGAGACGACCCGCCCGAGATTACTGCGCCATGTACCCGGCAGCGGCATCCACCTACCGTTTGCCATGTTCATGATGAAACACGGGAGCTTGTCGTCACCAGCCAGATTGACATCCGGCGAGAACCCGCCCTTTCCTTCCAGGGGGGCGATCGGGGTGTAGCCCTTCAAGCTGGATGCGAGCTGCTTGTCTGTCATGTAAGGATCGGATTTGAGCGCCTTGATGACCGCAGCTGCGACCTGAGCAGACAGCGGCGTACCGTAGTTGCCACGGTATTGCACAGCCTGACCGTCAGCCAACTCGAAAGAGCTGTAGTCCTTGAGCCCACCATGGCAGAGCAGGATGATGTTCATTTGGACTCCCCCTTCAAAATGACGCCGATGGACTCAACAAACTTCTGAAGCTGTTGGTCGTAGAACGCCTTCACGAACTGCAAAAGCTTGTCGGCCATGTAGTCGACCATCTGATCGCCCATCTTGGCCTGCATCTTGATCATCAACTCCTTGTCCGCCACGAACTGGTAGGTGTCGTAGGCGGAGTCGAGCGCAGTCTTCTCGAAGCCACCGCACAGCGTCTTCACCACTGTCTTCTTTAGGTTCATCGCGTACTTGATGACGCGCACAGAGATCTCGGTCTCGTTGTAAGCCGTGATCACACCGAAGTAGTTGAAGTGCTGCTCAGTGCCCTCGTAGCTGGCCAAGTTGCCTCCGCTCTTGCGCAGAGCGCCAACAACGGCATCTTTGAGGCCAGCGACGTTCTTGATGTTGACGATGCTCTCAACAACATCCGGATCCGCGTTGAGCGAAAACTCATCCTTCTTGTAGGTGTTGCTCTGGGTGTCCTTGAACGTGAAGAACGGGAAAGGGAACTCCACATAAGCCTTCAACCAGGCGTTCATGGACTTCAAAGCAACATCGGGTGCGATGCCGGCCGCCGTGGCTGCATCAGTCAAGGTCTTCTGCACCATGTTTTGGCACACCGCCATCACCATCGAGCAGGCCTTGTAGTCTGCCTCCGTCATGGTGCCGTTCTGGTTCACGGTCACTGGGTCCGGAATACTCATTGGCCCCGCCGGAACCTGGTCATCTTTCCCAAAATCCGCAGATGCTGGCGGATCCGCAGCAAGCAGTCCGCGCTGCAAATGGCGTCGTTCCATTGCCTCGACAAGGAACGGAAGATCTTCCTTCGTGAATCCAAGGTCCGACATCGCATACCTCTTGACGTGATGGTTGGGTACCGTAGGCTAGTCAAGTTCCGTACGCGGCACATCCGTCAGCGATAGGAAAGAGTGCGTCTATAAAATCAGTTAGCACTATCCAGCTCGCGCAGCGAATGCAAGGTTGCGCCTGAGGGCAGCCGTGCAGCCAGCCCTCAGGCCACTTCTGCGCGCCTTAGCTCATAGGGCGAACGGCAGATGTCCTCAGGGTCTTCTTCAGCGCTACGAATCCTGCCCGCGCGCGCAGCACTCAAATGCAGCTCACGCAGTTCGGGGCTAGCAGCAATCCTGCGCTGAGCCTCTCGAATGGCTGGGGCAAATTCCGGACTGGCTCTCAATTTGAATTCAAGAAAGGCGTCATGCCGCTCTGGAAACACCTTCCACCAGTTCAAGATGCTGGCGGGGTCGTTCAAGCTGACGATCATCTGCAACTCCTCGTTCTCTGTCGGGTACTGGGCTGGACAAGCTGCCGGCCTGCATATACTGTATGCCCATACAGTTGTTTCGCACAAGTCCTATGCCTCCGTCCGAACCATGGGAAGACCCTGGCGAAGTCCATCCACGGCCCACATCTCCCTCACAGAACACGCAGGGCATGCCTGTGCACGCCCTCCCCCCGTCTGTCGAGGCAGCGCTTTGGCGTGGGAGCCAGTTGGGCGGGTCCGTCAATACGGTACTGAGCACTGGTTTCGCTTCTCTGGATGCAGTCTTGCCGGGCGGCGGCTGGCCATGCGGTGCGCTGACTGAAGTTCTGGTCAGCCAGTTCTCGATCGTGGAGTTCCGACTCCTGTCTTCCGTGGTTTCCAGGCTGACCCAGAAAGGGAGAACTGTCGCCCTTGTTGGCCCAAGTCTGGCTCCGCATCCTCCTGGATTGCGACACGATGGCGTCGATGAGCGCCACTTGGTTTGGATCAATGTAGATTCCCCAAGGGATCGACTCTGGGCCACCGAGCAGTTGGTTAAATCCGGCTCCTGCGGCGCGGTCATTGCCTGGCTCCCTCTGGTGCGAGCCGAACAGATCCGCCGTCTACAGGTACTGGCAGGCCTGAGCAAAGGCCCTGTTTTTCTGTGCCGCCCAGTCACTGCAGCCCGAGACTCATCCGCCGCCCCTCTGCGATTGCAGGCACGAGTTCAAACCGACTGGCAAATTGCAGTGGAGGTCCTGAAACGCAAGGGGCCTGCACTCGAAGAACCTTTGCAACTGCTGTCTATGCCGGGAGGCCTCGGCGCCATCATGACCCCGCGCCTGCGCTACCCCAGCCGCCTTGTTCCCCAGAACCCCGCCCATCATGCTGTGGACAGCCTTGCTGCTGCCGCCGTGCGCGAGCGCCCCAACCCCGAACCCGCCCTCTTCTGACGCGCTTCGAGCCGTGGCGATCTGGGGCCTGCAATTTGCACCTCGCGTTGCCATCTCCGAAGACGCTGTCTTGATCGAGGTGGAGGCCAGCACTCGCCTGTTCGGAGGACGTCGAGCACTGCGCGACCGCGTCGTTTCGGAAGCCAAGGAACTCGGCGTGCGCCAAGTCGCCTGGGCCACCAACAGCATGGCCGCCCATGCCCTGGCCCGGTGTGGCATCGAGAACGGTTTCAGAAAGCCGCTGCAAGAACTGCTGGACTGTCTGCCAATGGAAAGCCTGAGCGCCGCCCGTCCGCACATGGTGACGCTGGCTCAAATCGGCTGCCGCACCCTTGGTGATGTGCGCGCCCTGCCCAGAGGCGGGCTGAGCCGCCGCTTTGACAAACAGCTCCTGCTCGCCCTCGACCAGGCTTATGGCCATGCGCCCGAAGTCCACGTCTGGCAAACCTTGCCCGAAGTTTTCTGCGCGCGTCTGGAGCTGGGTTTTCGGGTTGAGCATGCCCCAGCAATGCTGCAGGGAGCCAGAAAGCTGCTGCTTCAAATGTGCGGATGGTTGGCGGCTCGACACGCCGGCGTGACAGCCTTCACTTTGCGATGGTGGCATGACGCCATGAGATCCAAGGCCGCAGGTGAAGGTGGATGCCTGCGCATCGGCACCGCCGAGCCTAGCCGCAACATCGAGCACCTGTGTCGCTTGCTGGCTGAGCATCTGAGCAAGGTGGAACTGCTGGCGCCAGTGGGTGACCTAGAGATGTCGGCTGACACTGTCCACGATGTGGCAGGCAGCAACACTTCACTCTTGCCCGACTCGGACGAGGATGGTGAAGCGCTGGGCTTGGTGCTGGAACGCATGGCGGCCAGGCTGGGTCCTGATGCGGTGCGGCGTTGCCTGACCCGCGCAGACCACCGGCAAGAATGGATGAGCCACTGGCAGCCCGCAGCAGCCCCCATGCCACGCAAAGGAGCAGCCAGCACCGACCTTCCGCAGCCAACCTGGGTCTTGCCGGAACCCCTCAAGTTGGCGGTTCGCAAGAACCGACCGGTGTACCAAGGCGAGCTGCAACTGCTGGCGGGTCCGCAGTGCATCGAGGAAGGCTGGTGGGATCGCGATGAGCCGGCCGGTCAGCTGCGCCATGTGGTCAGAGACTACTGGCTGGCAGAGTCCAAGCACGCCGGCTTGCTGTGGATCTACCAAGCCCGTCAGGACGATGGATCGGCGTGGTACCTGCACGGCACCTTTGGTTGACGAGGTGCCACGATGATTCCTGACTATGCAGAGCTGCGGTGTCTGTCCAACTTCTCTTTCCTGCGTGGCGCCAGCAAGCCCGAAGAGCTGGTCGCGCGTGCCAAAAAGCTGGGCTACCGAGCCATTGCCATCGCGGACGAATGCAGCATGGCCGGCGTGGTGCGCGCCCATGCCGCCGCCAAAGAGGCGGGAATCCAGCTGCTCGTAGGGAGCCAGTTTCAGGTCGACGCTGACACACCGTTCAGCTTTGTGGTGCTGGCGACCAACCGCAACGGCTACGGCAACTTGTGTGAATTCATCACCCACCTGCGCCGTCGGTCCGAGAAAGGCACCTACGAACTGGACCTGGCGGAAATCGACAGCAAGACCCTGGCAGATTGCGTCGTCATCGCGGTGCCGGATCGCCGCTGCAGTCAGGCTCAAATGGAGGTCATCGCGCGCTGGCTCCTCATGCACTGGACCGGTTGCTGCTGGCTGGGCTACGAACAATTGCGACGGCTGGACGACGAAGTGCAGCTGTACAAACTGAGGCAGTGCAGCGAGCAGACCGCTGTGCCCATCGTCGCCGTGGGCGATGTGCATATGCATGTGCGCTCGCGAAAGCCGCTTCAAGACTTGTTGACGGCCACCCGCCTGCGCCTGCCCTTGTCCGACTGTGGCCTGAAGTTGAGTCAGAACGCGGAGCGACACCTGCGCACCCGGCGTCGCATTGCGGAGCGCTGCCCCGCGGAGCTGATGGAAGAAACCCTGCAGGTGGCCAAGAGATGCCAGTTCAGCCTGGATGAGCTGAAGTACCAATACCCCAGCGAGGTGGTTCCTGCGGGAGAGACACCGGCCAGCTATCTGAGACGCATCGTCTATGAAGGCGCGGGCCGACGGTGGCCTCGTGGCATTCCCGCGAAGGCGCAGGAACAAGTCGAACACGAGCTGGCACTGATCGCCGAGTTGAAATACGAGCACTACTTCCTGACGGTCTACGACATCGTCGCATTTGCACGCTCCAAGGGCATCTTGTGCCAAGGCCGAGGTTCAGCCGCCAACAGTGTGGTCTGCTATTGCGCCGGCATCACCGAAATTGACCCGCTGCGAAGTTCCATGCTGTTCGAACGTTTCATCAGCAAGGAACGAGGCGAGCCACCTGACATCGACGTGGACTTTGAACACGAAAGGCGCGAAGAGGTCATCCAATACCTCTACGCCAAGTACGGCCGCGACCGTGCCGCGCTCACCGCTGTGGTGACCAGCTACCGCCCGCGCAGTACGCTGCGTGATGTCGGGAAAGCTCTGGGATTCTCGGACGCCACCTTGGACCTGCTTAGCAAAGGGAATGGACACTGGGAGCTCAACATCAGCGATGAGTTGCTGGCGGAAGCAGGCTTGAACAAGGACAGCCTGGCCGTGCGCCAGCTGCTGGACCTAAGCCAACAACTCCTTGGATTTCCGCGGCACCTCAGCCAGCATCCAGGAGGCTTTGTTCTGACCAGCGATCGCTTGTCCCGCATCGTCCCCATCGAGAACGCGGCCATGGAAGACCGTACCGTGATCCAGTGGGACAAAGACGATCTGGACCTGATGGGCTTGCTCAAAGTCGATGTGCTGGCCTTAGGCATGCTGACCGCGCTGCACAAAGCCCTGGACCTGATTGGTCTGCGCAAAGGCTATGTGTTCGAGATGCAGGACATTCCCTCCGAGGACGCTGCGACCTACGACATGATCTGTACGGCCGACACGGTCGGCGTCTTCCAGATTGAAAGCCGTGCACAGATGAGCATGCTGCCGCGGCATCAGCCACGCTGCTTCTACGACCTGGTGGTGCAGGTGGCCATCGTTCGCCCCGGCCCCATCCAGGGTGGATCCGTCCACCCCTACCTGGACAGGCGCCAGGGCCGCGTGCCGGTGACCTATCCCAGCCCGCAGATCGAACAGGCTTTGGGCCGCACCCTGGGCATCCCCCTGTTTCAGGAACAGTGCATGCAGCTGGCCATTCTGTGCGCCGGATTCACACCGGGAGAAGCTGATGGCCTGCGCCGCGCCATGGCGGCTTGGCGGCGCACAGGCAGCCTGGACAAGTACGAGCCACGCATCATCGGCGGCATGCTGGAGCGGGGCTACACCGAGGCCTTTGCCCGCAACGTCTTCGAGCAAATGAAGGGCTTCTCGTCCTATGGTTTCCCGGAGAGCCATGCCGCCAGCTTTGCTCTCCTGGTCTACGCCTCCTGCTGGGTCAAACGCCACCATCCGGCGGAGTTTCTGGCGGCCATGCTCAACTCACAACCCCTGGGCTTCTACACACCAAGCCAGCTGGTCCAAGACGCTCGCCGAGCAGGCGTGAAAGTCGAACCGGTTGACGTGCTCCACAGCGACTGGAACTGCACATTGGAAGACCTAGATCATCAGCCCTCCGTGCGACTGGGCTTGCGGCTGGTCCAAGGCTTGAAGCAAGAGTCTGCGGAGCGAATATCCAAGGCACGTATTGAGACCTACTTTGAGAGCTCAGAAGAGCTTGCCCAGCTGGCAGAACTCGAACAACACGAAATGCGACAACTCGCTGCAGCAGATGCACTGCGCAGCCTCAGTGGACACCGACGCCAGCAAGTCTGGGATGCTGCATCACTCCGCCGCCCACCCAAACTGCTGCGACAGGCCCGAGTGGACGAGGACACACTGGAACTCGCGCCAGCAGCCGAAGGCGAAGAGGTGCTCTGGGACTTCCGCGCCCTGGGACTGACTCTGCGGAGTCACCCTCTGAAACTTCTGAGAGCCAAGCTCAACGAGCGCAAGTTTTCAACCGCGAAGGACTTGTCGAACCTGCGCGACGGCGCCATCGCTCACTACTGCGGCATTGTCACCCTGCGTCAACAACCGGGAACCGCAAAAGGTGTCGTCTTCGTCAGCCTGGAAGACGAAACCGGCAATGTCCAGGTCATCGTGTGGCCGAGCGTCAAAGAGAAACAGCGCAAGGAAGTCTTGCGCTCCCGCCTGATGGCCGTTCACGGCACCTGGCAGCGTCAAGGTGACGCCTGCAGCCTGATCGCTGGCCGTCTTGAGGACTTGACGATCCTCTTGGGCGACCTTGAAACCTGCAGTCGGGACTTTCATTGACTGCAAAGCGAACTCCAAAACTGCTCGATCCTGTCTGATGAACCAACTGCCAGATGCCTTCCCCTGGTATTTCGGGGAGACCGACCGAGACAGCAGCCTCATCATGGTTTCGTCGTGGACTCAACCTCGTCCCGTAAGGCAGATCACGATAGACGAATGGGCAGCTGAAAGGCTGAAACGGCTTGCATCAAGCGCAAGGCCCAATGATTCAGGCCTTCCGCCGATGCAGCCGCCTTTTAAAACACAGCGACATTCGGCTGTGTCATTTGATCCAACTGCAAAACGGATGCTTCAACCGGCTCGAGACCAGGACTCCGATCAGCCGTAGCTACACCGATGTCGCTCATGAGTTGATGAAATCGTGTTACCGGGTCGACAACTTAAGTTGTCAGCGCCCCCCCTCAGCCAACATGGCAGGCGAAATGCACACCGCACGCCAAATGCGCTTCGAGGAGTGACTTTCAGCAAGCGGATCAGAAAACGAACGACGGCTTCAGGATCCGAGGAAGTTGGGACGACTCGTACGCCCAGGTGACCCATACCGGCCAGAGGTCAGGTCAGAGAATGGCGCGAACAGCCAGGGACCGTTGCTGACGATCTGGTAGCTGCAGCGCAATGAAGTGCCTCGCCGGCGGAGTGTCAGTACCCGAGGGTGGTGACCGCCGACATCGATGTCATGGACACCCTGGTCTTCCTTGATCTCGAAGTCCGCTGGGTCAAATCCGGTACGAAAGATGAGTGCCTGCAAGGACTGCTTTGGGTCATCGCGATTCACCGTGAACTGCTCGGCCATGCCTTCGCTCCTCGCATCTTCAGTACTTCATGCTCTAGTTAAGCGATGCTCAATGACGCGCAGATGTCACTCATCGGATCAGCCCGCAAACAAAGCCTGCGGAGCGCCGAGTGCGTGAAAAAATTTCCGGACAAACGTGTCGAATCAGCCAACAAGGCTGTCCGGCGACAACCTCGAACTCAGCATCTTGGATGGAGTTGATGAATTCGCCACCCTCGCAGCATGCCCTGACATGGAACCCAGAGATTTCCAACCAGAGTCGACACAACTTTCATGGGGCGACTGTGGTCACAACAGCATCCATGGGCACCAGCTACAGTAGCAGCAGAGGGAAAAGTACCAAGGCAAGCAAGGTAGTCAGCGACATTGACCATGTACCCACTCAAACAAATCAGGTCTCCTCAAGTCACAAGAAAGCCGTTCGCAGCTCGGTTTCAACGCTTGTTTTCTCGTGGCGCAACAAGGGCATATCGCTTCGCTGGTTTTCTCGCCACGCCTCCCATCGTTCGCCCGACCGAGCTCCCCCCTCAAGCTGTCTGGCGAGAAATCCCCGGTCTCTTTGAGGGCTGCGGTGTTCGATTGCCGACGTTTATCGGAAAGGCCCCCGAGATTGCGACCATCCAAACAGTGGCGAGAGCGCTTGGGCTCGAAATCACTCGCAGATGGGTGTACCTCACCTACGACTGCTGGGGGCGTCAGATTGACTTTGTCTACGGAGTTGGCTGTTGTGATGGCCAAATGTTTGGGCCGATAGAAGCCGACGGACCGTCTGAGGCGGAAGTGGCCTTCACAGCCATCATGGCCAAGCTGGGTTTGAGCCCGGAGCAAGCGATGCAGTTTCCAGCGTTCGAACGAGGTTTCTGGAGCGAACCCTGAACGAGTACCCTTCTAGCTGTGACGCGTGAGCCGCGGTTCTGGATCAGAGTCGAGCTCAGATTTTCGACGCCTCCTTTCTAAATCGAATGGTCGAGCCAGGCACTACCCCCGCGTCAAGTAGGGACAGTTCGAAGTCCGACCTCCGATGGGTTTCCACTGCGGTGGGTCCAGGGTCAACTTCAAAGCCCCACTTCTTATCGAGTCCTAAGTATTGGGCGACCTGAGCAACACTCTTTTTGCCTGCAACGTACATGGGCAACCGTGTAGTCTCTGCGCCGAGATGTATCTCAACAAGAAAACGCAGGGCCTCGCAATTCAAAACCTCAGAGGGGTCGAGCTTGCCCGACTCGATGGCTTGCCAGGCTGCGATGCTCCGGTCAAAGGATCTGCCAGCTGCTGTGTCGTGAATGATCACGTGGAGTGGCAACAGATCGCTACGACCGAGAGCGTACTGGCGAATGCCGCGCAACATTTCAATCAAGGAAAAGACACGCGGCCAGCGCCCCTTTGAAGTGCTCGCGCTCAAGATCATGAGCGATACCACCTTGGCACCATTGGTAGCGGCAAAACTCAAAGCGCGTGCCGTGGTGTCCGCTATGTGGCGAAGGTCACGTCCAGCCCGGCCATTGACTGTGCTTTTTCGGGCAATCGCGTAGAGAACGTTTCTGCCTTCCACCCGGTGCAAGTCTTCATGATCCGACACAGCAACCGTAGGCCCGTGCAGTGAAGTTGGAACATCTCCACTGACAAGCAGCTTTCCAGAGCTCAATCGACTACCCCCCGAACGACCCGCGCTGCCAACGATCCAGTGGTTTTCGCTATCCGAGGGCGGTATGGCAGACGGCTCAAGGTCGACGCTCACAGACTCATTCAAGGAACTTCGAACCCAGAATCTGCGCCCCCCCTTGGGTGGCTCATTCAAAGCTGCTGCGAGCTCTTGAAGACAGGGCGCAAAGCCGCTGTACTTCTTGCCGCCCTTGTCGCTGTAAGTGAGGGCCACAATATTCAAACGTGTGTGCAAAAACCAGGGAGTGTCCAGAGCCAAATCGGACTCATTGATCAAGGCGCAGTGAGCATGCTGGTGAACGCCAAGGCGAACGATGGACTCCCCGAAAAGGCCCTTGAAGTACTCTTCGCTCAAACCCGAGCCCACGAAGAAAAATGATCGCGAGCGGAACAACTCAGCGAAGGAGCTGCGAAAGGCGGCGTTCTCAAAAGTAGCGCGCCGATATTGCTCAAAGCCCAGCACGATTTCTCTCTGAAGATCAGCACCGTGCATGCTTTGGCCCAAAAAGCCCTGAAGGGCCCAAAGCAGCGGCCGATAGGGCTGATTCAACGACTGAAGTACCGTGTGGCTGTCATCCGCACCTCGGCCAAGGGCAACCATCCTGTCGCCATCGTGCTTTCTCTTGCCGTCGTGGTGCATGGCGTTGAAAGCATCGAGGAACAATCGGTCGTAGTTGGTCGAAAGAACAAGTGGCCACCATACCGAAGCGAGTGCAGCAGTCGCCGCTGGCGTAGCGGCGTGGTCGCACTCGGTACCTGGCAAGCACTTCGCCATCAAGTTGCCTAGCGAGAGTCCGCGCGCCTTGGCCTGCCAAACCACACGCTCGGAGGCAAGGATAAGGTGCTGGTCGGTCGGATTCTCGGGGAGCTTGAGATCCTTGACGTCCGCCTCCGCCGCGAGAGCCTTGACCAAGCTCAACCACCCACGCATGCGGGGTGCACTGAGCCCTGCACCTACAAACGGCACCAACAGGCCACGACGATAGCCCGCCCTAAGGTGATCGATGCCTTCACTGAGCGACAACACTTCGAAAGGTTGAGGCATAGGGTGACTCCATGGGCGACCACTCCTGCGGTGGCGAGCGGCCACACATCCATTTTCCACGGAGCTCTACTTGACTCGCAGCCTATGGCAGCGCACCCGCCGGAACATCCTCAGAGGTACTGAAGATCCCTTCCAATTGCGAATTCAGATCGGCTGCTTCAGATGTGTTCCGAGTTGTTCCATGACAGCCGAAAGGAAGTTGGCAAAGTGCTCGAGGGCTGGGGCCAAGCATCGCGCGATGCTCCGCGCACGATCATCTGTCGTTCAGCTGCGCTCATGTCAATAAATGCGAATCATTAGCATTACAATCCTTTGTTGACGAACCGTCGTCAACCGTTTCTAGGTCAGCCGCCGCCAGCCCAAATCAACCCATTCGCGTCAGCACTTGCTGGCGCGTCGTTGTGGCGAAAAAGCGCCTTACCTCCCAATGAACACAGTCCCCACTCGGGCCCGCATTCGGACCCTTCTCCGTCTTGGCGTGATCGCCTGTGCACACAGCACTCCGCAAACGTTCGCGGCCAGCCAAGCCTCCACAGAACCGGCGAAACAAGCCATTGCACCCCGCCCTGATACGGCGACACAAGAAGCGGAACCGACTCAAGCCGCCAAGAAGGCTAAGCCTGCTGAGGCTCTCACCGACTTGCCCATCGTCCGCCTGCGTGTGAAACCCACATCCGAGGACCAGGGGGTGCGCACTTTCGATGCAGACAGACTCCGCAAAGCACCGATGATCGGCAACGACATCAACAGCGTCTTGCGCCTGAGCCCCCGTATCCAGGTCAGCAACACCCAAGACAACTCATTGACCCAAGGGGAAATCGCCCCGGCAGAGTTGTCGATCAACGGAGCCAAGCCGTACCAGAACCTCTTCCTTCTTGACGGACTGAGCCTGAACAACGACCTCGATCCAGCTGCCAAGGATCCCGCGCATTACGCCGACGTTCCAGGAGCTTCACTGGGCATGCCGATCGACAAAGAGCTGGTGTGCGACGTTGAGTTGCTGGATAGCAATATCAGGGCCGAATACGGAGGCTTTCAGGGCGGAGTTGTGAAAGCCGAGCTCTGTGATGCGCGCCGCAGCCTGGGTGGGCGCGTCACATGGAAGGTTGCGCGCAGTGGATGGACGAACATCTATGTTGATCCCGCGCGAGCGGACGCCCTAGCTCAGTCCAATTCTGAAACTCTTCAGCCGCGCTGGAACAAGCAGTTCTGGACCTTCAGTGGCGAGGCGCGCCCCACCCGCACCTTGGGCGTTGTGATGCAGGCGTCGATTGCGCGCTCAGAAATCCCGTTGAAAGGTTTTGCCAGCAACCAAACGCCCGGCGACCCCTCGCTGAGCAACAAAACACAGCTAAGAGAACAACAAGATGTCATGGCCAAAATCAGTTGGCGCGCCACTGATCAAACCAACACATGGCTGACATTGCGTCACCAGCCCCTGGATGACCGCTACTTCAACATCAACGGTCGGGACACTGAGTTTGACATTCGTGGTGGTGGCACTCTGGTGGCCGCTGGGGCCTCGACCAACTTCGAGTCCTGGACTGTTCGGCAAGAACTGAGCTGGAGCGACATGCAGAACTCGCGACGTGGCGTCGTGCCTTACATGCGTGTCTGGTCGTGGTCGGCAGCCGACAAGAACTGGGGCGACGGCTCTCGTGGAACAACCGCCATCAGCACCGAAGGCGCCTGGGGCAATGTTGACACCACCCAGCAGACTAAAAGCTACTCCCTGCGGGCGGCAGCCAAACGAGCGATTCCGGCATGGGGCTGGGACCATCTGCTTCGTGGCGGCCTGCAGCTTTCCCAGCGGGAAGCAGATTACAGCCGTCCCAATGATCACCTTGTGTACCTGGGCACGACTGCCTACCGTGTCGCGACCAACACTTGCACCTCGCCTTTGGGTGTCGTAGACACCGAAAGCTGCTCACTCGCTCGCTCAAATCGCTTTCCCAACAGCGGGCAGTTCTGGCGCTTCCGCGACAACTACCAGGCCGGCAGCTTCCACGTTGAAGCTGGGCAATACGGGCTGTGGCTTGAGGACCGAGCGACACGAGGCTCACTGACACTCACGGCGGGACTGCGCGCAGATCGAGACGAACTCGCTGGTCAAGCGACCTTGGCTCCACGCCTCTCGGGTCAGTGGCAGCTGGATGACCAGAAGCACAGCGTGCTTGAGTTTGGACTGAACCGCTACTACGGCCGCAGCTTTTTCAACGCAGCACTCCGAGAAAAGCGCGAGACCTTGAAAGTTACACAAACTCGACGCGCCAGCGACTGGGCTTGGGTGGACAGTGAGCGCAGTCTCCCCACGAACAGCCTCGCAGAAATGGAAGTCCCCTACGACGACGAGGCTGTCTTAGGCCTGCGTCAGCGTTTGGGACAGCATCTGGGTGGCACCCTCAAATGGGTCCACCGTGAATCGCGGGACCAGCTCGTGCGTGTGCGACTGCGAGACACCAGTGGCACCTTCTCCAACAACCAGTACTTCCGTTACGAGAACAGCGGTCGAGGCTCTGCAGATGTTGTGTCGCTAGAGCTTATGGGGACCCTGGCTCATGACTGGCTCGGTGCGCGCCACGGACTGGAATTCGGCACTGGCTGGACGCGGACCCGAAGCAACCACGTGGACTACGAGGCACTGCTGGCTGAGGGCGATGCGGACAGAGACATTGTCTTCAAGGGCCAAGTGATCAGATACAGCCAACTGCCTGCCGACAACTTCAACCGCCCTTTAATGGCGAACCTCAGCTTGGTCAGCGACTGGCTGGCACAAGGTATCAGCTTGTCACAGTCTTTCCGTTGGACCGGCGGATACCGACGTGTCGCCAACACCGGCAAGACCGAAACACGAGGCACCGATGTGCTCGACGTTTTCTCGGAAACCCCTTTCCCGAGCGCCTACAGCTGGGACATCTCTCTGCGTTGGCGGCCGAACTGGGGCTTCCAACGCCCCTTCATGCAACTCACAGTGAGCAACCTGACCAACAAGCGCAACATCATCAGCATCAGCAGCACCGGTATCGTGAACTATGAAACCGGCCGCAGCGCAACCGTACAGATGGGCTATGAGTTCTAACCTCAACTGGCGACGTGCCATGCTGGCGCTCACGAGCATGTTTGCTCTGGGCTGCACCAGCATCTCCGTGCAAGCCCAGACGACAGCGCCGGCCAACCCGACTTCCACCATGGACTGCGGCGCTGACGCAGCATGCCTCAGGCGCGCCTACGCGGGCCCGAGCAGCACCTGGCCGCGCCCCACGGTCGACAAAGGGGTTCACTGGCAAGAGCTCGGTCCAAGGCCTGTGCTGCCTGCCCAAGCACCGCAACTTGCTGCACTTGGAGAAAAGCTCTTCCACGACCTTCGTCTGAGCAAGAACCAAGACATCAGCTGCGCAAGTTGCCATACCCCCCATCTTGGGTTCGCCGACGGACGGCGACTCGCCGTCGGACATGAAGGTAAGGCGGGCACTCGACACACGCCAGGTCTATGGGGCGTGGCCTTCGTCAAAAACCTGATGTGGGATGGCCGAGCAGGGCAATTAGAAATACAGGCCTTGCTGCCCCTGCTACACCCAAGTGAAATGGCGGCCGATCTTCCAACACTTCTGGAGCGGCTGAATCGGCACACCGACTACCCAGAGCGATTTGCCAAGGTTTTCAAAGGCCAAAGCAGCGTCACGCCATCAAAACTCGGCGCCGCACTGGCAAGCTACCAGCGCACCCTGGAAGCACCGCGAAGCCGTTTTGACGACTTTATCGAAGGTCGACGAGATGCGGTGAACGATCAGGAATTGCGGGGCCTGCACCTGTTCCGCACACAGGCGCGCTGCATGAACTGTCACAGTGGCCCGCAATTGACTCAGCAGGAATTCCACCAAATTGGAATGAGCCAGCTGCGACGCCGTGCGGAGGACATCGGCCGAATGGCCGTGACTGCCAAACTGGAGGACGAAGGCGCAATGCGCACACCCAGCCTGCGAGGGATCGCAAGGACTGCACCCTACATGCACAACGGCATCATGCCCTCCTTGCGAGGAGTTCTAGAACTCTACAACGCAGGCATCCCTCAGCCCCGCTCATCAGCCACGGCGATACCTCCGCCGTCCCCGCTGATACAGCCCCTGCGCCTGAAGATTGAGGACATTCAAGCACTTGAGGCGTTCCTGGCTGTTTTGTAAGAAACCCAGGCAAGAGAACGCTGACTGAACTCCTGCAGACGCTAGCGAATTCCGATTCCTTCAGCCTGCCAACTACTGCCACAACTGAACACAGGCTTCATTGCAACTGCGGAGGGAAACCCACTGGTGTGACCGCGTAGCTTGCAAACCTAAGGGCTACAGGTCGCCATCGGTAGTTCTCCCCTAGGACGAAACCTTGAGCACTGCTGTGGAACCGACGCCATCAGGCAATCCTTGCACTTCGAATGTCTCGATCAGTCGAACAACAGCACCAGGGTCCACTGGGAAATAACCATCTTTTCCAACTGACAGGTTCGCTGCGCGAGGCCATGCCGACACATGCCCGCGTCACGGAGTCCGGACATACGGGAGAGCCGCTTTAGGACTCAGTCGATTGGAGTCGTTTCAGAATATTCTGGGCGAGGCCCTTCGCCAACTTCACAGCGGCGCGGGTTGACTCATCGCAACGGCCCTTGGACAGATGGAGATCCGCCGCTCGCAAGCTTTCGAAAAGAACACGGGCCGAATCAATCAACTCAGTTGAGCTCGCGTCCATGGAAACACTGAGCCGAACGATCAGCACCTGACGGTCGGCCTGAGTCAATAGCTCATGCAAAGCACGTTCCCAAGGCGTCGACGTCTTGACGCCCTTGCACAGCAACTGCAGTAAGTTGTCGAGGTCGGCAATGCTCTTTGCCGTTGGATCCAAAGCGGTCATCAGTCGCTGAAATGCCGTGAGAAGTTTCGAGAGGGCGTGCAGCGCCACAGCCAAACGCTATTGGCCAGGCAAAAGCACACGCACAAGGGGGGGCATGCTGGGTACACATCACAGCACCTGTGACTAGATCCATTGTGCCCTGAGTCTTTCCTCTATCCGGTTCAGGGCCGGCTTCCCTCGCAAGCTTGAAACGAGGAAACTCATGAAGAATCGATTCAAAGACGAGCGAGTGACTCACATACCGGCAGCGGCGGAATGCTTGCAGGAAACGACCTCAAATCTCATGGCTGCTGTGAAAGCCCGAACCGCCGGGATATCGGCCACCGCCGCGCCTACCAGTTACTGGGCCCAAGCTGAAACGTGAGAAACCACGTGGTACCGCGGCCTGGAATGAACAGGACGCGCGGGACTTGACTCATGGCTGCGGCCCAAGACCTGCCCCGCTTCGGTTGCCCTCGCATGGCAGTTGGCTGACCGAGTGGCGCACCAGCCGAGAAAACTACCACGCTGAGGTCCAAGCTGCCGCGAAAACCACCTCGCCAACACCGTGCAGCCCGCCAGCGTCTGGCGCCACGACTTCTTGCCAGACGAAGTCCGTACTTGACGAGTACATGCGGGATTGCCTGTTCATCATGCCGGCCCGCCGGCTGCGCTCACAGCAGGCGATCCTGACACTTTGCAGACTCATGCGCATCTAAGGAATGCCCGAACATATCCGAAGCGACAACCGCGCGGAGTTCGCCATACGCTCGGTGCTCTACGCGACTCACCGGCACGGCAGCCACAAATCTCGTGTGAAGCTGGACGGATTCTTTCCGTTCAAGCCGGATGCAAAAAATCTGACAACTTCAGAACTCGGGATCCAGATAGATAACAGCCAAGTAACGCGACAAACAAGCAGCACATTCAGGAACATTCACGCGGAGAATCGCCCAACCGATCCGACTCAACCTTGTATTTCAAAAGGTGAACCTCGATCACTCAGTAGGTTCGAGCTGCAGAGGACATCAAGTGAGCTTTTGTTGTGAGCTTCGATTGACTTAGCAAACCAAGGAACGCTATGCCCTCAGAAAGACCTCAGCTGTACGACCAGGACTACCGCCACTTTGACACGCTGATATGGCAGGCGCCAACCTGGGCGAGCGCCGTCTTCACGTTCACGATGACGACGGCAGGACTACTTCTAACCAACCTCGAGAAAGTTAGCCTTGCGTTGAAGCTAGATCCTCTGCCAACGCTCTCAGTCTTCCTGCTGGCCGTTTTCGTCGTGTTAATGCTGCTCGCCAATGCCCTGGTTCGATTTCGCCTGCATCAGGGAGCACTGCCTGCACCGGCGATCGTGGTCAGAAGGCCGTGGTGGCAGCCTCGAGGGCACACATCGTTGTTGCTGGTGATTTTCATCGAATCGGCTGTTTTACTTTCTTTTGGTCTCTACTGTGCAGGATTGCCGATCCAAGCGTCCAACGCTGCGGCAATTGCACTTCTTGTGGTCCTGTTTCCAATCCTGGAGTTGTGGGTGCTCAACACAATTGAGCTACAGCGCCGTCAGGCCCAGTCTTCTGGGGCTACCTCGCAACCCACGCATTGAGAGCGATTGAACCCAAACCAGTGGCCCACTTTAGTGGCTGACTTGCGTCCTTCGATGCGGTCCAGTTGCTAGGATGCCGCCATGATTCAACACTCCAACAACGAAGAACTGCGTGTCCTTGTCGCCTCCAGCGGCCTACCCATGGCGGTGGCGCTGACTATTTTCAATCGAGGCCTGGGCGTCAACGCATGCACATCAAGCGCATGGGCGGCATACCTCAGTGATCCTGGCTCATCTCAGTACCGCGAACTGGACGACGACCTGCTCAAACACGCAGAAGCCCAGTTCGCTGCAGCGGTGCGCTGAAGCCAGCCGAGCGTTCTCGATCGACAAGCCTCCGCTCAGGTCGGCACGGTCCATCGCAACAGCACGCCCACAAAGCCCAACACCAACAACAGCTTCAACATCAGCCAGGTTGTGAAGCGGTAGCGACCATTGTTCGCGACTGCCCGGTGCAAGCGGGAGCACAGACAAAAGAAGGCGAAACCACAGACCATCAGCCACAGATCACCTGAGGCTGAGGGCAAGGAACTGGCTCCCGCCATCCAAAGTCCGGGCCACAGAACAGCGTCCAAGGCGGCCAGCCATCGGCGTCCCGGCCAGTACGGAGCTTCCAGCTCCAACTGGGGCTCTTGAACCCATATCACCCACATAACACCTCCTTGATGCGTTGCATCGACCGGATGGCCGACGCTCCGTCTCTTGATAGACGTTTGTCGCCCGCATCACCTCCACCCGATTTCGGTCTCCGAGTGCGCAGCACCAACTGAACAGGACCCTTGATGAGCTGAATTTGGACAGGAAGTCATCGAGCGGCACCAACCGACCACGCCCTAGAGTTTGCTCAAGCAGCCCGATGTGGACTGCACAGCTCCTGGAGCCCATCGTGCCCACCACCCAGAACTACAGCGCACCTGCTCCCACCAGCGCCCTGCCCTGCGCTGAGAGGCTAAGGTTCCGCCAGACCCAAATCTGGGGACGACTGCCGCTGAGCATGTTGGTCGCGCTCGTCCTCAGCACTGCTGCTTCAAGCTCCGCCTTCGCGGTGGATGGGTGCCTGGTTCTCTTGTGCTTTGCGGCGCCAAGTTGGCGCGCAGTTCCACAGTGCGTGCCTGTGATACGACAAGTCCTGCGAGATCTTGCTCGCGGTCGCGTCTTCCCACATTGCGGCATGTCGGGGTTAGGAAACAGCGCCACCCACGAGTCGGCATCCGCGCCCGACAACTGCCCACCGCAGTACATCCGGTATCTGGAACGCCCCAACGGTGTGGTGCCCATCTGTAAGTTCAGCGGCGCTGTGGTGATCAAAGTGCGAGATGACTTGTGGTCTCGAACCTGGTGGGCATTCGACGGCGACAGCGTCACCGCGTTCAGCTGGGAAGCCAAACAGCAACTGGGTCAATGGGACCCTCGTTTCGACGAGGACTATGCGCGCTGGTTGGCCACACAACCGGTGAGTGAATGCTCGGGTTGCTGATGCCATGGACAGCACCACCTTTGCCGCCCTCGCCCTGAGCTGTGCACCAGCGGTCCACCTGGAGACCGCCAAGGCCATCGTGGCCGTCGAGAGCAGTTTCAACCCCTATGCCATCGGGATCGTCGGCGGGGTGCTGGAGCGACAGCCTCGCCACCTCGCTGAAGCGATTGCCACGGCTCGGTCCTTGCAAGCCGATGGCAGGAACTTCAGTGTCGGACTTGGCCAAATCAACATCAGCCATTTCAAACGCCTCGGTCTGACCACGCGCACGTCCTTTGACCCATGCACCAATCTCGGCGCCCTTCAACGCGTGCTCGCTGAGTGCTTCGGCCGAGCTCTCTCGCGGAACGTGACGGACTCTCAGCCGCAACGAAGACTCAGACGCGCCCTCTCCTGCTACTACAGCGGCAGCTTCCTGACCGGATTCCAACACGGCTATGTCCGCAAAGTGATGTCGGCAGCCGCGGGCATCCCACGCGAGGCTGCAAAGCCCGCCTCAAACGACAGTCCCAAGGAGAAGACATGAAACACATCGACTCCATCCGCCACGACATGCCGGTCCTCGCCGCACTGGCATATGCGCTGGGGACATCCAGCGCCGCGGCCCAGGGCTTCGAAAAAATCAACACCACGGTGACCAATGTCAACGCCATCCTGGTCACGATTTCCGTCGCGGTGGTCACCATGGCCATCATCTGGGCCGGCTTCAAGATGATCTTCCAGGGGGCTCGCCTGGTCGATGTCGCCAATGTGCTGATCGGCGGCACGCTGGTCGGAGGCGCTGCAGCCTTCGCCAGCTTCATCGTGCTCTGAAGCCGCTGGTAAATCCACCATGCAAGGCGAGGCCATCTACAAAGGTGCCACCCGCCCGGCCATGAAGCTGGGCGTCCCTCTGGTGCCGCTTGTGCTGCTATGCGGCAGCGGACTGCTCATGAGCCTGTGGAGTGGCCTGCTGCTGAGCTGGTGGCTTGCACTGACGGTATGGCTGGCCTTGCTGCCCACCCTGATGTGGATGCGTTGGCTCACCCACCGAGACGATCAGCGCCTGCGTCAAATGTTCGTGGCAGTGAAGTTGCGTCGCTATGACCGCAACCATCAACTGTGGAATGCGCGCTGCTATGCGCCCACTCTCTACCGGGGAGCACGAGATGCTTGGATTGTCTAAGACGCGAAGTCCACATCCAGCTGCGCTGGCGCGTAGCGGCCTGCTAGGCCGCCGCCCGCGCCACTGGAACCAGATCCGGGCAGAGAATCCTCTGGCGCGATTCGTTCCTTTTTCTTCTCTGGTCAGCCCCCATGACGTGATCACACGCGGCGGCGACTACCTGCGGGTCTGGCGGCTCGACGGTGTGGCCTTCGAATGCGCAGACGAACATCAGATCGCAGACCGGCATGAGGCCTTGTGCAGCTTGCTGCGCAACCTATCAGGGGGTCAATGGGCGGTCTGGACCCACCGCGTGCACCGCATGATTGGTGATCGTCTGACCGATCCTGCCCACCCAGGCTTTGCGCAGGACTTGTCTCGCAGATACCAGGACCATCTGAGCAAGCAGCCCATGATGAGCCATGAGCTCTACCTGACCCTGGTCTATCGCCCCCAAGCTTTTCGCATCAGCCGCGCCTTGCAGCCTCGGCAAAGAACACGAGAGGCGATCACTGAAGCGCAAGCCGAGGCACTGCGCTCGATCGCTGAAAGATCCGCCCTGTTGGAACGACTGCTGCGGGGCTTCGGTCCTCAGCTGCTGGGTAACCGAGAGCTGCAGGGCCGTCGCTGGTCCGAGCTGGCCACGTTTCTTGGCTTTCTGGTGAACGGTTGCTGGAGACCGATCCCCATGACGGCTGCACCGCTCTACCGAACCCTGCCAACCGCTCGACTTTCATTCGATGGCGACAAGCTGGAGCTGCGGCAAGGCAGCAAAGTTCGCTATGCCGCCTTGGTCGACATCAAAGAATACGCCGATGAAGTTGAGCCCGGCGTCTTGAACCCTCTGCTGTACGAGCAAAGTGAGTTCATTGAAACGCAGAGTTTCTCGATCTTGCCGCGGCGACAAGCTATGCGCGCTCTCGAGCTGCAGCGTGATCAGCTGATCGCCAGCGATGACGTTGTGGCAAGCCAGGTATCGGCCCTCGATGTCGCCATGAACGAGCTGGGTGATGGTCAGTTCTGCATGGGCGAGTACCACTACTCCCTGATCATCTTCGGCAGGGATGTTGCTGACGCGGGCCGCCGAGCCGCACAAGCCAGTGGCGCAGTGAGCGAAGCCTGCTCACTCCAAATGACGCCTGTGGACTTGGTTGCAGACGCAGCCTGGTTCGCCCAAATGCCGGGCAACTGGCAATGGCGAGCACGCGAAGCCAAACTCTCATCCCGGGCATTTGCTGCGCTGGCCAGCGGGCACAACTTTGCAAGAGGCAAGCGGGATGGCAACCCCTGGGGCGAGGCCCTTGCCCTGATGCGGACGCCGTCGGGCCAGCCCTTCTATCTCAACCTCCACAGCAGCCCGGAAGGCCAGAACTCGACAGACCAGAAACTGCCGGGCAACACCCTGATCATCGGGTCCACCGGCGTGGGCAAGACGACGCTGGAGATGTTTCTCCTCTGCCTCACACAGAAGTGGCAACCCATTCCGCGCCTCGTGCTCTTCGACCTGGACCGCGGATGCGAAATCGCCATACGCGCACTCGGCGGGCGCTACCTCGCGCTCGAAGCTGGACAGCCTACCGGCTGCAACCCCCTCCAGCTGTCCCCCACGCCAGCCCGCTTGCAGTTCTGGGAGCAACTGGTCCGCAACTGCATCACCAGCACCGCCCTGCCACTCCTGCCAGCCGATGAGCGTGCCATCGCTCATGCGATCCAAGCCGTAGCCATGATGCCGGCGCCCCTGCGTCGGTTCTCAACGCTGAGGCAGAACCTGCCCAAGGCCGGTGAGAACAGCTTGTACGAGCGATTGGGCCGCTGGTGCGAGGGCGGTCCCTTGGGCTGGGTCTTCGATCAAGCGCCCGACCAGCTCGGAGACCTCGTCCAGGCCCAAATCCTGGCCTTCGACACCACCGAGTTCCTGGACCTGCCAGAAGTACGCACGCCCGTGATGATGTACCTGCTGCATCTCATGGACGAGATGGTCAACGGCGACCGACTGATCTATGTCATCTCGGAGTTCTGGAAGGCACTGGATCACGAAATCTTCAGCGACTTTGCCAAGCACAAGCAGAAGACCATTCGCAAACAGAACGGTCTGGGCATCTTTGACACCCAGAGTCCATCCGACGTTCTCCGGCACCCGATCGGCCGAACCATGGTCGAACAAAGCGTGACCAAGATCTTCCTGGCCAACCCCGAAGCGGTTCGAGAAGAGTACGTCGAGGGCTTCGGCCTCAGCCAGTCCGAGTTCGAGATCGTCCGCAGCCTGAGCGCCCAAGGCGGGCGACGCTTTCTGGTCAAGCAAGGCCACAACAGCGCCATCTGTGAGTTGGATCTCTCTGGCCTGGAGGAACTCATCACCGTGCTCTCTGCCACCACCGACAACGTCGCCCTGCTTGACGAACTTCGCAAAGCTCATGGCGACCAGCCCGCACAGTGGCTGCCGCAATTGCTGCGCGAAGTGCACGGCCGCAAACAAGGCACATCAAGGAGCTCCACATGAACGCCGCAATCGCGACGACGACCTTGCTGCTGTGCTTGACCGCGCTTGCTGCCAAAGCGCAGTACGTGATGGGCAACGAGGCCGTCCACCTCATGCCCGACGGAAGCACGCGGGTCGAAACACCGCCAACACAGCAAGTGCTGATGCCCAAGCCTTGCCCAGCCGCAAGCCCTGCTTGCACAGGAGGAGGTTGGCGCATGGTCGAAACCCAGCGTGGCTTGATGGAGTGCACGGAGATCTATGCCAGGGCCAGCACCTGCCGCACATCCACCTATGGCGCACTGAAACGGTCCCGCCTGTGGATCGTCAAGACTGGTGGGCAATGGATGCAGTGCAGCTATCCCGATCTCAGCAAGGGCTGCGTCAGCACCAAAAGTTTGCCCAGCCCGAAGGTGCAATAGACAACAGGAGTCCACACCATGTTCACCTGGGTTGGCAATCAGTTCAACACGGTTCTCAACACCTACGTGCTGGGCGTGGTGTCCGCTTTGATGGCTGCCATCACACCGTTGGCGCTGGCCTGCATGACCATCTGGGTCAGCCTCTACGGATGGGCCGTCCTGCGAAATGAAGTGTCGGACAGCCTTCCCGTCTTTGCCTGGAAGGTCTTCAAGATCGGGCTGGTGCTTGCATTTGCACTGCAGGCTGCCTTCTACATTCGAAATGTCTCGGAGACTGCAGAAGCACTGGCTTACGGCGTCGCCAGCACGTTCCTTCCGTCGTCTTCTGACCCAACGACGGTAAATACGCCCTACGCGCTCCTCGACGTCTTCAATGACCGTGCAAGCCAACTGGTCGTCGACTTGTTTCGCGAGATCAGCATCACACGCCTGGATCTGCTGTTCGCCGCGGTTGTGACCTCCATCGGCAATGTCATCTTTCTGTGCATCGCACTCTATGTGATCACGCTCTCCAAGGTCTCTCTGAGCTTCGTCATTGCCATCGGACCGCTCTTCATCCTGTGCCTGGCCTGGCGCCCCACAGCGCGCTTCTTCGACAGCTGGTTGTCCATGGTACTGAACACGGTGGTCCTGACCTGGTTCGCGTTCTTTGCCTTGGGGCTGAGTCTGTACATGGGTCAAGCGATGGTCCACACACTCGAAGACCAAGGCGGCTTTCTTGGCTCCAGCTTCAATGCCGTATCCGAATCCATTCGGTACGCGATCGTCATGGTGCTGATGGCCGTGATCTGTTTCCAGGCACCCAGCCTGGCCTCGGCACTCACCGGCGGGGCCGCCATCCAGCAAGGCATCCAGATGGTCCAGAACACCTTGATCGTCTCGCGCGGACGCTCGTGGTCCCCGGCCGCTGACGCAGGCATGGCACCGGGCGGAGAGATGCGCGCAGGCGTAGGAATTTCTCATGCCACAGGGCACAGCGTCGGCGCCACCGACCGTTGGTCTCGATCCGCAGCTCATGAAGCCAGTGCCCTTGCACAGCGCAGCTACGGTGCCCTCCGCACCGCGGCCTACAAGCTTGCCGCCATGCGCGGACGCAATTGACACCCTCAACGCAATGGAGGTCTTATGAGCAGCAACCGTCCCTTCATCACTGCCATCTTGACCGGTGCATGTGCAGCTACGGCTCACGCCCAAGGCATCCCGGTGATTGACGTCGCCAACCTGGCGCAGACGGTTCAGCAGGTGAGCAACGACATCACACAGATCAACAACCAGGTCGCCCAGATCCGCCAGCTGCAGTTGCAAATACAAAGCGTGTCTGGCAGTCGCGGGCTCGGCACTGTTTTCAACAGCCCGCTCCTCAAGAACTACATCCCTGCAGAGGCCTACAGCCTTCTCAATGCTGTAGACAGCTCGGGCTATGTGGGGCTGAGCAGCACCGCCAAAGCACTGCGCGATCGAGGCATGGTCTACAACTGCCTCGATCTCAGTGGCACACCGCGCACTCGCTGCCAGGCCGAGCTCGCACGGCCCTACCAGCACAAAGGCTTGCTGCAAGACGCCATGCGTTCGGCCGCCGGGCGCCTGAGCCAGATCCAAACCCTGATGGCCCAAGTCAACGCCACATCCGACCAGAAGGCAGTGCTGGAAATACAGGCTCGCATCGGCGCAGAAAACGCAATGCTCTCGCATGAGGTTTCACAGATCCAGATGCTGCAGGGCATGGCGGACAGTGAAGAGCGAATCGCGCGTTCGCGCGATCGAGAGCGGCAACACCAAATGCTCTCCCGCACCGCCAAGGTGTCGGACTACCTGCCGTAGATCCGCAGCTCCGTCAGATCCGGCCGAGCCAAGCATGTGCCTGGTGCCAGATGTGCCTGATGCCAGACGTGCCCAGCATCATTGGAGGACACCCCATGAGTGCGATCTTTGAATCCAATCACGCTGCCTCCTGGGCGGTGTCGGGGGAAGAAACCGCCCGGGAGTCTGATGAGCCAAGCATCTGCGAAACGAACCGCTTGTGGGAGCTTGATCGCACGCTGTGCATAGAACGGTCAGAACGAAGGGCCTGGTGGGTGGCCGGAGCCGGCTTGACCCTGGGCCTGATGGGCGTCGCCGCAGTCTTTGCTCAAGGCCCACTGCGTCGGGTGGTCGAGATTCCCATCGTCGTGGACCGCGTGACCGGCGAGACCACCATTCAGCAGCGCTTGAGCGCTGAAACCATCCCTCCCCTGGAGGCGCTGGACAAACACAACCTGGCCTCATTCGTGCGCGCCAGGGAGGGTTATGTCTGGATGTTCCTGCAACGCGACTTCGATCAAGTGGCCCGCATGGCCGTGCCGGCCGTTTTTGCGGAATACAACCGACAGTTCGAAGGTGACAACCCGCTCCACAAACGCATCGGAGCCAGCGAGGACTGGCGCATCCAGGTGATCAGCGTTCGCCTGTCCCCGGCAGGCCGCAATGGCAATCGCAGCGAAGCCACCGTCACCTACGAGAAAACCGTTCGCGCTACCGAACGCACTGTGCCCGAGTCCACGACACGCCATGTGGCAAGTGTGGTCTACCAGTACCAGCCCGATGCCCTGGCCAAAGAGCGGGATCGTCTGGAGAACCCGTTCGGGTTTGTCGTCACGGCTTATCGCTCCGATCCTGAGATCAACACCGCCGCGCAAGGACAACGACCATGATGCACTTCAGCGCCACCCTGGCCGCGTGCGTGTGGATCGCAGGAAGCCACGCATTCGCCTCACCGAGTCCAGCCGACCCGAGATTGCGCGAGGTGACCTACAGCGCACAAACTGTGGTCAGCATCCCGGTGCGCCGGGGTGTCGTGACCCACATCATGTTGGACGAGGATGAGTCCATCCTCGAAGTGGCAGCCGGGCTGGGCGCGGACTGTGCCAGAGCAGAGACTGCGTGGTGCGTGGCAGCCCAGGCCGGCAATCGACACCTGTTCGTCAAACCCAAAAGTACGGCCACCGCAGCCAACAACCTTGCGGTGGTGACAAGCCGCCGCGTCCATGCGTTTCGCCTCGAGGTCTTGAGTGAGGCGGACACAAGACCCGCAGTCTTTCGGCTGATGGTCAGGGCACCCCAGCCTGCAGCCCCAAACAGGGCTTCGCTGATGACGGCCCCGCCCAGACTCACAGCAGGTACTTGGCTGGAACCGATCACAGCCCCGATGCTCAGCACGCCAGCCGCCACAAAGCCGAACGCAAGCTCCTCCCGAGAACTCGTGGCCGAGCGACTGAAGGCCAAGCCGCAGGCGCTGAACACTCGGTACTCATTCACCGAAGGCGACAACTCCCAGGACATCGTTCCGACCTTGGTCTTTGACGATGGTCGTTTCACCTACCTGAAGTTTCCCGGCAACCGAGAGCTGCCTGCGATTTTTCATGTCCTTGGAGATGGCGGCGAAGCTCTGCTGAACACGCGCATGGAAGACGACTTGCTCGTGATCGACCGCGTCGCGCGGCGACTGATGCTGCGCGCGGGGAATGCTGTGGTCGGCCTCTGGAACGATGCGTTTGATCTTGATGGCAAGCCACCCATGCAGGGCACGACGGTACCGGGCATCGAACGTGCACTCAAATCCAGCGCTGACGAGGCGATGCACACACCGCCAGGAGTCGCGCCATGAAACGGAGCCAATCCCCTGCGCCTGACAGCCTCGCCCCTGGCCCTTCAGAACGGGAATCGACCGGCGTCCATAGCTCCGCGCAGCATACCGAGCCCTGCACCTCAGCGGACACCACGCCGGACACTGAAGCTGGTCTCAACAAGTTCCCCGCAGTCGATGGTGAGGCGGTCATACCGGACGTCTCTGCCGGGAACAAGCCCGGGCTGTCCAAGAAAGGCTTGCTCGCAATCGCTCTGTTGTTTTGCGTGCTGAGCGCCATTGCCACATTCAGCATCCAACGCAGCCTGTCCAAAACCAAGACGCCTTCAGATCAGCGGCCTCAGCTGAACAAGGATCGGCCCATGGCGGCCTCTGTCCAAGCCCGCAAGCTCGATCTGCAAGCGCCGCCGACAGAGCTCAACTCAGCACTGCGCAGCGCAACCCAAGCGCCTGGCGACACGGCCCCTGCCCTGCGGTCTCTTGACCTCTCACCAACTTCACCCACCATCCCTGCCCCCGTGCCCAATGCCGACGAGCTGGCAGAGCCCATCGGCATCCGTCGCCATGCTGGATCCGCTGGCGCCCTGCCCACCACAAGGCCCGAGGACGCCCCCATCCTGATCGTGAGTGCGCGCCCAAACCCTGCATCAACGCAAGATTCAACACAGCGGCGCATGCCGGTCACTGACGCGGGCATAGACACGCCTGAGTCCCCGACGCGGACCGATGCGCAAGATGCCTTGGACGCAAGCTCACGGAACCTGCAGGAATACCAACGCCAGCTTCAAACCCTGCTGACATCTCTGAGTCACCGCGGCGAGCTGGCGGACGGTATGACAAAAGGCCTCCGCGCATCCAGCGATACGGATCTGGAGAGCAGGTTGAACTCCGAGGTGGGCGGAAGGCTGGATGCCAAGCCATCCTCAGGTGCACGGGTACAGGGTGCAGCAAGCACGACAGGCTACCGCCCAAACACTCGCGATGAGGGACCGGAACAAAGCCGCGGCGCTCTTTTTGGCGGGCAGCTGCAGGCTTCAAACACCGCCGCAGTCATGGCATCAGAGCTGAGTCACCGCAGCCTGACTCTGCCCAAAGGTACATCGTTTACCTGCGCCCTCAAAACCCGTCTGATCAGCGCCGCGTCTGGTCTGGTCGGCTGCCTGGTCCAGCGCCACGTCTACAGCGATGACGGTCGGGTTCTGCTGATTGAGCGTGGCTCCCACATGGATGGCGAGTACCGGGTGGCGGCCCTTCGTCCAGGCGCTGTTCGCATACCGGTTCTGTGGACTCGAATACGGACCCCACATGGGGTGACGGTTGACATCGATTCACCCGGAACCAGCGCTCTCGGCGACTCAGGCATTGATGGGCATGTGGACAAGCGATGGGGTGAGCGCATCGGCGCGGCCATGCTCTTGTCACTGATCGACGATTCGGTGAAGTTGGTGATCCAGAACCAGCGCAGCGAGCAGGGGCGAAACGAAACCATCTTGCTTCCCTCGACCACCGCCAACACCAGCAAGCTGGCTGAGAAGGTGCTGGACAGCACGATCAACACGCCACCACTGATCTATCAGACTCAGGGCGCTGTGGTCGGCATCTACGTGGCACGTGATGTGGACTTCTCCTCCGTGTATGAGCTCAGGGCGACGGCACGCCCCACACCTCAGGAGACCCGCGAATGAAAGCCGTGGTTGCCAGCTCGCTTCAAGATGGCCCCGAAGGCTGCACGGTCGAGGCCGTATGGCGCGGCGATGCCACTTCTGTCGTCGAGTTCATGCGTCCGCTTCGGGAGCAACTCGATGCGCCGGGTGTTCTCGAAGTCTGCGTCAACCGCCCCGGCAAGCTGATGGTGGAAACAGCCACGGGTTGGCGCTCGGTCGCAGCCCCAGAGATGACGCAAGAGCGCTGCCTGGCTCTTGCCGTTGCAGTGGCCACGTTCTGCGATCAGCACATCAGCTCAACATGCCCATTGCTTTGCGCAAACCTCCCGAGCGGCGAGCGCATCCAGTTTGCGATACCCCCGGCGGTACCCCGTGACACCGTGTCCATTTCTGTGCGCAAGCCCTCCCAGTTGACCCGGGCTCTGGAGGACTTCAAGCGGGAGGGTCTGTTGGACTGCTGGAGTCGCACAAGGCCATCTGTGACCGGGACATCCGATTTCAGGGAACAGGAACTCCTAAGTCTGTATGAGACAGGCCACTACATCGAGTTCCTGAAGCTCGCGGTTCGAAGCCAACAAACCATGGTGGTCAGTGGACGCACCGGATCTGGCAAAACGACATTCATGAAGAGCTTGATTCGTGAGGTTCCGCGCCAGGAACGACTCATCACGATTGAAGACACTCCCGAGCTGACCTTGGCCGACCATCCCAACGCGGTGCATCTCTTCTACAGCAAGGGCGCCCAAGGATCGGCCCATCTCTCCGCCAAATCTCTTCTGGAAAGCTGCCTGCGCATGAGGCCCGACCGGATCTTGCTGGCGGAGGTGCGAGGAGATGAGTGCTTCCACTTTGTCCGGCTGGCAGCCTCGGGCCATCCAGGCAGCATCACCAGCATCCACGCAGGCAGCTGCGAACTGGCCCGTGAGCAGATGGCCTTGATGATCCGAGAGACCTCTGCAGGCGGTGGTCTGGGCCTCGATGAAATCAGACGATTGCTTGATGGGATCATTGACGTCTTCGTTCATTTCGACCGCGACGAGCAAGGCCGCTTCATCTCGGACATTCAGTACCGACCGCGCAGCTCGCGTACCCGCCAGAACAAGTCGCGAGGTTCCAGCTCGGTTTTTCCTGAAGCCTGGGTGAGGCCCACGCGCCATCAAGCGAGGGCGCGATGAGCTCCGCTGGTGTGCTACCCGGCCCCACCTGGTCACCCCGACGTAGATGTGCGGCCGGCCTGTTTGCAGTTGCAGGGCTGGTGGGCGCGGCCTGTGTTGTCAGCTACCTGGCTGGCGTCCTTTTCCTGATACTGAGCAAGACCGACCCGAGGCAGGCTGGGCCCACCAGCATTGCCCTGTACTGGCGCTTCTACAGCACGGACACCGTGCTGAGAAAACGCCTACAGACGGCCATCACCGCCGCATTCGGTCTCGTGATCCTGCCTGCCGCGGGGTTGCTCGCCAGCGCTCGCACGCGGCGCCCCCTTCATGGCGATGCCCGATTCGCCACGCGCGCTGAAATCGAACGTGCGGGCTTCTACTCAAGAGATGGATCGCCAGCAATCCTTCTGGGGCGCGACCGGGGCCGCTTTCTGAGCTTGCGCGGGCAACTGTCCGTCATGTTGTCAGCCCCCACTCGCAGCGGCAAAGGTGTGGGCGTGGTCATCCCCAACCTGCTGAACTGGCCCGACTCTGTCGTGGTCCTCGACATCAAGGGCGAGAACTACGACATCACCGCGGGGTATCGGGCCGCTCACGGGCAGGCTGTCTACGCCTTCTCCCCGTTCGACGAGGACGCACGGAGCCATCGATGGAATCCGCTGGAGACCGTTCGAACCGACCCGCTGCACCGCGTTGGTGACTTGCTGGCGATCGCCCAGATCTTCTTCCCGACCGAGAGTGGCAGCACCTCATCTGAGGCCTTCTTCAACGACCAGGCGCGCAGCCTCTTCATGGGCCTGGGACTGCTGCTGCTAGAAACCCCCGCGTTGCCACGGACCATGGGAGAAATGCTTCGTCAGTCCTCCGGCAAAGGGCAGCCTTTGAAGGAGCACCTGATCTCCTTCATGCAGCAACGCAAGCAAGGGCCGCGTCCCCTGAGCCAAGAATGCACGGACGCGTTTCAGCGCCTACTCTCTAACTCGGACAACACCCTGACCAGCATCGTCGCTACTTTCAATGCACCACTGACTTTATTTGCAGATGCGGTGGTTGATGCTGCCACCAGCGCCAGTGACTTCCGAGTCGACGAAACACGCCGTCGCCGCATGTCCATCTATGTCCGCATCCCCCCAAATCGGCTGGCCACGGCCAAGCCACTGCTGAACCTGTTTTTCTCCCAGCTGATCCTGCTGAACACGCGACACCTCCCGGAACAGGACCCGACACTGACGCTGCAATGTCTGCTGATCCATGACGAGTTCACCGCCATGGGGCGAGTGCCCATCATCAGCAGCGCTGCGGGCTTCCTTGCGGGATACAACCTGCGGCTGCTCACCGTGGTCCAGGCCATGTCGCAGCTCGATGTCGTCTACGGAGAAAAGGACGCCCGGTCCTTCGCCACCAACCACGGCGTACAAATTCTCTTCGCACCACGCGAGCAGCGCGATGCCGACGAATACAGCGCCATGCTGGGCCACTACACGGAACGGTGCACCTCACGAGGTCGCAGCCAGTCCTTCAGTGCCCAAGGCCAGAGCAGCATCAGCAGCAATGAGAGCGAGCAACGCCGCGCGCTGCTGCTGCCGCAGGAGTTCAAGGAACTGGGCAGTGAGCGCCTGGTCCTGATCAGCGAGGGCTGCAAACCCATTCTTGCGGAGAAGATTCGCTACCACCGCGATCCCGCCTTCGTGCTGCGCCTGCGCGCGCCCCCCCCCCTGGTCCCAAGAATGGACATGGAACTGCACTTCGCACGAATCCAAGAGCGATGGCGCTACGCCGATGACAACCTCCCCGACGAAAAGACCATCCAGGTCGAGGACATAGCCTACGACCTGAGCGCACTGCCGGATCAGCTCACCGGATCTCCGGAGGACATTGCCTCGCTCCTGCTTGACTTCCTGGAGGACGCGGGCGCCACGCAGGACGCCACCGGGGGCCAGATCGAGCCTCTGGGAGATGCCGATGGCGTATTGATTCATCAGCAACCGACTTTTAGCGCTCCCCCCGCCCCGATCCGCACTCAACTGCGAGCTTGAAATGGAACTTCACTGCGTTCCAACTCAGTCACAGCGCAAGGGAACCACACCATGAGAACAACAGCAAGCCAGCGCCCGAAGCTGGCCTTGAGACTTCGGGAAGCCGTCTGTCGCATGCCCTTCACCTGGGGCCGAGCAGCACTCGTCAGCAGCATTGGCGGCCGGCTTTTGCTTTGCGCTCTACCTGCCTTGGCCTCCTGCACATCGCCACCCGGGCCGCCGAATGTGGAGGAAACGCGTCGGCGCCCGCTGAACATCGCCGCTGCCGTTGATCTACTGGCCTGCAGAAACGAGGCTCACAACACCAAACTGCTGCTCAACGACAAGGAGCTTGCCCTGCACGAAGCCCAATCAAACAGAGCGGCGAACGCAGTTGAGCGGGCAAACCTTCTCCGCACGCACCTGCAACTCCTCGCCGATCACCCGCAAGTTCGGCCCCCTCAAGTCAACCAGGTGATCCTTGTGCACTTCGACTCAGGGAGCTCGGACCTCAAGCGACCCAGCCCAGCAACCACCGCCATGATCGAGGCGGCCAAATCCGCACCTTTGGTGGTCTTGCGAGGCCGCACTGATGGCAGCAAAGAGACGCTGGCCGACTCGCGACTGGCGCGCGCTCGGACCGCGGCCGTCTACGAGTTCTTGGTCAGCGCCGGCATCAGGCCAGACCGAATACGCAGCACCTACCAAGCAATAGGGGATCATCTGGCCGACAACAGCAGCGCCGCTGGACGAGCCAAGAATCGAAGAGTCGAGGTCGAGATCTATGCGGCGACGCCCACCGCATGGATGCCACCCAAGGACCTCCACGACTGATCCTCCCAACTCACAAGACAGGAGCAGCGATATGGATGCGGACAGTTCGACGACAACCAGCACGGGGCCAGCGCCAGGTGGGCAGATAGAACCGGAATCCCGGGGTCGTGGAGTTGCCAAGGCAGTTCGGCGGCAGGCAGTGGACGTGAGCCATGACACTCACTATGAGCTTCGGGACCCATTTGCCGAAGTCACCTACCGAACCAAGAGCTTCGCAGACATGGTGAGCACGGCTGATCGGCTGGGCAGTGTGCGATTCGTCGAAATCGGCGAAGACGGCACACGGCGAGCAGTGACCAAAACGGCGGGCACATGGCCAAGTCCGACCCAAACATCCAAGAAGCCAGGGAAGGCCCGCGCTCCTGGATCTAAGTCCCTCGATACGGTGCAAGTCAAGCGGGAAGCGCAGGCATCCAAGCCCTTGGAGCTTTCACTGGAGATGCCAAAACTCTCACCCAATCCAGTCGAGGAAACGCGAGCACGAATTGAAGCCGCTCTGGAAGAACGTTATCTCGTCCATCGCAAGCCACTGGCTCTCGGCTCGCTGAGCCTGGGCCAAATAGAGTACCGATTCCGTGCTGACAGCTCGCGGCTGGCCTTTACCGAAACATCCCTGCGTCTGGCCACCGAGGTCAACAATCCTTCGGTCGCTCGTTCCATGGTGGATGTTGCCGAAGCCCGCAACTGGAATGGCCTCCGGGTCTCGGGACACGAAGATTTCAAACGCATCGTCTGGCTGGAGGCCTCGGTTCGTGGGCTCAAGACCGTTGGCTACGAAGTCAAACCGGGTGATCTGGAACTGGTCCAGCGTGAGCGTGAGGCACGGCTGATCAACCGCATCGAGCCCGCCGCTGACGCCCCAAACACGGGAGCACAGACGTCTGCGGCCAAAGCGACTGCGCGTGGCGGCGGAAGCCGCAAGGCTGTACTGGCTGCTATCGAAGCCTTGCTCCGGAGCAAAGGAGTTCCAGAATTGACGCGAAACGCGGTCCTGGATGCGGCAGCTGAGAAACTCGTGCAGCGCCAACACGCGGGCCAGAACCCCAAAGTTAAGGTCTACGACCTCTCTGCGCCGTCTCGGGCGACAGCAAATGAACGCACACCCGACGCCCACCGAGAAAGAGATCGGGGCGCTCACGTTCATGTGCGCTGAAAGGCTTCACCGGAGCGGTGACACGGCGTTCGCAACCGGTGCCGCCGGAATGACCGCCCCCAGATCATCTGCGAGCTATTTGATCGGCAAACGTCGTTACCTGGACACGACACCCGAATTCCACGAGGCCTTACGCGAAGCCCATGGCTCCAGAATTCGGCCCCGCTGCTTGTGCCGCCCCGAGGGCATCGAGATGTATGTTGCCCGGCAGGACTTTGGGTTTGTGATCAAACGCATGCCGGATTCTGGCCAGTTCCACGCCAGCGACTGTCACTCCTATGAGCCGCCAGCAAGCTGGTCCAGCCTAGACTCATTGATGAACCATGCAATCCGGGAGGACCCAAGGTCCGGCGAAACGATGCTGAACGTTGCCTTCACCATGAGTCATAGGCCACCCAGGACACCAAGCAAAGATGCCAGCTGCGAGAGCACACCCGCCCCGCATCCGCAATGCGTCAAGCTGACTCTGCTTGGACTGCTGCAGTACTTGTGGCATCAAGCGGAACTGACCCACTGGCAGCCCTCCTTCAGCGGCAGGCGAACCTGGGCCACCGTCAGGCGTCTGCTGCTGCACGCTGCGGCGAACAAGCGAATTCAAAGCCGAGAACTGACAACGCACCTGTTCATCCCCGAGAGCTTCTCGGTCGAACAACGAGGCGCCATCGATTCGAAACGCCTGGCCCAGTGGAGCGGCTTCATCTCAACTCAGAAGACACGCCCTCTGATGCTGTTGATCGCCGAACTCAAAGCGCTACAGCGCGCGCGCTTTGGCTATCTGGCCGTGGTGAAACACATGCCCGACCAAGCATTCACACTCCAAGAAGAGCTCTATCGTCGTATCGAACGTCGCTTCGAGGCCGAGCTTGAGCTATGGACGTCAGCGCCAGACCTGCGTCTGATACTGATCGCCACGTACTGGCTGAGCGCCACAGGCATTCCAAAGCTTGAAACCGCAGCGCTGATGCCAGTCACACCTCAATGGCTGCCAATCGATGATCGCGCGGACTTGCACTTGATCCGGGCCCTGCTGCTTGAGGATCGCGCCTTCATCAAGATTCAGCGATATGGCCTGCCAACGACAAGTCGCACCCCTTGCGCGGTTCTGACGGATACCGCCGACGCGCCAGTCCGGCTTTTCATCGACCGTTCAACACACTCGACCAACACATCAACGACGGGTGAGAAGGAAGCGAACATGTCTGCGCCAGAAACCAATTGGAGCTGGCAGCTGCACGCTGGCGAGATGCCAGAGCTGCCAACAGCTCGCTTCAACGCTCCCTATGAACAAGTGCATTCAAGCCATTGCCAACCCTTGGAAGCCCACACACCCGCTGCACAGGAGAGATGCCCTTAGCCAATCAGCAAGCGGTCTCCCCTTCCCAAGCCATCTAGGGACTCAAGCATCTGGCGGGCGGCATCCTCTCCCTTCAACCGCCATCTCCACCAGGCACCTGTTGCCAAAGCGATCAAAGCGCTGTGCCGGTCCAGCGAGTGGTTCTCGTTCGACGGGTCGCTACCGTCCTGCCGCATCTGACTCACCCGGTTGCCACCAAAGGTCTGGTGGGTGGCACCGTCCAGCCAGAGCAAGGCACGTTGCCCTTTGGGGAGTGCGTCATACACCCCCGCACGCTGCGCACTGGCACTGCCTTGAGTCGGACTGAAATCGCGAGACCCGGTCAACGCAAAAAACGGCCGCCCCACATCAGCGAATGCCTGTGCAAAATCCATCTTGACGCCGACTGGCAATGCAGGGCTCAGTGCCACAAACGCCTTCGGACGCGGGTCTGACAGCCCTTCGACGCCAGGGTACTTCTGGCCAGCGATGGCTTGAGTTGTAAGTGCTCCAAACGAGTGGCCGGCCACCCCAATCGAATCCACTGCTATTCGACTCCAAGGCGGCTCCCCCGAAAGCCGTCGACGCTGCAGTTCATCGATTGCAAAACGAACGTCAAGCAAGCGCTCAACAAACTGATCAGCAGTTGCTGCTTGCCGCAAACCCACACCCCCTTGCCTCCCGGCCGCCTCGTCGCTGCCAGGATGCTGAAGGGGAAGGACTGCGATGCCTGCATCAGCCCAGGCAGCGCCCCAGGCTTGCCCGCCCTCCCTGCTGCCCCCCAATCCGTGTGAATAGATCACCAGCGGAACCGTGCCAGAGGCACTCGGCAGCCTCATCCTCCATGGGAGTTCACGCTGTCGTGATGCCTGTGTCCAACTTCCGTCAAAGAGCTCTCGCCCGTGCGCCAGAGTTCGAGAAGCCAGAGGCAGCACTGCAAGAGATTGAATGAAGGTTCTGCGAGCAATCATCTTGAAATCACCGTTGGATACTCGTTCCGTTCGCATTTGCGCGCTGTCTGTCTGTGCCAACACGCCCCTCGCCTTTTCATCACCCTCTGAAACTTGGGGCAGATGTTCCTCGGACTTGCTAGTGCGCCCCATCAGGAGGATGTTTGAATTGCACCTGGCATGCCTCACGATCAACCAACACTTGAAGATACCCCAGCGAGCATGGCTCCACCCTCGCCTCCACGCCATAGACGCTCGCCAAAGTCCTCGGTGTGATTGCAGCTGCGGGCGATCCGGCCGCAGCGGTCTGCCCCTCTTGAAGCAGCACTGCGCCAGTGCAGTGACGCAAGGCCACATTGAGATCGTGAAGCACGATCAGCACGGCCATATCGCGCTCAACTGCCAGAGAAGCGAGCAACTCCATCGTGCGCAGTTGATGGCGAAGGTCCAAGGCGGAGAGCGGCTCATCCAGCAGCAGCACGCGCGGCTCGCGCACCAGCGCTTGCGCCAAGCCCACGAGTTGGCGCTGGCCGCCTGACAAGGCATCCAAGTGCTGCAACGCCAAAGCTTCGCAACCCAGTCTTCGCAGCACGGCTTCGACACGATCAAGATCGTCGCTGCGGCCCACTCCGTCAGCGCGGAGTGCCGTGAGCACGGCCTCCAGCACACGCAAATGCACGCCGCGCGGCAGCGCTTGCGGCAAATAGGCTATCCGAGTCATGCGCTGGGCAAGAGCAAGCTCACGCAATTCGACACCGTGGAGTTGGATCTGACCCTTATAGCCCAGCAATCCAGCAAGCGCCTTCAGCAGGGTGGACTTGCCACTGCCGTTGGGCCCCAACAACGCGGTCAGGCTGCCTCCACCCAAGCTGGGCAAACTGATGCCGCGCAACACTGGCCGGCCTCGATAGCCCGCACTGAGGTTCCGTACGTCAAGACTCACGCCAAACCCCCACGTCGCAACACGATGGCCAAGAAGAACGGGACGCCCACCAACGCAGTAACCACGCCGACAGGAAGCGAAGCCCCCGGCAGTATCTGCTTGGCTGCAATCGCAGCGGCAGACAGCACCAACGCTCCCAACAAGGCGCTGAATGGCAGATAGAAACGGTGGTCCTCCCCACAAAGGCGGCGCGCCATATGAGGCGCAACCAGGCCGATGAAGCCGATGGTTCCGACGCAAGACACTGCAGACCCTGCCAGCAAGGCCACGCGAAACAGGCTGCCGCGACGCAGCCTTTGCACATCGATACCCAGGCTGGCCGCACGGTCCTCGCCCAGACGCAGGGCGGTCAGCTTCCATGCATCACGCAGCGCTAGGGGAAGGCACAGAAGGAGTACCGCTGTGAGCCCAGCCACCTTGGGCCAATCCGCCCGCACAAGGCTGCCCATGATCCAGAACACGATGGCCTGCAAAGTTTCGGGCGACGCCATGTACTGCAGCAGCCACAACAGTGCATTGAAGCTGAACACCAGGGCAATGCCGAACAAGACGACGCCACCGGCACTCATGCTCAGCCGTATCGCCACCTGATCCAACAACAAGGCTGCCAGCAAGGCGAACGCAAAGGCCGAGCCGGCCACCATCCAGGCACTGCCCGCGCCAAGCACCAAAGCCAAGGCCGCACCGAATGCGGCAGCTTCCGACAAACCCAGGGTGAACGGGCTGGCTAAGGGGTTGTCCAACACAGTTTGCATCTCAGCGCCTGCCAAACCCAAAGCGGCGCCCACGACCACCGCCAGCAAAGCTTGCGGCAGCCTGATGTCCCAAACGATGACATGCTCTGCGTCCAAGGCAGCAGCGCCTTGAATCGGGGCCATGAGCAGCTCAAGCAGCCGAGAAGAGCTCAAGCCAGACGGTCCGGTCGTCAAGTCCCAGGCAAAGCTCGCCACAATGGCCAGCACGATCCAAGTGGCCAGACCTAGACGGCGCCGTAGCAGGACGGCATATGCGCCCCTCATGCCGAGATCCAATACTGCCCGGTCGGCGCCATGCCCAAAAACTCACGGTGCATCTGCTGCCAGGTGGCCCGCGCATCGACGGTAGCAAGCCGCTGAGGATGCAGCCATGCAGCCATGGCTTGCAGCATCACGACATGGTAGGGCGTGTTGTAAAAGTGATGCCAAACGCCATGAATACGCCCCGATCGCACAGCCGGCAGGCTGGCAATCTCGGGGCGGCGTCGCGCCACTTGCAGCAAGGACTCACGGGCCAAGGCTTCACTGACTTGAGCCCCCATGCGCAAACCCGCGGCGCTGGCCCCGGGATGCTGGTAGCCCGTAGCAACATACACCTCGGGCTTGCATGCAATCACCGCTTCCAAGCTGGCTTCACCCAGCGGCGTGGGGATGAGATCTGCGCCGGCGTTGATGCCGCCGGCCATCTCAATCAGCTCACCCAAGCTGCCCCGACCCGCTGTCAGCACGCCCGCTGAATCACCCGCGCGGGCGTCCAGCAAGACGCGAGGACGATGGACACTTCCAATGCCCGCCGTGAGCTCGGTAACACGGCGCGTCTGAGCCTCGTAGAAGGCGATGAACTTCTCCGCCCTCGCCTCGCGTCCCAGAGCCTGGCCCAGCAAGCGCAAGCTCGGAATGGTATTGGCCAGAGGATGCTCACGAAAGTCGATGAAGATCACGGGCACGCCGATCTTCTGCAGCTGTTCGACCAAGGGGTTGCGGCGCCCCGGACCATGGCCACTGATGCTAAAGATGGCCAGATCGGGGCGCAGCGACAGAACCTTCTCAGGGCTGACACTGGCTTCGCTGGTTCCGCCGATCTTGGCGATGCCGTCGATCTGAGGGAATCGCGCGCGGTACTGCTGGTAGGTCTGAGGATCGAAGGTCGACATGTCGCCCTGCCAACCGATGACGCGGGCCAGGGGGGGATCTTCCAGCAGGGCCAACGTATACAGCTGACGGCCTTCACCCAGCACAATTCGCTCGACCCTTTTGGGTAGTTCGACCTTGCGACCGGCGATGTCGGTCACAAGCTGCGCGCGGACACATGCCGGCGCCATCAGGGTGGCCAGCAGCAGCTGGCGGCGAGAAAGTTCAATGCTCATGATCATGATCCGAAGAGCCGCGCTTCCAGTAGCCAGCGGCATACAGCTGTTCACGCGGCCAGCCGCGTTCACTCAAAAGGTGTTGTCGCAAACTCCGCATCTGCGCGGACTCGCAAGCGATCCAGGCAAAGCCCTCTGGTAAGTCAAGCCGGCGAATCTCCGCCAGCAGCGAGCAATCCTCGCGCTGGCTTTCGCGCTGCAGCCAGACCAGATCGAGCCCTTCATGCGTAGGCAGCTGAATGCGATCTTCCACGCGTCCGACCTCGATGCGCACGGTGACCCGTGCTTGCTGAGGCAGCCACTCCAGCCAGCGCGCAATCGCTGGCAAGGCGGTTTCGTCGCCGAGCAAGAGCCAATGCGCGTGGGCATTGGGGTCCAACACATGAGAGGCACGAGGACCGGCCACGCCGACCTGATCACCCGGCCTTGCAGAAGCAGCCCAGGTGCAGGCAGGTCCGTCGCCATGCAGGACAAAGTCCAAGGTCAAGGTCTGCTGCTGCAAGTCGAACATGCGCGGCGTGTAGTCGCGCGCGACCGGGCGGACAGCACCGTCGGGAAAGGTCGCCCCCTTGTCGCTGAAGGTCGGCAATACGGGCATGGTTTCGCCCGGCGCGGGGAGAAGCAGCTTCACATGGTCGTCGGGCATCGGGCTGACGAAGCCCTCGAGCTCAGGGCCGCCCAAGGTGATGCGTCGCAGCCGCGGTGAGAGTGCCTCCACGGACAACACCTGCAACAGGCGCGCGCGCAGAGGGTGGTAGATCAGCTTGCTCATGGCGCCCCCAACAGTGCGATCAATCCCTCGGCCAGTTCGCTGCGCCAGTTCACATAGTCGTGCCCGCCGGCAAACTCCCGGTAGATCACGCGTTGGCCGCGGGCCATGAGTACGTCGCGCAGGTGGCGATTGGTCTCGAGAATTCCGGGGCCGTCCGAGGGGGCGCTTCGCTCCAGCAACCCCGGGGACAGGTAGAACACGACATCGCTGCGCGGCGCTAGGACAAATTGCCGAGTCAGCCATTCGCCCTCTGCACCATCGTCGAGCCCACCGGCCACAAAGCCGGGCGGACGCGCGGGCGCCCACCAGAACGATCCCGACAAACTCAGGACACGGCCGAAGCGTTCCGGATGGCGAAGCGCCAACCAAGCCGAGGCCAGCCCGCCGTAGCTGGAACCGGCCACCACAGTGCGGGAGGACTCGCGGGTGAAGGGATAGCGCGCAGCCAGCCAGGGCAGCAACTCGCCGGCCATCATGTCTGCAAAGCGCGGATTGCAAGGCAGTTCTTCGGAGCGTGATTCGCGGGTCGGATTTCCCACCAACACGGCCATCAGCGGAGGAATGCGGCCCGACGCGATCAAGTTGTCCAGGATGGTCGTTGTGGGCACCCGGGTCACATAAGCATCCTCATCGAACAGCAGAAGCAATGGCAACGCTTCGGCCGACTGCTGTGGCGGCAGATAGACCGTCAAGCGGCGCTCGTTCCCGAGCTGCTGGCTTTGAAAACGCAGATGCTCCACGCGCCCGCGAGGCACCTCGGCACGCGGCTCCAACCAAGGCTCTGGCGGTGCTCCAGGCAACTCCAGCACCGAATGCTCGGCCTGGATGTTGTCAAAGCCTCCCTGCGCCGGCGTGCCGGCCGACCAGCGCCGTGGGTTCAATGGGTCGGCTTGGACGCGAGCCAGAATGGCTCGGCGCTGCGCCTGCCGACCTGCGCCTTTGAGCTGCGGCACATCGGGAGCCAGTTGATAGGCCAACCGGGTTCCCGTTGGCAACCGCACGCTGTAATGCCAAACATCGGTCCCAGGAATATGTGCAAAGCGCTCTTGATCGCCTTGTCGTACCGGCCAAAACAGACGGACGCTGCGCGTGCTGGCTTCCCCACGCCACAAGAAGCTGACCTGCCACGATTGAGGATGGTCTGGGATGGGCTCAATCCACGGAGTGCCCAAGGTCTGGACTGCAGCCCAGAACGCAGGCGTTCCGGCACCCAGCTCTTTGGCTAAAGCGCGCAACTTGGGGCTGGCCAGTGGCGCCTCAGGTGCTGCGACCTCAGGCAGCTGCGCGTCCAGCGCGCGTTGCTCGGTCAGCCAGATTCGTCCTTGCACTTGAGGATTGGCCAGCCCTGCTCGGTATCGGCCCGTCTGGAGAGCTACAAAGCGGAACTCCGACTCACCGGCCGGTGCCGCTTGGCGACGCAGCAGTTGCCCATCCGGAGACTGCAACTCCAGCACCCCGGCTTCGGGGAGCTTCAGTGCTCCGACGATGTAATCGCCTTTCACAGCCTCGATTGGCAGTTGCTGGGCAAACACCGGCAGCACAGCTGCGAGCAGCAAAAGAATCAAGCAGCCCTTCATCAGAAGCGCACCGTGGCCGAGAGGTAGAGGCGGCGCCCGTCCTCGTTGAACTCATTGCTGTTCTCACGGTCCACCGTCTTGTTGGCCAAGTTCAGCAAACCCATGCGCACCAGCAGCGACGTGCTCACGGTCCAGCTGGCACCTGCATCCACGACCGAGTAGGCCGGTGCTTGCTGCAAGTTCTGACCATTGGCAGGCACGCTGATGTACTGCTTTCCGTTGAAACGAGTGGAGAGACTCAGCCCCAGGGCTGGCGAAGCCTGCCAATCCGCGCCCAGGTTGGCCACGTGTTTGGATCGGTAGGTCAGAGACAGCGCGCTGACCCCGCTGGTGTTCTTGGCGTCGGTGTAGCTGTAGTTGGCGCGAATATCCAGTGCCGAGCTGACTTTGAATCGACTGCTCAGCTCTGCACCTCGGCTGCTGACACTGGCAATGTTCTGGTAACGGAACATCGGTCGGCCATCGGGCAGGAAGCCGATGAAATTGGCGTAGCTGGGTGCCAGCGTCTTGTTCGAGGTCCGGTTGGTGATGTCCAACATGTTCTTCAGCTGGGTGTCGTAAACCGTCAGGCCCAACTGCCAGCTGCCACCATCAAAGGCTGCCCCGAGCTCCTTGCTGGTGCTGGTCTCGGGCTTCAGATCCCTGCTGCCGGTGATGTAGCAACCCACGGTGGCGCTTCCACAAGACGGCGAACCCCAATCGGGGCTGTTGATCAACAAAGTCGGTGCTCGGAACGCGCGCGCCCAGCCACCACGAACGGTCCATCCTTTTGCCGGATGCCACACGCCATAGACACGCGGGCTGTGGTGCCCACCGAAGTTCTCGTGGTCGTCGTAGCGATCACCCAGCGTTAGGGTCAGTCCGGGCAGAACTGTGATCTCGTCTTCGAAGAACACGGCCCTTTGGCGTACCGCGGTCGCAGGGTTGAGGCGAGCCGGGCTGCCGGGAGCGCCAGCCAAATTGGTGGGATCCCAAAGCTCCTCGTGACGCAGTTCAGCGCCCAAGGTCAGGTTCTGTTCCCACAAGTCCAACGGCATGGTGAACTTGCCATCCAGCACCTTCACTTTGGACTTGTTGGGGTTGACCTGGCCCGTGACCGTGCCAGTCAAGTTCTTGGTGTTGTCACTGTAGAAGCGGAGCTCGCTGCGGCCGAACTCATAGCGCCCTTGATGTCGAAGCGACAGCGCGTCGCGCTCGAGTTCAAAACCCGCGTGGTCGCGATGGCTGGTGTCCAGGTCCAGCGTCACCTGATGCAGTTCGCTGGGGTGCCAAGCCAGCTGGCCGCTGATGTAGCGATTCTTCAGGCCTGGCAAGCCACTCTGACGCAAACCGTTGTCCGCTGCGGGGTTGAGGGCCACATCATCAGCCTCGCGTTTGTCGGCACCGCCCGACAGCTTCACGCCCAGCTGTTTGGCGATCAAGGGACCGCTGACCGAGAAACTCGCGATGCGGCTGTCGCCCGCCAGTCGGTTTTGCTGCTGGATCGCATCCAGCCGCGCACTGCCGCGCCACTGCGCGCCGACCTTGCGGGTGATGATGTTCACCACACCACCGATCGCATCAGAGCCGTACAGTGAGGACATCGGTCCGCGCACCACTTCGATGCGCTCCACCTCCTCTGCCGGCACCCAGCCCAAGTCGTAGTCGTTGCCACGGAACACTGCCGAGCTCGAGTTGACGCGGCGCCCATCGACCAGGACGAGCGAATAGGCGCTGCCCAGCCCACGGATCTGTACGCCAGGTACTCCGTTGCCGCTGCGCGTCAGCGTCACACCTGGCACGGATCCGAGCACCTCGGCCAGTTCCTGCACCGGACGGCGTTCAAGGTCAGCCCGAGTCAGTACGGAAATGCTCGCCGGAGCCTCCTCCAAGCGCTTTTCAAGAGCAGATCCTGTGACCACCACCTCAGGGAGCTGGGTCGGAGCGCTCTGGGCACAGGCGAGACCTGACATGGCCAAAACTGCGAACGGGCTGAGGCGAAAGATGAATTTGGGAGACTTCATAAAGGACGTGGCAAACTCGCAAATGAAAATGATTCTCATCAGCAATTATCCAGAACAGCCATGTCCGAAAGCTTTGCGAGCACGCCAGAATCCTTTGCGCCACGGTCAAAACCTCACCCTTTGCCCCGCCAGAACTCGAGGGAGAGCTCTGCAAACAGCCCGCACATCTCCGGCCTTGTAGAAAGGAGAGAGCTCAGCCCTGGACTGATTCTTCAACGCATGCGCGTGCGCGATCTTGAGGATCGCGAGACCCATGGAACCGTGCAGCCCAGTCTCAAGATCGGGCTGGTCGTCGGAGGACAGTCAGACTTCTCCTTGGGCCACCAGGACTTCAGACTCGGCCCACAAACAGGCAAGCCGTCGGACGCCATGTTGGTCTCCATTGCCGAACCCGACGCCTACCTCCGCCGCGCTCATCAAGGTCAGGACGAGCACAAACTTGTCTTGACCTTGATGCCGGATTGGTGCGCCCTGCATGCTGACGAAGACCTACAGATGCAGGCGTGCTTGCGTGCATTTCAGTCCACTCACCTGGCTCGACTGAATTGGCATCCATCAGCACGAGCCGTCGGCCTGGCGCAGCAGATCGTTCATGCTCCGGATCAAGTAGGCTTGATCGAGCGTTTGCAGCAAGAGGCTCGGGTCATGGAAATCTTGGCCGAGGCGCTGGCCACGGTGGCCGGTCAAGCAACGGCGAGCGTGGCTCTGAACACGCGAGGCCATCGCCGGCTTCGTGAGCTGCAAGACCGCGTGGATGCTGGCGAGTTTGACGTCTGCACGCTCGGTGACATCGCTCGCAAGGTGGGCATGAGCTCCAGCAGCCTGCAACGCGGGTTCAAAGCATTTGCCGGAGAGAGCTTGTTTGAGTACATGCGAGGCCGGCGCTTGGACGCTGCCAGGATCTTGCTTCAGCAAGAGGGGCTGGATGTGAGTCAGGCTGCGACGAGAGCCGGCTACGGCAACTCAGCCAACTTCGCCACCGCGTTCAAGAAGCGCTTCGGATACAGCCCCAGTACTGCGAGATCGCGATACCAAACTCTACAAAGTCCGGCACGCCTCAAAGTGGGTGCCTGATTGAGCAAAGCACCCAAGCAAGTCTTCAGGCCTTGCGGAACAGAGATTCCGAACGGCTAGCACTCCCTGTTCGACGTTGAACCCGTTGATTGCCAACGCAGCCCGAGAGTTTCCTCGTCCGAGCGCGAGATCAACGTTCACGCTTGACTTCCTTGATGGCCTGCGAATCCACAGGAGCCAAGGACCTCATGGGCGTGCGTGAGCGCAGGCCTCGATCCTTTTGCATTGCCAGTTCTCTGCCAAACATCGACTCACGGAGAAAGTTGGAGATCCGGATAGCGAGCTCACGATCTGTGGCTTGATCAGACAATCTGAGCGCCGATCCGATCCGTGCCCAGGCTTCCAAGGCGCCGACTCGACTGCGCCGGTATGCCTCACCTGACTTGGAAGGTACCGGTGACTTCTTGAGGCGTCCTTGCTTTTGGGCGCAGGTTTGCCACAGCGCTGGATAGCATTTGCCCTCTCCTCGCGAGGCTTGCCGGGTCGCCTCCGCATCGATGCCCAGGCCGCGAAGGCGCTCAGCAAAGGTCTCACGCCAGCGATGTAAATCAGACTTGCGGGGGTTCAGTCGGACCCCATCCATGGACTCAGCCCTGACACACAAGTGCACATGCGGATTCTCCTGATGTTCATGAAGCACCATCACATATCGATGATCTTTCAGCTCAATTCGAGCGAACTCTCGAGCCGCTTGCAAAACACCATGGCCAGCCGTGCCTCGCGGCATCGAAAGCACCAGATTGAAGGCCTCGCGCCGGGGACTGTTTTCATCAATCAATGATCCGCCGAAACGCCATTGCTCCAACATCGCATGCACGGCCTCTTTGCCAGACTCAATCGAGCCACGATCGTCCTCAATGGTCAGGCGGCCGTTCTTGCTGATGTAACGGAAATGCGCGGCAATGCCTCCCATGCCCCGGCCCCCGCCGGTCACCTTAAGCATGACTTGCGGTGAACGTCTGACAACTGTCGCTTCAATCCTATTTCGAATCGCCTTGGCTTGAGAACGCAGAGAGGTGCCCAGACGCGGGGGAACCTTGACCTTGAGCATCCGGTTTCCCGGGTAGAACAGGCGATCACCCCATTGAACGAGCACGCCATCGATGTCACGGTGAGCATTCATGCAGGTCTCCCTGATCTCGCTGAGCCCCCCTAACGCCTGCGACTGAACAGGCAGCGCTTGCCCTGGCGAATGGCTGCAACGCAGCAACCAGAGGTGCAGTCAATTCAAGGTGGTGAGCAACAGCCTCCCCCAGGCGAGATATCTGCGCGTCAGTGCTGACAGAACCCGAAGTGCAGCGAAAACGAAGCGTCTCAATCAGCAGCCGAAGCTCAAAAGCCAAGGCAGCAAGTGAAGCGTTTGAACGAACAAGCACTGCTCGGTTCTCTCGCAGGTCTGGTGGTACGGGACTAGGTGGGCAGGACGCCAGAAGCTTGGCCACATACATGCCCTGGGGGACGCATGCCTCGCGCGCAGCATTCGCAAGCGCAAGCGCTTGTTCAACCGGTAAACGCAAAGTTACTTTCGTCCGAGAAGTCGTGGGTTGGGAGGGCTGGGTCACACTCAGCCCGCAGTGGGATTCACTCGATGAGGCACACTCCAACCACTCCTGAATCGCGGACCTCAGCAAACTCGCCACGGTCACGCCGTTCGCTCTCGCTATGGCTGTCAGTGCTTCGTGAAACCCACGTAAATCAATGGACTGCCGATCGCGTCGAAAGCCGCGCCCCACTGGCAGGGACGGAGAGTGCTCGATTCGTTTGTCATTCGCCATGACGAGCAATGTGAATCACGTCATGCCACTGATGCTCAGTGAATCCAGCGCCAAATTCGTCAGCGTTTATGGAGTAGGTCGCAGCACCGACACGCCTGCCAGCAGGTCACGCAGCCAAGTATCGCCTGATTCCGCTAACAAGTATTCCATTCCAACCTGCACTCGGTGGCACCCGGAAACTTGCCACCTCGTGGCTAGACAGACCCGCGCCAACTCGTCAGCGAAACAGCCCTCTAAACCATCGATGCGCAGTGCGCGGCCCAGTCGTTCATCAAGGCCTTTCGCTTCTCGAATTGCGTGCCGCGTTGATAGGCCCGCTCCACAGCATTCGGTATTTGGTGCGCAAGGGCATGTTCCGCGACCCCGCGGGGGAATGTCGTCGCTTCAGCCGCCCACATCCGGAAGCCTGCTCAGAATCCATGTACGGTGATCACCGCGCCGCTCGAGTCGACCCACAAAGGCTTGTCCTCGAGATCGTTCATTCGCCGGATCACTCCGGTGAGCGACATGTCCGATAAAGCCTGCTCCTTGGTTCCAGGGAATACCAGGTCGACTCCATGTTTGGCTGGCTGATTGAATCGCCCAGGGGCGATTCATCCAGCCCCATCAGGCGTAGACGGCGGGCTAGATGGTGTACGCCAGAGCAGCTTTCCATCGCGACCACGGCGCCCGCAGGCAAACCCAGCGCCCAGCTCAAGAAGCGCTCCGGTGACATCGGCCGCGCCAGCACGGTAAGGTCGGCGTTATCGACCGCGTGAACCTGGTAAACACGCTTGGCCAAATCCACCCCGACTCGGGTAATCTTCTCCATGGACTTCCCCTTTCAAATGGCAGCTGATTGATGACTTCGAGAACCACCAATCTTGGCGCATTGACGCCGTTTGCCCGACGGTGGGAAGTCCCTTCGTATTCATTCAAGCGAACCTGCCACAGCTTGTCGTTGCGGGCCGTCATTTCATTCCCGGCCTTCCACGTCAATCTGCCGCAGGCCGCTTACCTCAAACGTTTGGCCCCACAGTCCACTTCCTCGCTGCACTCGGCAGCCTCAATCGAAACTTATCTCTCATGACTATGAAGACACAGTATCTTGAGATCGTTACCAGCGAGGTAGAAGCGGTTTGCGCAACCTATGCCACGACATTCGGCATTAAGTTCGGCGCTTCAGTACCAGCACTGGGCGGCGCGCGCACCGCGCCGATGGGCGATGGAAGTTTGATTGGGGTTCGCGCTCCATTGCGCACATCCGAAGCTCCAGTTGTGAGACCTTACTGGCTCGTGCAAGACATCGTGTCTGCGGTTTCAGCAGCCCAATCCGCCGGCGCCCTGCTAGCACTCCCTCCAATGCCCATCGAAGGCTACGGTACCTGCGCCATCCTCCAGCAGGGCGGCAATGACCACGGGCTCTGGCAACTGTAGCCCGGAGGCTCTGCGCGGTGGGGCAAAACCCCTCGCTCAAGCGGAGCGCCAACGGCAGGACGCCAGGCCCGCTTAGCTCGAACGTTAATCATCATGAGAGTTCCGATAGAGCATCTGCGGGCCAGAGTATGTGAACGCCCAGTTCTTGGCGCGATCAGTTCCGGACTATGGCTGGCAATGCTCAGTTTGGCTGTATCCGTGCTGACGCTGCTTTTTCTTTCCCTGGTACTTCCTCGTGAGGATTGGGGGGCATCGGCCGGCTCGGGTCTCGGGGCGCTCTCTGCGGGCCTTCTGTTTTTCGTCGCCATCCTCTGGGTGCCGGTCTTCGAAACATTGCTCGGTCAGGTGGTTCCGGTGGAAGTTGCCAATCGCTTCGGCGGCAGCGCCCTTGTCTGCATCATCATCAGTGCCGCGGTGTTTGGCTTGGGTCACTACGTCAATGGCGGTCTGGCGCATGGTGTCGCGTCCCTTTCCACCGGGCTGGTCTTTGCAGGCAGCTACCTGCTCGCTCGGCCAAGTGGAATATTTCCCGCCTTCGTTGCCGCCTTCACTACCCACGCTGCGCATAATTTCATGTTGCTGTTTGTTGTTGCCAGCTTTGTTCCGCAGTGGGCTTAGGCATGATGGCTAGCTAGTTTCTCAATTGGACACGCAACGGCACGCCGCCTTCGGGCCAAATTTCATTCTGGCCCTTCGGCGTCCTGCCGTTGTGGGCCGGTTAGCGTCAGCGTTATCCTTGATGGCAAAGCTGCTTCTCCGCCTAGCATTTGGTCTAGTCGTCGCCACAGCATTTTTGGCCGCCGCTGGGCCGACGGCGCTCTACTGGCTTGGACTCGACGCAATTGATACCCTGCCAATTCCGCCATCTGCGGTCGCGACTACAGAGCAGCAGGCCATATCCTGGCACCGTGTGCGAGGTGTAGGAACGCCAAAGGTCCCGAGGCTCAATCCCTACTCGTATCTCTTGTCTACGGTACGGGGTGCACCGCAAGATCCTGGAGTGCTTGCCGCGTGGCAAGTTGCTTCAGGCCATCTCCTGGTTCATCGACGTACGTCGGGCATGTTCTGGTGGCACCTTTCAGGTGCTGCGCTCACAATCTGGGTAACCCGTAATTGGTCAGTCCAGCAGATACTGAGCCAATCAAGCGAGCAAGGGGTGCGCGGTGCGGGATTGCCGGTCGCTCAAACGGACCCGCAACGGCATGCCGCCTACGGGCCAGTTCGCTTCAACGTTAGACCTCATGAATCCAATTCTTGATGCTGCCAGCACCTGGTTCTTTGAATCGGCGAACCATGCCTTGAACGGTTCGCTTGAAGTCAACCTGATCGAAGGCATCAAAGGCGCTGAGCGTCAGTACGTCGAAGTCGGTGAAGACCTTTTGGGACCGTACTTCCCGGTCACAGTAGAACCGAACAGCCGATGCGTGCTTGTGGTGTTCCCCGCATGCCGGGCGTTCTTCATGTATGACGAGGCGCTAGATCAGCAGGATCAGGAACTAGAGAAGAAGGACGGCAGGGTACTCTTTGAAGCAGTGTCGTCTTCCTTCCGTGCCTTTGCCGAGTCGAGAACAACAATCGCAGAGCTGGATGAATCACCAACCCTAGAGTTTGTGCTGTGCTGCGAGGACAGGATCGTTCACGTTCTGTCTGGCTCCGTGCCAACGGTCCATCTGTTGAACCGGGAGCCAGATCTTCAAGTCGAGAGAACTCAAACATGGTCAGCAAGCTAGTCGTGGCGCTGCTGGGGTCTAACCATTCGCTCGATCCGATTCGCGTCGGCAAGCCGCCGCTCGCGGCTCAGCTTCAACGTTAGGCCGCAGAACTGCGCCGCATTGCTAGCTAGAGTTCTGTCTGTCCAAGTTTCTACCGCTTCATCAAAGCCCGACGTCTCGGGCGCCAACAGGAGAGTTGAAAATGTCGACGATTGGTGATGAGCTTAAGGGCCTCGCAAAGCAGTATGGAGCCAGGTTCCCAAATACAGAACTGGTTGACTTGGCTGAGGTTAATCGCAAGAATTTCACTTGGTTTAGCGTTACGATTCTGCAAGGAATGGGAGTTCCTCCGAAGCCAAGCAAAGCACAATGTCCGATATGCAACAAGGTCAAATTGGCGTTCGAGCTTGATCACATGGGACCCTGGCGCACGTATGTCGCCGCGCTAGGTGGGACCCACATTACTCTGGGTCCAAATGGAGAGTATTTAATCCCACGCGACATTGCCAAGGCGCTCTATAACGACCCACAGAATCTTTGGTGGATTTGTAGAGACTGCAATGGGCCCAAGTCTGATCATGCATACGACCAGCCGATCGTCACACCCCAAAACCTCACTCATGGCCCAAAGGGGGTAAAGGTATCTGACATTGTTTAGTAGCGACTGGGGCCACAAGACAGCGCGTCGGGACAAGGCGTCAAGTTGTGGCCTCTCAAGCAATACCCGTTTAGCAATTGGTCGGCAACAACTCCTTCTTGCACCAAGAGTACGTACGCGGGCACGGAGCGTCGGCAGTGTGTTATCGGAACGCGTCGCAGGCGCCGGCCTGCGCTGCGGCCTAACCCCTCTACAAGGACTTCCCACCACTTCAAGCCCCCAATAGCGAGACCTGACCCTTCGGGGTCTTTTCCATTTATAGACCTGAATTCTGAACAGCGGCAACGCAACGAGGAACAGACTGAACATCTACAAACGGGCTTGTTGCGGACCTTGCCGCTGCCCCAGATACGAACCGCTCAGCAAGACCCCATTCGTTCGTCGTTGTTGGCTCAGCGCACCGAGCGTGCAACGGACGGGTTATCGGGTTCACCTGCTGCCGG
>NKIK01000063.1 GCA_002256115.1 Burkholderiales bacterium PBB3
TGAACCTCAACAGTCAAAAACGCTTCACGCTAAAGACGGTCTACGAGATTACCCGCTTCAGTTGGCCCGAACTGCTGAAAGGTCTTAGTGCAGCGGGTGTTGATTTGAAAGCTGTTGGCCCAACTGAAATCAACTCAGCTCCTTTCGTTTTGATCATTGATGAAATCAACCGTGGCAATGTCTCCCGGATATTCGGTGAACTCATTACGTTGATTGAACCTAGCAAGCGCCTTGGTGCGAAAGAGTCTTTGACCGTCACATTGCCCTACTCAAAGAAGCCATTTGGCGTGCCAAAAAATGTCTATTTGATTGGCACGATGAATACGGCAGACAAGTCGTTAACTGGCCTCGACATTGCGTTACGCCGTCGATTCGTCTTTAAGGAAATGCCTGCGAAGCCGGAGTTGCTGGACAAGGTGACTATTTCCGGGTTGTCCGTGGGACAGATGCTGCGGTCGATAAATCAGCGCATTGAAGTTCTACTCGACCGGGACCACTGTATCGGCCATGCCTACTTTCTACCACTAGACAAGGACCGCTCCATTGAACGGTTGTCGGCAATATTCAAGCAGCAGGTTTTGCCACTACTTCAGGAGTACTTTTTTGAAGACTGGGAGCGTATTGGCTGGGTACTAAACGACCACCGAACCAAAGGTGAGCCGTTCATTCGGTCGGGCGGTCATGGCTCAACGTCATTGGCAAAACTCTTTGGCTTGGAAGTGGCAGGCGGTCTTCGTGACACACGTTGGGCGGTTAACGAAGCTGCCCTCACATCCATCGACAGTTACATCAACATTGTTGGAGTTTCAGAGTGATTGTGCAATCAGTTGTGGTGCGCGAATACGCACGCCTCACGACTGATAAAGTGGACGACACGTCCATTGAGAACACGCTTGATCGGGCACAGATTTCACAGTCTGCTTTCGATTGGGTTTGCAAGTTAAACCAAAGATTCAGTGCAGCCGGTGCGTCACTTGCGATAGTCGAGGGCCGGACTTGGTTGCGGCTGGATAAGCATGTCGGAGTCATTGAAACACCCTGCGGCACACGGATTGAAATTCTGCCCAAGCATCATGAGTCTGGCGATGTGGTTCACGAAAGCAGAAGCCTCTTACAGCGAATGATTGCGACTTCTTTTGACCTGCCAGCCCGTGAGGTTGGAGCGGCGGACCTGCAACTATTTAATGCGCCGCTGACTGAATGGGTCATGGGTCGGTTCTTGGCTGCGTTGGAGCGCATTGTTAAAACAGGTATCCGGTTCGACTACCGCAGAATAGAGGAAGAACAACGCTACATGCGCGGGCAATTAGACACCGTGCGTCAAATGCGACAGCCACCGGGCAAGCAGCATTTCTTTCATATTCGACACGATATTTTTGACCCTGATGGTGCAGAAAACCGGCTTTTGAAGCTGGCACTGGAACAGGTATCGAAGACCACTCGGGACGCTGCGAACTGGAAACTTGCCGGTGAATTGCGTAGCCTCATGAGTGAGATTGGCTCCAGCAAAGACGTAGATGGTGATTTCAAGCGGTGGCGCAATGAAAGACTCATGAGCCATTACCGCCCGGTTAAACCATGGTGCGAACTGATCCTGAGCCAACAAATGCCTTTGTCCGTTGCGGGGAACTGGCACGGCCTCAGTCTGCTGTTTCCCATGGACAAGCTATTTGAAAGGTATGTTGCAGCGTGGTTGCGCCGCAGTATTCCGCCAACGATTCGGCTGCGAAGTCCCGCTGCCAGCGAGTACCTAACAGTGCACGATGGCGACAAGATGTTCCGGTTGGAGCCTGACCTATTGCTGGAGTCCACCAAGCAAAAGTGGGTGCTTGATACCAAGTGGAAGAAGTTGGATGCCACAGACCGAGGCAATAAGTACGGCTTGAGCCAGGGCGATTTCTACCAACTGTATGCATATGGCAAGAAGTACCTCGCAGGGCAGGCTTCAAGCGAGCTTGTGCTTGTCTACCCGGCGACCGGATCGTTTTCAAAGTCTCTGCCAGTTTTTGACTATAGCGATGGGATGAAGCTGTGGGTTCTTCCCTTTGACCTAACGGATCAGGTTCTAATTGATTTGGAGAAGACAACACTTCCCTTCGGGTTTCGCGTATTTGAGAAAAAGTCTGCATGAAAAAGGGATACCGAAAAGGAACTCCTCGCCGGAGAGAATATGCGCATTGCGACAGTGAGCCGCTACGTGCCGAATGCCGGTTTAAGCGCATAGCGGGTGCCCACTTTTACGAAGTGCTGGCCATAAAGCTGACAGTTGGTTCCCGTCGACCAAGGACAGCTATCTATCGGGCAGATCGCAATCGCCTACTTCCGCTTTTGGCCTACCAAAGACCTTCAGTCTGCCCGAAACTCTTGTTCCAATTCGACTTTAGCTCAGCGCCTTTTCACCCCGTTTTCACACAGACTTCACACAAGCCCCCAGCAGCTTCAAACTGACTTCTTCCCCCCGCGGGATGCTCTCTTCACCGTGCAATGTTGCACGTGTTTTGGAGACAACCCACCATGGCCTACGCCACCCCCGCCTGCATCACTGCCGCGCAACGCAGCCCTAAAACCTCCACATCCGTCGCACCACACACCAACCCGCCCACCCTCGCGGGCTACCTGGGTTGGTTAGCCACCAGCACAGCAGCTGCCTTGTGCTTCTTGGCCTTGGTGACCCACCCGGCCCCAGCCCACGCGCAAGACCGCGACGCAGTGCCCCGTCTCAAAACCGAGAGCCCCTACTTCTTCGTCAAAAGCGACAACCCTGGCGTGGACCAGTTGCCGCTCAAGTCCACCCAGGTGAATGTGAAGGTCAGCGGCTTGATTGCCGACGTGACCGTGGTGCAGACCTACAAGAACGAAAGCCAGCGCGCCATCGAGGCCAAGTACGTGTTCCCCGGCTCCACGCGCGCCGCGGTGCATGGCATGAATGTGCGCCTGGCCGGCCGGCTGATCACGGCCAAGATCCGCGAGAAGCAACAGGCCAAGATCGAATACGACGCGGCCAAGCAGGAAGGCAAGACCGCCGCGCTGCTGGAGCAGCACCTGCCCAATGTGTTCCAGATGAATGTGGCCAACATCATGCCCGGCGACGATGTGAAGGTGGAGCTGCGCTACACCGAACTGCTGCTGCCCACCGATGGCAACTACCAGTTCGTCTTCCCCACTGTCGTGGGCCCGCGCTACAACAGCCCGCAAAGCGGCCAGGCCAACGCCACCTGGGTAGCCCAGCCCATCCTGCCGAAGGGCCAGAACACACCTACCAGCGCCGCTGCTCCTGCGTTTGACATCCACGTGTCGCTGAACACGCCCATTGGCGTGAAGGAAGTGCGCTCCAGCTCGCACACCATCAGCAGCTACACCGAACAGGGCGGTGCCACCGTGGTGGGGCTGAACCCCACGGCCGAGCCGACCAACAACCGCGACTTCATACTGAACTACCGCCTGGCGGGCGACAAGATCGAAACCGGCGTGATGCTCTACAAGGGCCAGGATGAGAACTTCTTCCTCGCCATGGTGGAGCCGCCCAAGGCTCCGGCCGCCACGGCCATCACGCCGCGCGAGTACATCTTTGTGGTGGACATCTCGGGCTCCATGCACGGCTTTCCGCTGGACACCGCCAAGGTGGTTTTGCGCGAGCTGATTGGTGGCCTGCGCCCCAGTGACACCTTCAACGTGCTGCTGTTTTCGGGCAGCAACAACTTCCTGAGCCCCACGTCGGTGCCCGCCACCAAAGCGAATATCGACCAAGCCATCCGCACGATTGACAAAGAAGGCGGCGGTGGCAGCACCGAGCTGATCCCCGCGCTCAAGCGCGTGTACGCCCAGCCCAAGAACGCCGATGTATCGCGCACCGTGGTGGTGGTGACCGACGGCTATGTGACCGTGGAGCGCGAAGCCTTTGAGCTGGTGCGCAACAACCTCTCCAGCGCCAACGTGTTTTCGTTCGGCATCGGCTCCAGCGTAAACCGCCACCTCATGGAAGGCCTGGCCCGTGCGGGCATGGGCGAACCCTTCATCATCACCCAACCCGCCGAGGCCGCCGAACAAGCCGCCCGCTTCCGCAAAATGATTGACTCCCCCGTGCTCACCAATGTGAAGGTGCGTTTTGAAGGCTTGGACGTGTACGACGTGGAACCCCGCCAGCTGCCCGACCTGCTGGCCCAGCGCCCGCTCATCGTGTTTGGCAAATGGAAGGGTGATGCCAAGGGCACGTTGATCGTGGACGGCAACTCGGCCAGCGGCCCGCTGCACTTCAGCATGCCCATCAATGCCAGCAACGTGACCGATACCGCCGCCCTGCGCCACCTGTGGGCCCGCCACCGCATTGCCGCGCTGAGCGACCAGGAAGCCCTGGAAGGCGGCAGCGCCGCCAAGGACGCTATTACCGATCTGGGCCTGAAGTACAGCCTGCTGACGCAGTACACCAGCTTCCTGGCCGTGGACCAGGTGGTGCGAAACAAGGCACCTGCGGATAGCCCCAGCGTGAACCAGCCCTCGCCCCTGCCGCAGGGCGTGGAGAACTCGGCCCTGGGCGCCGAAGTGCCCAGCACGCCTGAGCCTGCTACCTGGGGTGCCATCTTGGTGACGCTGTCGGTGCTGGCCATGCTGGCCAATCGCCGCCGCCGCGCACAGACCCGTGCGCACCACTACACGAGCTGAACCGTTCCGTTCGCCCTGAGCTTGTCGAAGGGCCCTTCGTCAAGCTCAGCCCGAACGGTAGTTGTTACACCGCACCAAGGGAACCGAAAGTGGAAAACATACATTCCCCATTGCACCGTCTGCTACGCATACCCGGCTTTGTCCGCTGGGGCGTCACCATCGACACCGCTGCCGAATGGCGTTGGCTTGCCCTGCTAGCGGTGGCCCTGTGGCCCACCTGGTGGTGGATGGGCCAGCGCATGGTCGATGGCTCGGACGACCCGCTAGGTGCGCTCGCACTGGGCGCATTGGCGGTGGTGCTGTGGGCGCACCGCAAACAGCTGCGCGCCGCACCGCACTTGGGTTTGCAAGCCACAGCGCTGACCGGTGTTGTTCTCACCACCGCATTGCACAACCAATTACCGGATCTGCTGGTGGCGCTGGTCGGTCTTTTAAGTCTGGCCGCCGGGTTGTTGGCCTTCTTGCCAGCACGTATTTCCAGCGCGCCGGTGTGGGGACTGTCGGTGTTGTCTTTGCCGCTGTTGGCGTCGTTACAGTTCTACGCGGGCTTTCCGCTGCGCGTGGTCACGGCAGAGGCCAGCCGCTGGTTCTTGTCGCTCGGCTTCATTGCCGAGCGTACCGGCAGCAGCCTGATCGTCAATGGCCAACTCATCATCGTGGACGCACCCTGCTCGGGCGTGCAGATGGTGTGGCTGGGTTACTTCACAGCGTGTGCAGTGGCACTGGCCACTCAGTGCAGCAACCACGCCTTCTTGTTGCGCCTGCCTGTCGTCGGCGTGCTGGTGCTGCTGGGCAATGTGGCCCGCAATATCGTGCTGGTCGCGGCGCAAGCGTCGGGCAAGCACTTGCCAGCATGGGGCCATGACGCAGTAGGGTTGGGCGTGCTCGCCCTTGTGTGCAGCGGTATTGCCTGGGCCATGGCGCGTCAGGAGCGTTCAGCATGAGCCACCTGTTTAGCAACCGTTTTGTGAATCGCGTATTGCACAAAGCCCTCTGGGCCACACTGCTACCGCTGTGTGCACTGTGGGGCATCGGCCAGGCCATGGCAGAACGCTCTGCACCCCAGATGATCAACGCAACCGCGCTGTCGGCAGAGCTGCCCGCTGAGTGGCAGGGCGCTCTGCTGCGCCCACTGGCCCTGAGCGAGGTGGAGCTGCGCTTTGCCCAACATTTCCCCGGCAGCCTAGCGCGCCTGACGGATGGCAAACAAGTACTGGTGCTGCGCACTGTAGCCCGGCCGACGCGCATGCTGCACCCCGCTACGGATTGCTACCGCGGCCTGGGCTACCGCATTCGCGACGAGCAACTGGAGGTGCAGGCTGACAAGGCGCGGTGGCGCTGCTTTGTGGCGGACCGTAGCGGCCGATCCGTGCGCGTCTGCGAGCGCATTGAAGACGCACAGGGCCAGGGCTACACCGACACCTCGGCTTGGTACTGGGCCTCGCTTGCGGGCAAGTCCACCGGCCCCTGGAGGGCCATGACCGTGGCCACTCCTTTGTAATTCATAAGCCCAAACAACATGTTCCACAACCGTTCCTACGCCCAGGCTCCAAGCGTCTTCAATCACGTCTACTGCGTAGCCCGCTGGGTAGGCATCACCACGGTAGCTCTAATGATTGCAATATTCGCTTTGCTTTACGCTGCCCGTGCCATCCTACGCCCCGCCCCTGACGACTGGGCCACCACCCTGCGCGCAGGTCCCATGCAAATCGATGTGGGCGTAGCAGCACTCATCCAATGGGGCACCACACCGTGGATCGCACGCCAACTGCACGGCCGCAACCTATCCACCCGCTTGGGCGAAATGCATGTGACATGGAACGATGCGGCGCAAGAACTCAGCCTGCACTGCGAACCCTGCACACTGCGCAGCAGCAGCTGGGGCGGCGAGCCCGTGCGCTTGCAAGGCGCACAAATGACCGTGCGCCGCAATGCCACCGAACTGCGCGGCACGCTGCAAAGCGGCGCAGTCTCTGCCACCTGGAATGGCACGCTGCGCGCCAACGGCATCACACTGCATATTGATGTGCCCACCACACCCGTGCGCGATGGCTACGCGCTGTTTGCCAGCGCCATCCCCGAGCTGGCCCACGCGCAAATTGACGGAAGCTTTGCCTTCAAAGCCACGCTGGACCTGCCCAGCAAAACGCTCAGCGTGCAACCCCGCCTAGACGGCATGCACGTGCAAGGCCTGGGCACGGAAGCCTGGGCGCAAGCGCAAAGCCAGTGCAACCAAGGCCTACCGGCATCGGCAAAGAAAGGCACACTGCGCGCCGACAGCCTGCTGGCCCGCGCCGTGCTGGCCGCCGAAGACCAGCGCTTCTACGAGCACCCTGGCTACGACCTGGTGGAAATCGGCCATGCCCTGCGTGGCAACCAGTCAGAGAATGCGGCCTTGCAAGACCTTGGACGCACGGCACCCAAACTGCGCGGCGCCAGCACCCTATCGCAGCAAGTCGCCAAGCTGCTGGTCACCGGCGGCGAGCGCTCGCCCGTGCGCAAACTGCGCGAGCTGCTCTACGCGGTGGAGATGGAGCAAACCCTGGGCAAGGCACGTATCCTGCGCCTGTACCTAGACCACGCGCCCTGGGGTGCGAACGTGTGCGGCGCACAGGCCGCCGCCCACACCTACTTTGGCAAGCGGGCGGATCAGCTCAGCGCGGCACAGGCCGTGTGGCTGGCCGCCATGCTGCACAACCCGGCCCTGGAAGCCCGCCGTTGGAAGGCCAACGGCCAAATCAATTTGGAGCGAGCGCAGTGGGTGGCGGGCAACCTACGGCCCATGAAAAAAGCGCAAAGAACGCAAGTGCAAACAGACCTACAAGCGCTGCAAAGCACAAAATCTGAGGAAAACCAAGCGCCACAGACAGAAATAGTGCGAGTAGCCAGCAACTAAATACTATCAATTTTATAGCTTCTCTCGCACTATCCACGGGCTGAATGGCCGATTTGACCCCTAGAAGATGACGCCAACCGGCCTTGTATCCGGCCGTAAGTGTTTGTAACCCTGTCATCCAAGCCGCAAAGTGGTCGTTATAGGGTCAGAAGCCGCTACTTTTAGCGGCAACGGCCCTAGCGGCCACCGACTCACATGCAAGCATCTTCTGTTTCAGTCAGTCCGTCACATACCCCAGGCCTGTCCCGCAGCACCAGTATGCTGGGCGCGCTCATCCTCACAGGCGCAACCCTGCTGGGTACAGCACCCCAAGCGCACGCCGATGACGGCCAAGTCATTCTGGCTACTGGCCTGGGTGCCGTTGCGGGTGCCTTGATCGGTCACAGCGTCGGTGGGCGCAATGGCACGATCGTGGGTGGCGCGGTAGGAGCCGCCATTGGTGCCAGTGCAGCAACTGAAGGCGGGCGCAACCGCAGCGGCCCAGCCCCTGGCTATTCTTCCGGCTATTCCACTGGCTACTACCAAGGCGGCTACGCACCGGCAGCGCCCGTGGTGTATGCCCCACCGGTGCGGGTTTATCGCCCGGCCCCGGTGTACGAACCGGTGTACCAGCCCGTTTACCGCACCGTAGTGCGGCCTGTGGTCTACCCCGTGGTTTACCGCGGTGGCTATGCAAGCCACTACGACAGCGACAACCGCCGTGATGGCCGTGGCTGGGATCGGGGTCGAAACGATGGACGTTATGACCGCGACGGTGATGGCCATAACCGCGGAAATCGCGGCTGGGACAATGACCGGGGTAACTCCGGCCACCGCCGCTAAACCACCCGCCTACTACCTGGAAGCGGGCGAGCAGTAGGCGCGCTGACTTAGGCCAGCGCCGCCTCGCCACCCAGGGCTTCCAGCAGCTCGGGAATCAACTTCGACAGCTCCCCCGTGGCAATTGCCACATCAGCATCGAAGTTGTCTTCCTTCACATCGCCCGGGCTGGCGGCAGCATCTTCAAACACCGTCTCCAAGAAGGCCAGTTTTTTCAACTGCAGTCCTTCGGTCAATACAAACGACACCCGGTCATCCCAGGTCATCGCCAAGCGCGTAGGCACCTTGCCCATCGCAATGTGCTGGCTTACTTCGTCGGTATCCAGCGCGTGCCGCGTGTAGCGCACCACGGCCTTGGATTCATCGGCCGCCTTTAGCTCGCATTCCCGGTCGACACTGAAGCCAGGTGGCGCTTCCTTGGTCGACAGCCACAGTGACATGGCCGCGGCCGGTGAGGTCTGGGTGTTCACCAGCGTCACGGCCAGGCCATCTACCGCCTTGATCAACCATGTCATCACCTCGTCGGCCTTGGCCGAACTGCCTGCATCGGTCAGCAACAAACCGGCCTTGGGGTCCACCCACACCTTCACGCTGGACTGCTTGGTAAACGCCATGGGCAGCAGCGCCAGGCGGGCGTCTTCACTTATTTCGCGCTTTTCCTTTTTTCCGGGCTTGCGCCCGGTGGTGGCTTCAATGTGATCCAGTTGGTCTTGCACCTTGCGCTTGACCACCGAGCCGGGCACGACCTTCACTTCAAGCATCAGTTTGAGCAGCCATTGGCCACCCACCACTTCGACCAGCGGACCGTTGGCGTGGCCACGCGGCTCGATCCAGCCCACCGATTTTTCCTGCGAAGCACCGCATTCCACAAAGCGCGCATCTTCCAGCTCCGCCTCTACCTGCTCTGCCGACCCGGGCCAGGGCGACGCCAGGCGGTACATCATCAAATTCTTGAACACAAACAACCTTTTCTGAAGGGACAACAATTGCCAAACAACGTATTGTGGACGCTCAGCCGAAGCACATTAACGCGCAACTTTACAAATCCTTGTTGCAGCCTCATGGTACGTATACAAGCGCGGCGCAAACTTCTTCCCATGCTGATTGCAATCCCTGCAACGGCAACACCCAAAGGATGCCTTATGAAAACAGGATTGAAATCTCTCTTGATCGCAGGCTTGCTGGCCAACGCCGCATGGTCCGCCCAAGCACAAACCACGACAGCACCTGCTGCGCCCACACCTATGGCCGGTGCCTCCAGCCCCCGCACACATGAAGGCCGTGGCGGCCACGAGCGCGGTATGCATGCCCGCATGGACCCTGCGAAGATGGAAGCCATGGTGGCCAAGCGTCTGGCCGACCTGAAAGCCAAGCTGAAAATCACCACTCCACAGGAAGGCGCGTGGACGACCTTTACCGCGGCTCTGAAACCGCCAGCTCGTGCAGAGCACGCGCGACCTGACCGGGCTGAAATAGAAAAGCTGACGACACCAGAGCGCATCGACAAAATGCGCGCCCTGCGAGCCCAGCACATGAGCGACCGTCAGGCGGCGATGGGCAAGCGGGAAGAGGCTACCAAGACCTTCTATGCCGCGCTGAACGCGGACCAGAAGAAGGTGTTTGACGCAGAGCACAGCAAGATGATGCACCGCTGGGGTGACCGCAAGGGGCCAGGCCATGGCCCCCGCCACGAAGCACCTGGCGCTCCCGCCAAGTCCTAAGCGCTTAAGTAAGCGCGCAAACTGACCACGGCGGACTCAGGCCAGCATGCGCTTGAGTTCGCCGCTGGCGATCAGGGCCTCCACATCCGTGGCACCGCCCACCAAAATCCCCTTCACAAACACCATCGGGAATGTGGGCCAGCCGGTCCACATTTTTAGCGCGTTGCGCTTACGCCAGGTGTTCAGGTAGTTGCCATATTCCATGTAGTGGTAGGCCACGCCCGCAGCGTCCAGGGCTTTGCGTGCGCGCTTGGGCATGGGGTTCATGCCCATACCCACCACGACCACTGCATGGGCCGCTACCGCCGCCTGCACCTCGCCAATGATGTCGGTGTGCCAAGTATTGATCTTGGCCTGGATGGCGTTGTGAATATGGGATTCGCTCAATAAGGGGCGGGGCATGCAGATAGCTCCTGTAGGATAGTCTGACCATTATGCGCACAGCCCCTTTGCCCCCACCTTCTGTGATTCCGGTTCGCACCATCACGGCCATGCGCCCGCTGGTGTGGCTGGGTCTGGCTTGGCACGACATGCTGCGGGCTGGCTGGGTCAGCTTCATGCATGGCTTTGTGGTCGCCCTGGGTGGCGCCACCATCATCGGTTTGGCCCACCAGCGCTTCTGGTTGTTGGCGGGTGCGCTATCGGGTTTTATGGTCGTGGCGCCAGTGCTAGCCACCAGCCTGTATGCACTGAGCCGCGCCTTGGAGCGCAAAGAGCAGGCTAACTGGGGTGTCGTCCTGCGCACCTGGCTCAATTGGCAAAACAGCCATATCAACAAATTTGGCAATGACTACTGGTGCATGGTGCAGTTCGGCACGCTGCTGGGCCTGGCCGCCACCGGCTGGGTGCTCACTTCCGCCGCACTTATTACGCTGCTGGCCCCGTTGCCCATTCAAAGCCCCCTGGATTTTGTGCACCACGTCATGCTCGCGCCCGATAGCTGGTTGTTTGAGCTTTGGCTGGCACTGGGCGGTGTGATGGCCGCGCCCATGTTTGCTTCCAGCGTGGTGTCCATGCCGCTGCTGCTGGACCGGCGTGTCACCCTGACACAAGCGGTGCTGACCAGTTGGCGCGTGGTGTTGGCCAACCCCGTCCCGATGGCCGCCTGGGCCGCCATCATCATGGTGTTTACCTTGCTGGGTTTGGGCTCGCTATTGCTGGGTTTGATACCCATCATCCCCATGCTGGGCCATGCTAGTTGGCATGCCTACCGGGAGCTGGTGGATGTCTCGGGCCTGCCGGAGCGTGAGGCCTTGTCTGCGCCCTATGTACGATCCGCCGCCGCACCAAAACGTAGAGGTCGGCGCTGATGTTCGGCTTCACCGAAGAGCAGATTGCCAGCTTCGGCCTCACGTTTGGCGTGGGCGGCTTCATGCTCTACATGCTGTTCATCATCGGCCAGCTAGCCCGCGAGTCCAAGGCCGGGAAGTTCGGCACCTTTGTGCTTTTTTTGGGACTGGCGTTTGGCATGGTGGGCTTTGCCGCCAAGTTCATCATTCAACCTATTTCCGGCAGTTGAAGCTACTAAAACCTGCTGCAAGTTAGACTGGGAGCCGAGTTCAACGAATTTGTAGAGGTCACCAAATGGGTGAAGCAAAAAGACGTCAATTGGCTGCGCAAGCGCAA
>NKIK01000070.1 GCA_002256115.1 Burkholderiales bacterium PBB3
CAGTCACTTTCAGATACCGCCCAGAAGCACCACCCGTTTTGAACAGCGTCAGCCTGGACATTGCCCCGGGTGAAGTGATTGGCATAGTGGGCCGGTCTGGCTCGGGCAAGAGCACGCTGACCAAGCTGGTGCAGCGGCTTTATAGCCCGGAGGGTGGAAGATTGCTGGTAGACGGAATCGATATCAGCCTCATCGACGCCGCCCAGCTGCGCCGCCAAGTGGGTGTGGTCTTGCAAGAGAACCTGCTGTTTAACCGCTCGATCCGCGAGAACATCGCCATTGCCGACCCGGCAGCACCGCTAGAGGCGGTGATGCGCGTAGCCCAACTGGCAGGTGCGCATGAATTCATCAGCGAGCTGCCTGAAGGGTATGACACCGTGGTGGGTGAGCAAGGCAGCTCCTTGAGTGGCGGCCAGAGACAACGCGTGGCCATTGCCAGAGCGCTATTCACCAACCCGCGCATCTTGATATTGGACGAAGCCACCAGCGCGCTGGACTATGAGTCTGAAGCCATCATCCAGCGCAATATGACCCACATCTGCAAGGGCCGCACGGTGCTGATCATTGCGCACCGCTTGTCTGCTGTGCGCAATTCCCACCGCATCATCGTGATGGACAAAGGGCAGATTGTGGAAAGCGGCGGCCATGACGCGCTGCTGCACAAGCCTGATGGGCTGTATGCCTACCTGTGGGCGATGCAAGACGGCAGCCGGACTGAAGAGGTGGTGGCATGAGTACGAACAACACAACACAGCCACACCCAACCCTAGAACTACTCTCCCGCTACAAAGCCATCCTGAGTACCGCCTGGCACCACCGCCGGGAGCTGGCAGGCCCAGCCCGTTTGGCCGATGAAGTGGCCTTCTTGCCCGCAGCCCTGAGTTTGCAAGAAACCCCGGTGCACCCCGCACCCCGGCGCCTGGCTTATGTGCTCATGGGCTTGTTTGTGTTGGCGCTGTTGTGGGCTTGTATCGGTGAGGTGGACATTGTGGCCGTGGCACCAGGGCGCATCATCGTCTCAGAGCGAACCAAGATCATCCAGCCGCTGGAGGCCAGTGTGGTGAAGGCGGTGTTGGTGAAAGATGGCGACAAGGTTCAGGCAGGCCAGGTGCTAGTAGAGCTGGACCCGACCATGGCAAGTGCGGACAGCGCCAGTGTGCAAGAGCAACTATTGGCCGCCAACAGTGAAGCGCAGCGGACGTATGCTTTGCTGAAACTGCTATCAAAAGAGAAGCTGCTCCCGCACGTTCCATCGGCCCTAGAGCCTGATTTGGCACTTAATCAAGCCCAAGTTCAATCTCAGCTCAACGCCGAATGGCAAGACATCCGCGCCAAGCTTTCCAAACTGGAGTCTGAAGCCCAGCGCAAACTGGCAGAGGCTGCCACCGTGCAAGCCAGCATCGCCAAGCTGGAAGCAACCCTGCCTTTAAGCCAAAGCCGCGAGGCGGACTACACCCGCTTGGTCAGCCAAGGCTTTATCTCCGGCCACGCCACCCAGGACAAAACCCGTGAACGTATTGAGCTGGAGCGGGACCTGATGGTGCAACGCGCCCGGCTACAAGAAGCCCAAGCGGGTGTGGCCGAGAGCCAGCAGACCCAGGCCGCCTACCGTGCGGAGACGCTGCGCAACCTGAATGACCGTTATGCCCTGGCCACTACCAAAGTCAAGCAATTGGGTGCCGACCAAAGCAAGGCCCAACAGCGCCAGCGCCAAACCCAGCTCACCGCGCCGGTGGCGGGCACGGTGCAGCAGTTGGCGATTCATTCGGTAGGCGGTGTGGTGACCAGCGCCCAGCCGCTGATGGTGATCGTGCCGGATGCGAATGAAGGCGAAACGGTCACTGCGGAGGTGAGCATTGCCAACTTGGACATTGGTTTTGTGAATGCGGGCCAAGTGGCCGAAGTGAAGCTGGAGACCTTTAGCTATACCAAGTACGGCACGGTGCAGGCAACTGTGAGCAATGTGTCTGCGGATGCGGTGACGCCGAGTGCGCAGGATGACAGACGCGGTGGCAATGGGGGCGGCAATGGTGGAAGTTTCTATCCGGCCACTTTGACGCTCAGCCGTAAAGATATGTTGATTGATGGCAAGCGTATTGCGATCAGTCCAGGGATGAATGTGACGGCGGAGATTAAGACGGGGAAGCGGCGCATTATTGAGTATTTGCTGTCACCGGTGCAGCGGGCGGGGAGTGAGAGTTTGAGGGAGCGGTAAGACTAATTGGGAAAAGGACAGAAATCATGAAACAAGAGACAAGAATCAAAACTGCAGCAAGAGTAGTGGACGCAGTGACAGCAAATATGGCATGTCGTAAATAACAGAGACCAAACTAAGCAATATGAATAAAACTAACAAACTACAAAAACGTTTCTTTCCTTCCCCCTGCGTCGTGCAAGCCCTTATGCGTGTCGTTTCAATCCTGATTCTTGGAGTAACCATGAGTGCATGTTCAAAGACGATCACATGGAAAGAGGAAGTGCTTTTGCACGATGGCACCACGCTAATTGTGGAGCGCTCGCAAACCCGCTCAGGCGCAAGTGAGATTGGTCAGGGTCCGCCAATCACCGCACATTCCATTACCTTCACACCAGCGGGATCAAAAGAAGCTATTGAATGGAAGATGAATGAATCCGACATTCAAAAGGGGCAAGTGGATCTAAAGCTACTAGCGCTGGGAATTGTTCAAGGTACGCCCTATATTGCCACGATGCCTCTGGGATGTCTCGTTTACGCTGCACTTGGCAAACCGAATCCTCCCTATCTATTCTTCAAATATACGAATGCCCAATGGCACAAAATTACCCTGAGTGAGTTCCCTGCAGAAATAGAGCGTCCAAACGTGGTGACTAATCTGTATAGGGACAGAGAATTTTTAGACGCTGCAAAGATGACTGGATTTGTTCCAGCGGCGAGTGTCAAAGAGATCAATAGCTTTAATGTGGACAAAGAGCTGGCAACCATCTTGAAAAACCCCCTGGTTCCCCGGGCTAACTCTGGATCGTTGGTGGATTGCGTTTACTTTTCTGGCAGCTTGAAAGCACCAACTCCTATTACTCCCGCCAGCGGACATTTGCCGAACTAAATAGTGCCCCAACACCTATTCATCTACAAGTAAAAATCGAAGTGAAAAACTATGACTACACAATTTGAAATCGACTGTGCGCTAATGGCTGGGCGCGTCTATCAGTCCTCACGACCGAATGCAACAACTTGGCTTTCCGTTCCAAACGGATGGGAAGAGTTTGCTCATGCGCCAACGCCGAACTATTTGACTACCTGGGGCTTTGAAGTGGGGGCATTTAGCAAAGGCAGCAATATCGTCATTTCATATGCAGGCACTAGATCTGGCCTTGACTTGGAAGCTGGTGCCGACTGGGCTGCGAACATAAACCTTGGAATTCTCGGTGCCACTTCGGAGCAATTGTTCCAAGCGGCCAAGTACTACATTGATGTGAAGGCCGCCAATCCGACAGCGAACATTACATTTACCGGCCACTCATTGGGAGGGGGGCTTGCTTCATTGATGGGTGTCTTCTTCAATAGAACGGCGGTCACTTTCGACCAAGCACCATTTCGTAACGCAGCAAGCTGGTTCAACGCGAGCGATTTAAAGAATAGGCTGCTCGCGATCTACCCTTCGACGACCTATCCGTTGGTAGCATCGTGGCTTGAGCCATTGAGTAAGTTCGTAGCATCATTCGACCCACTTGGCCTAGGATGGTCTAGCGACGGTCTGAAAGAGCGCGAGAACGCGAACGTCACCAGCATCAATGCTAAAGGAGAGTTTCTCTCTCTTCTCCCGGACGCGATTCGAATTGGGACATCGACCTCCATATTGCACGGCACGCCGGACTTGTCGCTGCAGTTTGACCTGCACTCTCAAGCACTGCTATCCGCATTTTTGGTGAGTGAAAATTTTCGCACCGTAACCTACCTCATGCCTGATTTGATCAGGAGGATCTTTGATGGCAAGTTGTATAAATTCAACAACAAAGACTCCGATGTGAATTTCATCGATCACTTGGTTCGTTACGAAACCGGCACCGCTCCCGGCGCAAAGAGCAGCAACATGCTCACGCACTTCGCCAACGACTTTCAGAAGCTTGGAACCAATGTGGCCGGTCTAAACCAAGCCGCTCAGAACGCACTCATCGCCCAGGGCATCGAGTGGTATTACTGGCAAAGGAATGACTATGCCCAGCAAGAGTTCTTTACGCGAACCGGGGAATTGATCCAGTACACCAGCAACCAAGGTGACATCACTTCACTGAAGCCATCTGCCAACAAAGCCTTGCAATACACCACTGCTTGGTTGAGTCCGATGTTAAAGGCCGATGGCGGTGACAGCATTACGGTCAGTTACGCTCAATGGAACGTAGTGACTGGCATCGTTGGCACGACTGCAACTGCAAAAGACTCTGCCAAGAGTCAGATGTTTGTAGGAGGTGAAGGTGCTGACACATTCACCGGAGGCAGCAAGGACGACATGCTGCTAGGTGGATTGGGCAAAGACACTTTGAGTGGTGGTGGTGGTGCCGACTATCTGTATGGCGGCGCAGACGACGACACGCTGGACGGTGGCGCAGGCGCCGACCGGCTCTATGGCGGCGCGGGCAACGACACCTACAAACTCAAAAACGACGAGCTTTTTGACATCATCTCGGACAGCGACGGAAACGGCATCATCACCGTTGGCGGTGTAACTCTCACTGGTGGCAAGAAAGTTTCCAACAACTACTGGACAAGCGACGATAAGAAGTGGGATTACCTGCTTATGAGTGGCGGCGATCTCGTCATCGTCAGCACAGTTTTCCGCTCCGACAAGATCACGGTTAGCAACTGGCAAGCCTCCGGTGGTAACCGACTGGGCATCGTTCTGGACGATGCACCGGCTCCGCCTACTCCGCCCATGACAGTAAGAACCTACAGCGGCGACCAACGCGCCCTCTTGGACGACGAAGGTAAATACGACTGGGAATCAACCAGCTGGACATCCGGCGGCAACCTTATCAATGGTGTAAGCCAGGCCAACTTCGCCGACGTCATCAAAGGCAGTGGCGGGAATGACAAAATTGACGGCTTGGGCGGCAACGACGCCCTGGCCGGTGGCTCCGGCAATGACGAGATGAACGGCGGAGATGGCGACGACCTGATCGGCGGCGGGGCAGGCTCTGACCGAATCCTGGGCGGCGCAGGCAATGACTTCATCAGCAGCGCTAGCAATTTGCCGGTGAATCAACGCGTGAGCCCTGGCGAAAGCTGGAGCGCACCGGCGGGCAAACGGGTGCTGGGCCGGGGGCCAGGCTGGGGTGTGTACGAGGACACGATAGACGGCAGCCTGGTCCAAGTCTGGACGGCTGACGCCCCTGTGGGTACGGATGGTGACTATGCGGATGGTGGTGCGGGTGATGACCACATCATTGGCGGGGCGGGTGATGACCGACTGGTGGGCGGCATTGGCGCAGACAGCCTGGACGGCAATGGCGGCAACGATTTGCTCGAAGGCGGGGACGGTAACGATTGGCTCGAAGGCGATGGCTGGCTAAAACTCGGCTACATGAACTTCACCGATGCCACCATGCAAGGCATTGACTTCTTGGATGGTGGTTTGGGTGATGACAGCTTGACCGGTGGCGGCAATGCCGATCAGCTATACGGCGGCTCTGGCGACGACAAACTGTTCGGTGATGTATCCGGCAAGGTCAGTGATACCTACACCCTGAGCGCCGTCTACCATGGCAATGACTACCTGGATGGTGAAGACGGCAACGACTATCTGGAGGGCGGTGCCAAAGACGACATCTTGTATGGTGGCAGCGGCAATGACACGCTGTGGGGCGACACCACGGCCAGCAATGTAGATACGCCCGAGGCCAATGCGATCTTTTGGGGCAATGACTACCTGGATGGGGAAAGCGGAGACGACATCCTTGCGGGCGGCGGTGGAAATGACACGCTGTACGGTGGCACGGGCAATGACACCCTGTTTGGCGATGAGGACAACCCTGCCCTGCTGGACCAGTACCAGGGCAACGACTACCTGGACGGCGGTGCGGGCAATGACACCCTCGTAGGCGGCGGTGGCAATGACACGCTATACGGCGGCGCGGGAGACGACAGGCTGATTGGTGGCACAGGTGCCGACACAATGAATGGTGGCACGGGCAGCAACACCTACGTGGTGGACAACGTGGGCGATGTGATCGTGGATGCCAAGAAGGCAGACCCGGTGGCTCCGGCGCAGGTGCAGTCTGCTATGCCAAGCCAGCGCACAGTGCAAAGCTTCGCAGCCGCAGATGCAACTACGGCTGCCACTCCGGTGTTACGGGTTGAGGCCAGCATCAGCTACACGCTGGGCGACAACCTGGACCACCTGACCCTCACGGGCGCGGAAGCCATCAACGGGACCGGCAATGCGCTGGGCAACAGTATTAGCGGCAATAGCGCCCACAATGTGCTGACAGGTGCTGCTGGCAACGACAATCTGAGGGGTAGTGGAGGCAATGACACCTACATCTTCAATCGCGGGGATGGCAATGATGCGATTGATAACACTGACTTCTTGCGCGACACCGCCAGGCCAGAACTGACGGAGGCCGTGGATACGCTGCGCTTTGGCGCGGGCATTGCAGACACGGATATCACGGCCCGACGAACCGGTGACGATTTGCTTTTCAAGATCAACGGCACGACGGATCAAGTCTATGTGTTGGGCTACTACGCTGCGGACACGGTGCTGGGCACCGTCACCTCCGACCACAAGATTGACCGCGTGGAGTTTGGCAACAGCGTGGTGTGGGACAAGGCCATGATCCAAACTGCGGTGGACCGTGCTGCCAACAACCATGCGCCCACGGTGGCGGTGCCACTACCTGGCCTACGCGCTCTGGCGGGTGCCGCCTATAGCTACACCGTGCCAGTAGGCACGATGGTGGATAGCGATGTGGGCGACTCGGTTAGCTACAGCGCCAAAATGCAAGATGGCTCCGCGTTGCCAGCATGGCTAAGTTTTGATGCGGCCACGCGCACTTTTAGCGGTACGCCCGATGTTGCTAATGTGGGCAGTTTGCAGTTTGTGTTGCAGGGAACAGATAACTACGGCTTGGGGGTGGCTACTGCTGTGACGATGAATGTTGTTACCACTAACAATGCCCCAACAGTGGCGGTCCCCTTGCCGGATCAAAGCGTGCAGCAAGACACCACCTTCACTTACACGGTGGCCCCCTATGCATTCGGTGATGCGGATGCGGGGGATACGCTCACCTATAGCGCTACCTTGGCAGATGGTGGCGCTTTGCCTAGCTGGTTGGTATTTGACGCCACTACGCGCACGTTTAGCGGAACTTCCAATACGCTGGGAACCACCAGCGTGCGGGTCACGGCCACAGACGCGCTCAACCTGACCGCGACGGATGTGTTTGATATGGTGGTGGAGCCCTTGCTCAATCCCATCCTGGGCACCGCTGGGAATGACACTCTCAACGGCACTGCGGGCAATGACTCGATCAATGGCTTGGCAGGCGATGACACGCTCTATGGGTTTGCCGGCAATGACAAGCTGATTGGTGGCCCCGGTGTCAACACCCTGGTGGGTGGCACTGGTAACGATACCTACATCCACTCGGGGTCAATACGCTACGACGCGATTTCTCTTTTCACACCAACCGTTCCCAGTATTGTGGAGAACCCCGGCGAGGGTACGGACACGCTGGTGACTGATGAGTTCTCACTGCGCCTGCCAGAAAATGTAGAGAACCTGACGGTCTCCAGCCTGTTGAACGTCAACTCCTACGTTTACGGTTTTGGTGATCCGCGCACGTTCACATACATAGGCAATGGACTGAACAATCGAATCGATGTGTCGGCTGTTGACTTCGGCAAATGGAACTATCCATTTGCTCGTCTGGATGGTGGCGCTGGGGCCGACCTGATGATGGGCGGCACCGGAATTACGACCTATGTTGTGGATGATGTGGGTGACGTGATCGTCCCGCGCGCAGGCGCAATGGGTCATATCGAATCCAGCATCGCCTATGTTTTGCCCGATGGTTTCTTCAACTTAAAGCTCAATGGCGCATCGGCCATCAATGCCACAGGCAACGCCGCCAACAATGTGCTGACCGGCAACGCGGCGAACAACACTTTGACCGGTGGCGCCGGAGACGACAGCTTGGACGGGGGCGCTGGCACCGACACCATGCTGGGGGGAATGGGTAATGACATATATGTGGTTGACTCAGAGACGGATGTCGTGGTCGAGAGCGCCGATGAAGGTACGGACACGGTCCAAACGGGGTTGACCTATACCCTGGGTGCGAATGTTGAAAATCTGACTCTGACTGGGTCTTTGGATAGCCGTGGATTCGGAAACTCCTTGGCCAACGTGATCACGGGCAACAGCGGCAGCAACTGGCTCGATGGAGGTGCCGGGCCGGACACAATGGCGGGTGGTGCGGGCAATGACACCTATGTGGTCGACGACTTGGAGGATAAAGTCATCGAACTGGATTCGGCAGGAGAGGATACTGTCATGGCGCACGTTAGTTATGCGCTAAGCAGCAATGTTGAAACGCTGCTCCTGCAAGGCAGTGCCAACCTAAACGGTACCGGCAACGATCAAAGCAATAGCCTTATTGGGAACGCCGGAAACAATGTGTTGGATGGCGGAGCCGGTGCCGATTTTCTCAATGGTGTTGACGGCAACGACACCTATTTATTCGGCAAAGGTGATGGCTCAGACACTATCGGTAGATTTTCAGATGTAAATCCGGAAAGCCTAAGCACCTTGATGTTCAAACCGGGTGTTCTCCCAGCAGAGATTGAGACAAGCCGAGATTCCAAGGATTTGATATTGCGCATCAGTGGAACCGCGGATCAGGTGAAGATTCTTAATTTCTTCTATGGCATGCCCGGGCCGACAACACGTAGCCCGATCCAACAGGTGAGATTTGCTGACGACACTGTTTGGGATGTAGCCACTCTGGTGAGCAAGGTTGCTCCTATCACCAACCATGTCCCAACTGTGACCAACCCAATTGCGGACAAGCTCATCAACGAAGAAGCGGCATGGGCCTTCCAGATGCCAGCCAACACCTTCTCCGATATGGATGCTGGCGATTCATTGGCTTACAGCGTGAGTTGGGCTGATGGCAGTCCGATGGACTCCAACTGGTTGAGCTTTGATGCCTCCACTCGCACGTTCAGCGGCACACCTGTTAGAGCCGATGTGGGCACGCTGACGCTTTCCGTTGCGGCCACTGACAATTTTGGAGCAGTGGCCTACGAAGCCTTCAATCTCACGATTGCCAGCATCAATCACGCGCCCAGGCCTATTGGCGAGGGCTGGGAAATTTCATTGAATGCGTGGGCCATCCAATCGCTGGGCACCACCTACTACACGGGAGTGGTGGGAAGCCAATTTTTTGAAGACGATGATGCAGGTGATGTGTTCCGTTTGAGCATAGGTTCGGTCGATGGTGGAGCGATACCGGCTTGGCTGCAATTCGACACCGAAACGTATGCATTGGTATTTTCACCGACTCACGCCCAAGCGGGGCTTCATACCGTAAACCTGGTAGCGACGGACTTGGCCGGTGCGCAAGCTACATATGGACTCAAGGTGAATGTAGTCGCAGTGAATACGCCACCCATTCTTCCTTCCATTGGCGATTTCACAGTCAAGACTGGTGTGCCCTTCTCCTACACGATCAATAGCCAGATCGAATTTGACCAAGGCGATGTGCTTACGCTCACGGCCACATTGAACGACGGCTCCAGCCTGCCAGTTTGGTTGAGCTTTGACCCCGATACACGCACGTTTTCTGGCACCCCGACAGAGCAAGATGTGTGGTCTAACTACATTCGGGTTTCGGCTATTGACCAAACTGGTGCTGAGACATCGACGGACTTTGGCCTCGCAGTGACGCGGCAAAACGAAGCACCAAAAGCCGTGGGTAATTTCATTGAAATGGTGATGCCCATCGTGGCTGGGGAGGTCTCGGACTCGGGATCGCTCAGCGATTTTCTGACTGACCCCGACATAGGCGACACGCTGAGTGTGAATGCAGTGTTGCATGGTGGCGCACCATTGCCCGCATGGATGCAATTTAATGCGGCGACACAGGAGTTTTCGTTCTCCCCAGCCGCGGGCGATGTAGGCCTGTATTCGATTGACATGGTGGGTACTGATTCGCATGGTGCAAAAGGCGGTTACACATTCCATGTATCCGTAGCAGCGGCGGGCAGTCAGAGCAATACGGCTCCTGAAGTCGTGAATCCTTTGGGCAATCTCACGGTGAACGAGGGGCAGCTCTTTAGCCTGGTGGTGCCGCAAGATACTTTTGCAGATGCCGACGCTGGCGATCAGTTGAAGTTGTTTGCGACTGGTGGATGGGTGGCAAGTTTGCCGAGCTGGCTTCACTTTGATGCCGCCACAAGAACCTTAAGCGGTACGCCTGCGAATGCGGATGTTGGAGTGCAGGAATTGAGGATCACTGCGGTCGACAGTGCCGGTGGCGTGGTTTCGAGCTTCTTTACATTGGAAGTTCTCAATATCAATGGTGCGCCGATGGTTGTTGATCCAATCAAAGACGGGCTCGCCGCAGAAGGATCGCCCTGGAGTTTCGTGGTTCCAAGCAATGCCTTTGCAGATCGAGATCCCGGCGATGCATTGACCTACGCCGCATCCCAGGCCGATGGCAGCGCACTACCGGGCTGGCTTAGCTTTGATCCCAATACCCGGAGATTCACCGGTACACCAGGGATAGCCAACATGGGCCTCTTGAACCTGAAGGTCGTCGTGACAGACAGTGTTGGTCTGGCGGTGAGCAATACTTTCCGTTTGACGGTTGGGGGGGCTGCTCCTTTTAATTTAATGGGCACCAGTGGTGCCGATGTGCTGACAGGTGCGTCAGGCAATGACACTATCAATGGCGGTGCTGGTGCAGACCAGATGATAGGAAGAGCGGGCGATGACACCTACGTTGTGGATAACACGGCCGATGTCGTCACTGAGTTGGCAAATGAGGGAACGGACCTGATCCAAAGTTCTGTGACTTATACGCTGGCCGGTAACGTAGAAAACCTGACATTGACAGGAAGTGCTGCGATCAATGGAACTGGTAACACTCTGGACAATGTCTTAAAGGGCAACAGCGGCATCAACACGCTTACTGGCGGCGCGGGCAACGACACTTACTATGTAGACAACGCCTCGGACGTGACGACAGAGGCCTCTAGCGCTGGCACAGATCTGGTTGTTGCCAGCCTAAACTGGACACTAGCATCCAACTTAGAAAACCTCACTTTGGCAGGTGCCGCCAATATCAATGGCACGGGTAACACCGCCGCCAATGTCATCACAGGAAACGCTGGCAACAACACCCTGGATGGTGGAGCTGGTGCTGACACGCTGATTGGTGGTGCTGGAAACGACAGCTATATGGTGGACAACACTGCAGATGTCATCACGGAAAACCTCAACGAAGGTACGGACACGATCAGCGCGTCGGCAACCTACACCCTAAGCGCCAACGTAGAAAATCTAACCTTAACCGGCAGCTCCGCAATCAACGGCACCGGCAATTCGCTGAGCAACGTGCTCACCGGCAACAGTGCTGCGAATGTCTTAACCGGTGGCGACGGCGACGACACGCTGGACGGCAAAGCAGGCAATGACACTATGGCAGGCGGCACAGGCAACGACACCTATTT